>CALFSR010000027.1 GCA_937916565.1 uncultured Bacillota bacterium | reverse complement strand
TCGGCGGCGGCGGGCACGGGCTGGCCGGGCCGCGGCGGCTGCGGCTGGATCGAAGGATCCCCGGGCAAGGTGACCACTTCGATGACGCCACCCGCGTCAAGGCCGACGCCGGTGACCGTCATCGCCTGCCACTGCGGCCACAACCAGATGAGCAATGCATGGACCAGCACCGAGATGATGAGAAACCAGTGCAGTCTCGACTCGTCTTCCCGCTCGTCCGCGAACAACGTCCTTGTCACCTGCCTCGCCGGGCGCCGGGGCCATCATGCAAACGCGGGACCGCGCTCCCATTGTCCCGGATGATCGCCCTCGCCCGGGCCGCGGTCACTGCTGGGGCTCGACGCTGAGCGCTATGCGGAAGCCGCCGCCTTGGCGAGCCGCGTCCATGGCCTGCACGACGCTGTCGTAGGAGGCCCGGCGGTCGGCCGAAACGATGATCAACGTGTCCGGCCGGCGGGTGACGGCCTCTTGCACCTGCGCCCGAACCTGTGCTGCGGTGGCGGCCTGCCCGTTGATGAACATGGCGCCCTGCTGCGTCACCGTGATGCGCAGTTCCGACTGCTCGTGCACCGCGCCCGTGGAAGCCCGCGGCAAGTCGACGCGGATGCCGGTCGGATCCGTGCGGAAGGTGGTAAAGACGACGAAGAAAAGAACGAGGAAGAACATGACGTCGATCAACGGCACGATGTTGATCGCTGGCCGACGCCGGCGCTGCCGCTCGATCGCCACGTCACTCACCTCGCAAGGTGGCCAACGCTTCCAGGAGCTCGCCGCTGCGGCGGTTCATCTCCGCCACCCGCCGGTCGATGATGCTGCTGATCCACTGGTACAGGAAAACGGTCGGAATCGCGACGACAAGACCGGCGGCGGTGGTGATGAGGGCTTCGGCGATACCGAGGCTCAGGTCCTGCGGTGAACCGAGCCCCTGAAGGGCGCCGATAACGTTAAACGTGCGGATGATGCCGGTCACGGTGCCGAGCAGGCCGAGCAGCGGCGCGATGGTCGCGACGACGTCCAAAACCGCAAGACGCCGCTCCATCTTGAACACCTCGTCCCGGCCAACTTCGTTAAGCAGCTCCCGCAGCTCCTCCCGGGGCCGGTCCGAGTAGGCGATGCCGGTGGCGACCAGCGCTGCCACCTGGCTGCGGGACCGCTTGGCGATTTGAACTGCTTCCAGCAGCTTTACCTGGCTTAGAGCGAGTTTCACCTCGTCCATCAAGTCCTCGGAGTCCACCCGCGTGCTGTACAGGTACCACAGCCGCTCCAGCGCCACGGCCACGGCCAGCACCGAACAGAACAGCAGGGGGATCATCACGGGACCGCCTTTGACGAGAATGTCAAGCATAGGCTTCCTCCCTCCACGGCCAGGGGCAATCAATGGCAAGATTTCCTGCGTGATTCGTCCACATCTTCTACGTGGGCGCGGGTAATCCTTGCGCGCCCGCGGGAGAAAAAAGCGCCTGCACCAGGCAGGGCCGGGCAGGCGCGCTGTCCTTCGGATTTTCTTGGGAAACCAGACCGAACGGGCTGCTCCCGGATCCTAGGAGGCCTGGGCTCTTTCCCGGCCTGGACGCAGGAACTCGTCCCGCAGGATGCGCATTAGATAAACCTCCCGGCGCTCCCCGGTTTCGGCCCGGCGCACGATGGCTCCCTCCCGGCGGAAGCCTGCCTTCCGGTAACAACGGATAGCCCGCTCATTAAACGAAAACACCCGCAGGTACACCCGCCGCAGCCTCAAGTTCCCGAAGGCATGCGCCAGGAGCAACCGGACGGCTTCGGTGCCGTAGCCCCGATCCCAGTATCCCCGCTCTCCTATGCGGATGCGCAGCTCCGCGTCGCCGCTGCGCCAGGCGATATGGTCAAGCTCCATGTCGCCGATAAGCCCCACCTGCACAAGCTCAATGCCCCACAACTGCCGGTGGCGATCGCTCAGCACCTTTTGGTGCCAAGCAGGCACGTCGGGCAGGGACCGGGGATAGTCGCCCTCGAGCAGGCGCTCAAGCTCGGGATCTCGGCCCCATTTGACGAGCAGGGGATAGTCTTCCTCCTGGATCGGCCGCAGTGTGATGTTCTCCCCGTTGATGGTGGTCACGATGACGGGTCCACTCCTTCGACGGTGTCTTGACGATGGCTGCCGAGTCTACGGAATGGGGGAGACGCTTTGCTATAGGAGCACTTCGACCGCTGCCGGGGGCGCCCTGCAGGCAAATTCCGGGGACGGCGGAAGGTGGCGGCTGGGCGAGCCGAGTCACACTGCCCTGGCCCTCGGCGTGGACAAATCCACCCGCAGCGCCTCGAAACCGCTGCCTTAGGCGAGCCACTCCCGCAACGCCGAGAGCAGCCGCTGCTCGTTGCGGGACACGTGCGCCTGGGACACCCCAAGGCGCCGGGCCACTTCGGTCTGGGGCAAATCCAGGAGAAACCGCAGGACGACCAGGCGACGTTCCCAGTCGGCCAGTCGCGCGAGGGCCGCCTTTAACGCCGCTCTGTCGAGCCAAACGTCCGCTTCCGCGCCCCCGGCGATGCGGTCGCCGACCCGCAAATCGTCGCCGCCGGCGGCGGAAAGCGGCTCATCGAGAGACTGTACGGGCTGGAACGCGTCAAGGGCGGCGACGACGTCTTCCTTGGCGAGGGCAAGCTCCGCGGCGATTTCAGCCGCCGTCGGCGTCCGTCCCAGGCGCTGCGCGAGAACATCCCGGCAGGCGTTTACACGCGCAGCCAGGTCGTGCAGGCTGCGGCCGAGCCTAAGGGGGTGCTCGGCCCGAAGCGCCTGCCGGATTTCACCCATGATGACGGGCACGGCGTATGTGGAGAAACGAACACCAAGGCGCGTATCGAACCGCTGGATGGCCTTGACGAGCCCGATGCAACCGATTTGAAACAGGTCCTCGTACTCCATGCCGCGGCCCGTAAACCGGTTGGCCACGCTGGCCACCAGGCGCATGTTCGCCTGCACGAGGCGGTCTTGCGCCTCCCGGTCGCCCCGCCGGGCGCGCACAATCAGCTCGTTCGTTTCCGCGGCAGACAACAGGCCGGGGCGGGTGCGCCGCGCGCCGGCGTCACCCATCGGAACCGGTTGCGCCTCCACCGGCGGCCGCCCCCCTTCAGCCGGCGACCCGAGCCCGGGCGGGCGCCTTGCGGAGGGTGACACGCGTACCCGCACCGGGTGCGGAGTCCACCTCCACCCCGTCCATGTACTCCTCCATGAAGGTAAACCCGAGCCCCATGCGCTCTTCGGGGCGGCTTGTCCACTGGGCCTGACGAGCGGTGCCTACGTCCTCGATGCCGCGGCCATCGTCCCGCACCCACACCACCAGTTCGCCTTCGGCGGTAATCACGGCCTCCACCCGCACCGTACCGACGGCGTCTCCGTAGGCGTGGATGACGGCATTGGAAACCGCCTCCGACACCGCCACTTTGATCTCATCGAGTTCTTCCAGGGTGAAATCGAGCTGCGAGGCGAACACCGCGACAGCCGTACGGGCAAAGGCCACGTTCTCCGCCTTGCTCGGAAACTCCATGGCCACCCGGTTCGCGATCCCATCCGGCAGCGTCATGGATTGCGGTTCCCCTCCTTCAGCAATGCCAGCGCCTCCTGCTGCGTGTCGACGACGTCCATCACGCGCACGAGGCCCGACAGCGCCAGCACCCGCCGGACCGGCTGCCGGGGACCCCAGGCGATGAGCCGCCCGGCCCGCTCCTCCTTGATCTCCCGGTAACGGCCGAGGATCGCGCCCACCCCGGAGCTGTCGATGAACGGCACCGCCCGCAGGTCGAGAATGAGATGGCGAACGCGGCGGGATGCGGCCAACTCCTCCCGGACGAACGCTTTAAAGGCTTCTGCGGTGTTCAGATCTAATTCGCCCTTGAGGCGGACGATGAGGCTTTCGCCCACACGCCGCGCTTCCATGTGCACCGGGTTTCACCCCCCAGAGACGGGGTGAAACTTTCGGTATTGTCACGAGAGTTCCTGCGTGTCGCGCGCGATTTTTGTCCGTGCCGATCAGGAGACGAGGCTTCCGAGCAAGCGGCGCACGGCCCGCAACACCAAATCCCACGCTCCGCCGCGGAGCACGCCGGCGCCCGCCACCACAGGAACCCGCTCCACCTCCTGGCCGTCGATCCGGACGATGAGTTCGCCCACCGGCTGCCCCGGCTCGACCGGAGCCAGCACCCGCTCGGGCAGGCGAAGCTCCCGCTCGATTTGGGGCGAAGCGCCCCGGGCGACCGTCACGTACAAGGACCGGGCCGCGACCAGGGGCACATCGTCGGCGACGCCTTTGCTCACCCGCATCCGGCCCAGCGGCTCATCTTCCCGAACCGCCTCCTGGGCTTGGTATTGGCTGAAACCCCAGTTGAGCAGCGTCCGGATGTCGTCGTCCCGGTCCTCCCGGGTGGGAGCGCCGAGCACGACCGCGATCAGGTGCAGGTTATTGCGGACGGCCGACGCGGCCAGGCAGTAGCCGGCTTCCTGGGTAAACCCCGTCTTGATGCCGTTTGCGCCTTCGTAAGACCGCAGCAGGCGGTTGCGGTTCCAAAACTCCCGCTCGGCCCGGGTGCCGACCCGGACGCGGTAAGGACCGTACGTTGACACAAGCTCTTCGAACATCGGCAAGGTGTAGGCGTAGCGGGAGACGACGGCGATGTCGTAAGCGGATGTCACGTGGGTGCGCCCAGCCATCCCGATGTCGGCCGGGGGGAGTCCCGAAGCATTGCTCAGGCTTGTGCTCCGGGCCCCCAGGGCGCGCGCCCGCTCGTTCATCAGCTGGGCGAACGCCTCTTCGCTGCCCGCAATGTACTCCGCCACCGCCACCGCCGCGTCGTTGGCCGACTCGACGGCAATCCCGTACAAGAGGTCTTTGAGCGTCATCTGCTCGCCGACCTCAAGGTAAATCTGCGTCCCGCCCATGCCGGCGGCCCTGCGGCTGACGGTGACCAGGTCGTCCAGGGCGGCCCGCCCGTCCCGCACGGCCTCCAAGGCCACCACGAGAGTAAACACCTTGGTGACGCTGGCCGGCGCCAGGGGCTCGTGGGCGTTCTTCTCGTACAGCACCCGCCCGCTGTGGGCTTCGATCAGGACCGCCGCCCGGGCCGATATGGGCAACTGCGGCCCGGCTTGCGCCCACGCGACGGCGGCGGGCAACAAAGCAAACGCGGCCAGAACGCCGGCGACGACCACCAGCCCAGGCCGCAGCCGCCACCGCGGACACGGCGTGCGCATGATCCCGCCTCCCTCCGGGCATGACTCCACTTCCATGGCTATTCACGGCCCGGGGCCGGTAGCACGGCGGGTGTGCGGCGGGCGGTCGCCGGCCGGGCGCCCCTTCCCTTACGCTGCAAACCGGGCGTAAATCAGCGGGCGCAGCTGCGGCGGCCGGGGTCCGATGGAAAACGCCGCCCGCACCCGATCCTCGACGGCCGCCAGCGACTGGGGCGTCGCTGCATGAATCTCGCACAGGGGTTCGCCCTCGTGCACCTTGCTGCCGACCTTCGCGCGCAGCACGATGCCGACCGACGGGTCGATGGCGTCCTCTTTGCGCCGCCGCCCGGCGCCAAGTTCCATGGTGATGAGTCCCAAGCCCTTGCAGTCGATAGCGTCCACCCAGCCCGCGATGGGCGCGGTGACGGTCGCCCGCACCGCCGCCTGGGGCAACTTGTCCGGGTCATCGATATAGCTCGGATCGCCGCCCTGGTTTTCGACCATCTCTCGCAGCTTGGCCAGGGCGCTGCCGTCCTTCAGCGCGCCAACGAGCCGCTGGCGGGCTTCCGCCAGCGTCCGGGCAATCCCCGCGAGGATCAGCATCTCAGTCCCCAGGGTGAGGACCAGCTCCCGCAGGTCGGGCGGGCCCTCGTTGCGCAGCAACGCGATGGCCTCCTTGACCTCGAGGGCATTGCCGATGGCCCAGCCGAGGGGCTGGTCCATGTCGGTCACCACGGCGACCGTCCTGCACCCGGCCAACTGCCCGATGTTGACCATCGTCTGGGCGAGCTTCTTGGACTCCTCCAGCGGCTTGATGAGCGCGCCCTTCCCGGTCTTCACGTCGAGCACGAGGGCGTCGGCCCCGGCGGCCAGCTTCTTGCTCATGATGCTCGCGGCGACGAGGGGCAGGCTTTCCGTGGTCCCGGTGACGTCCCGCAGGGCGTAGAGCTTCTTGTCGGCCGGCGCCAGCGTTTCGGTGGCGCCGATGACCGCGGCTTTGATGCGGTTGACGCTGTCGACGAACGCCGGCGCGTCCATCTCCACCCGCAAGCCCGGTATGGACTCGAGCTTGTCCAGGGTCCCGCCCGTGTGGCCCAGGGCTCGTCCCGAAATCTTGGCCACCGGCGCACCGCAAGCGGCCACCAGCGGCACCAGGGCTAGGGTCGTGGTGTCTCCGACGCCGCCTGTCGAATGCTTGTCGACCTTGATGCCTGCGATGGAACTCAGGTCAACCCGTTCACCGCTGTCCACCATGGCCAGGGTGAGCGCGGTCGTCTCCGCGTCCGTCATCCCCTGAAAGTAGACGGCCATGCACCAAGCCGCCATGTGATAATCGGTTATCTCGCCTTGCGTGTACCCGTTGATGAGAAACCGTATTTCTTGTTCCGTCAGTTCCTTGCCGTCGCGCTTTTTTTCGATCAGATCCTGGGCTCGCATGACCTTCACCCCATTACGTCCCGCAGAAAGCTCGTCCCGGATTCGGGAGGTTGGACACCGAAGTACTCCGCCAGCGTCGCCGCCACGTCGGCGAACGTGGCCCGCGTGCCCAGGGCGCCGCCGGGGCGCCCCCCC
>CALFSR010000026.1 GCA_937916565.1 uncultured Bacillota bacterium | reverse complement strand
CGGCCCGGGCCAGTAAACGGTCCGCGAGGGCGAGAGCGGATTCGCGCGCCGTGCCCGTCCTGAGCAAGATGGCCAGGAGCTCCCGGGTGCTGAGGTTCCGTTCTCCCACGTGCAGCAGCCGCTCCCGGGGACGTTCGTGCGAGGGCAGTTCCCGCATGACGACCGGACCCAGCGCTCGGGCCACCATCGCCACCCCCTGTTACAGCATGTGCACGCCAAACTCCTTTAACAAGCGGGCAAGGAGTGTCAGGGGCAAGCCGACGACGTTGAAGTAGTCGCCGACGATCCGCTCCACCAGCAGCGCCCCCTTGCCCTGAATGCCGTAGGCGCCCGCCTTGTCCATCGGTTCTCCCGTGGCGACGTACCGGTCGATCTCTTCGGGCGAGAGTTCCCGGAAGGTGACCTTGGTGCAAGCCGAGGCGACCTCGCGGCGGCCCGCCGGCGCCTCGATCACGCAGACGCCCGTGACGACCCGGTGGGTCCGGCCCGAGAGCAGCGACAAGAGACGCTTGGCGTCCGCCTCGTCCCGAGGCTTGCCCAGCACCTGTCCTTGGCATACGACGATCGTGTCCGCGCCGATGACCAAGGCGTCGCCCAGGGCCGCCGCCGCGGCTTGCGCTTTGAGGACCGCCCGGCCTTCGGCCAGTTCCCGCGGCGAGCCGCCGCTGACGGCGTCCTCGTCGACTTGCGGATGCGCGAGCGAAAACCGGAGTCCCGCCTCGGCAAGCAGCTGCCGTCGCCTGGGGGACGCGGACGCGAGCACGATGGGCTTGTCCATGGGACGATTATAGCACAGCAAATTCCGGCGGGACGTACCGCAACGCGCAGGGTTTTGGCCGCGCCGGCGCGTGCCGCCGCGGCCAATCCAACCCCTGCCGCTGCTCGGGAACGGGAGAGTCGAGAGGCGTATCAGTGGGCGCGGGCAGCGACGCCATCGACGCCATCGGCGTCACCGGGCGCCGGCTGGACGGTCATGCTCAAGTACCGCTCGCCCGTGTCCGGCAGCACCGTCACGACGCGCCGGCCGGCGCCAAGGCGCAGCGCCACCTGGATCGCCGCATGCACCGCCGCGCCCGCGGAGCTGCCGACCAGCAGACCCTCCTCCCGGGCCAGGCGGGCCATCATCGCGTACGCGTCCTTGTCCGCCACCGGGATGACCTCGTCGAGGATCGCGCGATTGAGCACCTTGGGGATAAAGTTGGCACCGATGCCCTGGATGCGGTGGGGCCCCGGCGTGCCGCCGGAAAGCAGGGGCGACGCGGCCGGCTCGACGGCGATGACCCGGACGCCGGGTATCTCCCGCTTGAGTACTTCTCCCACGCCGGTAATGGTGCCGCCGGTCCCCACTCCGGCCACGAAGGCATCCACTTTGCCCTCGGCCTGGCTCAGGATCTCGACGGCCGTCGTCCGCCGGTGAATCTCCGGGTTCGCCGGGTTTTCAAACTGTTGCGGCATAAACGCCCCCGGCAGTTCCTCAAGCAGCTCGTGGGCTTTGGCCACAGCGCCCCGCATGCCTTCGGCCCCCGGGGTCAGCACAAGCTCAGCCCCGTAGGTCCGGAGCAGGTTGCGGCGCTCCACGCTCATGGTATCGGGCATGGTCAAGATAAGCCGGTAGCCCCGGGCCGCCGCCACCATGGCCAAGCCGATGCCGGTATTGCCGCTCGTGGGTTCCACGATGGTGCCGCCGGGCTTGAGCTTTCCGTCAGCTTCGGCCGCGGCGATCATGGCCTTGGCAATGCGGTCTTTGACGCTGCCAGCGGGGTTCATGGACTCCAGCTTGGCCCACACCTCGGCCGCTCCCTCGGGCACGACCCGGTTCAGCTTAACCAAGGGCGTGCCGCCCACAAGCTGCAGGGCGTCCGCGGCGCGCCAGCGGCCCACGGGCAACGTCGTCTGCGTCGATGTCGTCACGACGGGTTCTTCCTTTCGGTAGGCCCGGCCGCGGCCCCGGTTTCCGGTAACTCGCAGGCCAGGTCGTATTCGATGAGCTCCGTGATGGTAGGATGGTCCCCGCATACGGGGCAGTCGGGGTCCTGCGCCGCGTTTACCTGGCGAAACCGCCCTTCGAGCGCGTCAAACAGCAGCAGCCGGCCGCTGAGCGTCTCGCCGACGCCCAGGATCAGCTTGATGGCCTCCAAAGCCTGCAGCGTGCCCATGACGCCCGCGATGGCTCCGATGACGCCAGCTTCCTGGCAGCTGGGGATAACGCCGGCCGGCGGCGGCTCGGGGAACACGCACCGGTAGCACGGTCCCTCGCCGGGCCTGATGGTCATCAGCATACCGTCCCACCGCAGAATGCCGGCGTCCACGAGGGGCTTGCCCGCCATCACGCACGCATCGTTGAGAAGGTACCGGGTGGAAAAGTTGTCGACGCCGTCCACGATGACGTCGTAGTCCCGGATCAGGTCCATGACGTTCGCCGCGCTGAGCCGCTCGCGGTACGTCACCACCCGCACCCCGGGATTGAGGGCCGTTAGCGCGCGGTGGGCCGAGTCGACCTTGGGCTTGCCGACGTCTTCCGTACGGTGCAGGATCTGCCGCTGCAGGTTGGAAAGATCCACCACATCGTCGTCCACGATGCCAAGGGTGCCGATACCCGCCGCGGCCAGGTAAAACGCTGCCGGCGATCCGAGCCCTCCGGCACCGACGACAAGGACCCTCGCGTCCTTTAACTTTCGCTGGCCGACCCCGCCCACTTCCTGCAGGATGATGTGGCGGCTGTAGCGGACGATTTCTTCCTCCGAGAACGGAAACACCAGCGCGCCCCCTAGTCCTTCTTGCGCACGAGGATCTCCCATGCGCCCTCACCGGCCGCGCCCACGGCCAACACCTTGTGACCTTCACTCTCCATGCTGCGGGGCACGTTGCTGGTCGCCGGCGGGTAGTCGACGATGACGCGCAGGACCTGTCCCGGCTCCATCATCTCCAACACAAGCTTGCTCTTGACAAACGTGTACGGGCACACTTCGCCCTTGAGGTCCAGCTCCCGGTGGACCTGCACGTCCTCCGGCACAAATATCGCCTCCTGCCCCTATCCTAACCATTCCGATTGGGATAGTCAAGGTAAGGCCGCAGTCACGGCGCCCCAAGCGACTGCATGAGCACGGCGGCGACCTCGGGCCGGGTAAACTCGGGCGGCGGCGCCTCGCCCCGGCGCAGCATCTCCCGCACGAGCGTTCCGCTCAAGCTGATCCGGGAGTCGGGTTCGTGGGGACACGTGCGGGTCGTGGCCATGCCCGCGCAGCGGCGGCAGTAAAAGGCATGCTCAAAGAACAACGGCGTGATGCCAAGTTCCTCGGGGGCAAAGCGATCGAAGATGCGATGGGCGTCGTAGGTGCCGTAATAATCGCCCACTCCGGCGTGATCCCGGCCGACGATGAAGTGGGTGCAGCCGTAGTTCTTGCGGCAGATGGCGTGAAACACCGCCTCCCGGGGGCCCGCGTAACGCATCGCCGCCGGAAACGCCGCAAGGAGCACCCGGCTTTGGGGGAAGTACCCCGCCAAAAGAGCCCGGTAGCTCGCCAGGCGAACCGCGGCGGGAACGTCGTCGTCCTTCGTCTCGCCGACCAGCGGGTGCAACAGCAGCCCGTCCACGGTTTCCATGGCGCATTTGATGATGTACTCGTGAGCCCGGTGGATAGGGTTGCGGGTCTGGAAACCGGCGATCCGGCGCCAGCCCCGCTCCGCGAAGGCGGCCCGGGTCGCCTGCGGGTCAAGAAGCAGCTCGCCCGCAAGAGCGGGTGCCGGCCGGCTCAGCAACCACACGGCGCCGCCTACAAGCACCCGCGGTTCCCGGTAAAGGCGCGCCACCCCGGGGTGACGGGGGTCCGTTGTCCCATAAACGTGCCGCGCCTCATCGGTCACGTCCCGGAGAAACCGGTCCTCGACCCGCATGGCCGCGACCGCGTGTCCCCGCTCGTCGGCGAGCTTAACCCACTGCCCTTCCCGCAAGGAGGCCGCGGTTTCCTCGGTCACGGGAAGCACGATGGGCAGGCTCCAGACGAGCCCCGACGCAAGGCGCATGTCTTCCAGCACGGACCAGTAGTCGCGGCGGGTCATGAATCCCGCCAGGGGGCTGTAGACCCCTGTGGCAAGGCACAGCAAGTCGGCCACGGTACGCCGGTCCACGGCTACGGCTGGCCACGACCTCGCCCGCCCCAGCCATTCCTCCCGGACTTGGCCGGTAAGTTCCCGGTTGACCAGCCGCCCGCCGTGGGGAATGCCCAGATGAGACATGACGCCCACCCTCCACCGCCTAGATTTCGCCACCCTACAATCTACGAAGGGCGGCGGCCGGGCATGTGGGGGCGGGCGCCTCTGGTCGTGCGCTTACGCAGAATTGCCTTCGATCCGGAGCTACGAGCCGCCGGCGATGGCCGGCACGATGGCCACCTCGTCGCCGTCCGCGACAGGGGTCGCCTCGCCCTCAAGCGTCCGGATGTCCTTGTCGTTCAAGTACACGTTGACAAACCGGCGAAGGACGCCCTGCTCGTCGTAGAGCCGCTCCCGGACCCCTGGGTAGCGGCCCTCCAGGGCGGCGAGCACCTCGCCGACGGTCGCGCCGTCGACGGTCACCTCCGCCTGCCCGCCGGTCAAGTTTCGCAGCAGCACGGGTACGCGCACCCGCACGGACATGCCGAATTCCTCCTTGATCGCAAGCGCCGCCGGCTCACCGGGAACCGCTGCCGCGGCGGCGGTGACTCGGCAACAGCGCCGGCGGCGGCGCTGGTTGGGCAGCCGCCCCGGTCGGGCAGCCGCTAGCTTCGCACCGGCACCGGGCACAACGCGGCGATCTTCTGGGCAACGGCCTCCAGGGCGCGCCGGGCCGGGTCGTTTTCGGCGCCTTCCTTAAAGACGATGGGCGTGCCCCGATCGCTCGCCTCCCGCAGGGCAAGCGTCAAGGGGATTTGGCCAAGCAGCTGCACGCCCAGCTCCTGGGCGAGGGCGATGCCGCCGCCTTCGCCGAACAGGGCCGTCGCCTTGCCGCAGTCCGGGCAGACGAAATGCGACATGTTTTCAACGACGCCGATGACCTTTTGGTTCGCCTTGGCGGCCATGTGGGCGGCCCGGCTCGCGACCCCGGACGCCACGGTCTGGGGCGTGGTGACGATCAGCATGTTGCTCTTGGGGATCATCCGGGCGACGTCCAAGGCCACGTCGCCCGTGCCGGGCGGCAAGTCCAGGAGCAGGTAGTCCAGGTCGCCCCACAGCACGTCCGTGAGGAACTGCTGCAGAACCTTGCCGAGCATCGGCCCCCGCCAGATGACAGGCTGGTTGTTGTCCACGAAGTTGCCCATGGAGATAACTTTGAGCCCGTGGGCCGGCATGGGCATGATCTTGCCCTCGATCGCGGTAGGTTTGCCGTCGAGCCCGAGCATCCGCGGCACGCTGAAACCGTAGATATCGGCGTCCAGCACGCCGACCGCATAGCCCATCCGGCGCAGGGCCGCCGCCAGGTTGACCGTCACGGTAGATTTGCCGACGCCGCCTTTGCCGCTCGCGACGCCGATGACCTGGGTAGGCGAGTCGGGCGACAGGATGGGCACCTTCTGCAGCTTGTCCCCCCCAAACAGCGCCTGCCGCTCCTCGGGCGTCATCTCGGTCAGCGTCACGTCGACATCCGTGACGCCGGGCATCTCCAAAAGGCGCGCCACGATCATGCGCTCAAACTCGTCCCGCAGCGGGCAGCCGCGAATCGTGAGCGCCACGGTGACGCTGACGCGGGAGCCGTCGATCCGGATGTCCCGGACCATGTTCAAATCGACGATGCTTTTGTGTATCTCGGGGTCCTGCACGTCCCGCAGGGCCTCGAGGATTTGCTCGCGGGTGGGCATGGCGATCCCTCCATAATGACCTCTGGTCAGCTACGGTTTCCAGTGTACAACATCCCGTCCGAGTGCACAAATCAGTAGCGCCGCACCAGCTGGGCGCCCCGGTAGTAATGGGCCAAAATGTCGGCGAAACCGTACCCCGCCCGCGCCATGCCGTCCGCCCCGTACTGGGACATCCCGACACCGTGACCGCTTCCCCGCACGTAAAACACCACCTCGTCCTGCTCGATGCCGACGTCAAACCAGCTTGAGCGCAGCCCGAGCGCCTCCCGCACCTGGCGGCCCGTGAAAATCCTACCCGCGACGGCCACCGTCTCCGCCCTGCCGGACGGCGTGCGGCTCACCACCTCGATTACCGGATCCTGTTCTCTGCCCGCGAGCACGCTTATGGCCGCGGATGTTCCGCTCCCGGGGGCGGGCACCCCTGCGAGGCGCTCCAGGACGACCGCCGCCGGAAACCGGGCCACGCTCGTATGAACGGGCGAGTGCTCGCCCCACGGGTCCGGCACGCCCACCAGGTACGGGCGACCGGTGGTAAAATAGCGGTCTGCGTCCTCGGTGTGGCCGCCGCTGGTCGAATGGTACAGCGCCTCGATGGGTTCCCCCTGGTACACGAGGACAAGTCCCCGGGTCGCCTCCACCGCCATGGCGACCCGTGCCCAGCGGCGCGTCCCTTCCAGCGCCCCCCATCGCTCCAAGAACGCCTCGTGCGACATCCACGCCTGGTGGCGCCGGAAGTCGGACGAAACATGGGCCAGCGGCTGCTCCGGCACCCGTTCGCCCCGCTCCACGCGGCGCAGTGCGTACGTCCTTGCTGCGATCGCCTGCGCCTTGAGGGCTTCCAGGTGAAAGTCCAAAGGAACCTCCGCCGCCACGACGCCCCGCACGTACTCCTCGAGCCCCATCTCGACGACGGCCCCGGACCCGGCGTCCCAAACGACAATCACCGGCTCTGGCCCGCGCCAGCGGAGCCAAACCCAGACAAGAAACAGCGCCGCCGCCAGTAGGCACAGGCGCAAGAGTTCCACACGTTCCCGCCCCGCCCTTGCCCGGCCGGACCAGCGCGCCATGGCGACTCCTCCCAGCGACCGTTTCGGCCATGCAGAGAGGATCGTACGGCAGCGGGGCTGCACCTATGCCGCCGCGCCGCACGGCACCGCCTAAGGGCGCCCTGCGCAAGCAGCGTGCCCGCCCGTATGACGGAAGTGCACGGAATGAGGAAACAAGGGAACGGGAAGGAGGGAGCAAAAGCGTAAGGCGACGCGGGTACCAGAAAGCCAGGGCATGCAAGAATCCCGGAAGCGACAAATCAGAGGCTAACGCATGAGACAACCCGGCAAGCCGGATTACCCGGGCGGAATCACGATAGCTTCGTAGCCCAACGCCCGGAGATCGTCCGCCGTGGCCCGGGCGCGGGCCTCGGCGGAAAAGTCCCCCACCTGCACGCGGTGGGGCGGGGCGCCGGTCACGAAAACATCAAACCCGCGGGCCCGCAGCTCCGAGGCGAGCGCGTCGGCCCGGTTGCGGTCGTTGAACGCGCCGACCTGCACGCGCCAGAGCCCGCTCGTGGCGGTCGTGGACGAGGCGGCGCCGGTCGTGGCGCCGCTGCCGCCGGCCGCGGACGAGCCGCAGGAGGCTGCCGTTGCCGGCGAAGCGGCCTGCGTCGCGGTCGCAAAACCGCCGGTGGATGCCGCGGCGGGCCCGCCCGATGAGCTTGACGAGCTGCTGGCCGGTGGCGTTGCGGTGGACGAGCCGGCCGCAGGCGTGGACGAACCGGAAGGCGACGGGGTGGCCGGGCGCTCCGCCATGGTTGCCGTGGAAACCGGGCCCGTCACGGCCTGGATAGCGTACTGCCCCAGCAGCCACCCAAGAAAGATGGCCACCGCCGACACGGTCACAAGGGTGGCGGCAAACGACAACCGATCGCGCCAGACCTGCATGGCACGACCTTTTCCGGAACGCTTGCGCTCAGAACCGCGGCCCGCCTTCTCCGCCATGGGGCACCCTCCCGTATGGAGATTATTCCCTTGCTGCCCGCGGTTCCCCTGCCAAAAGCCCTTTCACCTCACCGACCAGGTACAGCGACCCCGTGACGCAGACCAACCCACCGGCCCCCGCCCACTCGCGCGCCAGGGCCAGCGCCTCCGCCGGGCCGGGCTCAGCCGCGGCCTGGGGCACGAGCCCCTGCGCCCGCCGGGCGAGCTCCGGGGGGTCGACCGGCTGCCCGCGGCCGAACCGGGGAGCCGTAAAAACGGCCGCCCGCCCGAGGGGCAGGAGCGTGCGCAGCACGGCGTCCACCGGCTTTTCCGCCAGCATCCCGACGACAAAAACGGGCCGCTGTCCCGGAAACACCGCCTGAAGGCCTTCAGCCAGGACCCGCGCACCTTCTGCGTTGTGCGCCCCGTCCAGTAGAAGCGCCGGTTGGCCGGGCACGAGCTCCATCCGTCCCGGCCACCGCACCGCCGCCAAGCCGCGCCGCACGGCGTCCTCGGACACGCCCAGCCGCTCGCCCGCGGCCCTGACCGCGGCCACGGCCACGGCCGCGTTGTCCGCCTGGTGGGCCCCAAGCAACGGGACCTTCAGATCCTCGACCCACGTGTCGCCCCACCGCACGGAAAAACGGGTACCGCCGGGACCGGCTCCCTCCAGGCGGCTGTCGTAATCACGGCCGAACAGGAGCAACGGGCAGCCGAGCTCCCCGGCCCGGGCTGCGATGACGTCGCGGGCCTCTGCCGGCTGGCGGGCGCATACCACCGGTACGCGGGGCTTGATGATGCCCGCCTTTTCCAAGGCGATCTCCGGCAGCGTCGTCCCCAGCACCCGCGTGTGGTCCAAGCCGACGGGGGTGATGACGCTCACGAGGGGCGCGATCGCATTGGTGGCGTCAAGGCGGCCGCCCAAGCCGACCTCGATGACGGCCACGTCCACGCGGGCCTGGGCAAAGTAGGCGAAAGCGGCGGCCGTGCCCACCTCAAACTCGGTCGGCTGGCCGATGCCCGGGTCGGCGGCTGCCTTCTCCGCTTCCGCTTTCAGCCGAGCAAGCAGTTCCTCCAGGTCGCGGTCACCGATGGGAGCGCCGTTCACCTGGATGCGCTCGTTGTAGCGGACGAGGTGCGGGGAGGTAAACAGGCCTGTCCTGTACCCGGCCGCCTGCAAAATGGCGGCGATCATGGCAGCCGTGGAGCCTTTCCCGTTGGTGCCGGCCACATGCACCGCCGGGTACGCGGCCTGGGGCTGGCCAAGCCGCTCCAACAGGAAGCGGATGCGGGCCAGCCCCGCCTTTTCCCCGAAGCGTTTCAAGGTATTGAGATACTCGACCGTCACCGGCGCGTCGGCGCTCATACCTTTAGTTCATCCAAGCGCTGGCGCAAGAGCCGCCCCTTCTCCACGAGGTCCTGCTGGCGCTGGCGCTCCCGCTGCACCACGTGCTCCGGAGCTTTGCCCACGAAGCCTTCGTTGCTCAGGCGCGCGTTCACCGCCGCCAGCTGCTGCTCGGTTTCGGCGAGCTCCTTCTCGAGCCTGGCCACTTCCTGCTCGATGTCTACAAGCCCCGCCAAAGGCAAGTGCACCTGCACGCCCCCGGCGATGAGGGCCACGGCCTGCCCCGGCGCGGGCGCCGTTTCGTCGAGAAAGTCCACGTGTCCCACCCGGGCTAGGGCCTGGATGTAAGGCACCGCGTCCTCCAGCATCGCCCTGCGGGAGGCCGGCGCCTGCAGGATGGCCGTGATCTGGCGCCCGGGCTCCACCTGCTTCTCCGCCCGCACGTTGCGGATGCCGCGCACGATCTCGGTCAACACCTCCATGTCTTCTTCGGCCGCCTCGTCCCGGAAACCGGCGGGCGCCGGCCACGCGGCTAGCATGAGGCTCGGCTTGGGGAGCGGCGTCCCGGTGACGCGGTGCAGGTGCTGCCAGATCTCCTCGCTCAAGAACGGCATGTACGGGTGCATGAGGCGCAGCGTCGACTCAAGCACGTGCCAGAGCACCGCCTGGGCCGTGCGGCGGCTCTCTTCGCCCGCCCTGCCGTATAGCCGCGGCTTGATCAGCTCGATGTACCAGTCGCACAGCTCGCTCCAAACAAAGTCATACAGTGCCCTGGCTCCCTCGCCCAGGTCAAACCGCTCAAGGTGCCTGGTGATCTCCGCGGCCGTCCAGTCGAGCCTGCTCAAGATCCAGCGGTCGTGCAAGTTGAGCGGCAGCGACTTCAGGTCCTCGCCGCTGGGCGTAAAGTCCTGCAAGTTCATCATCGCGAAGCGGGCCGCGTTCCAAACCTTGTTGCAGAAATTGCGGCTCGCCTCCACCTTTTCGGGCTGATAGCGCGTGTCGTTGCCCGGAGCGATGCCGGTGACCAGCGTAAACCGCAGCGCGTCGGCACCGTACTCGTCGATGACCTCCAAGGGATCCACGCCGTTGCCGAGCGACTTGCTCATCTTGCGCCCGAGGGCGTCCCGTACCAGGCCGTGGATAAGCACGTGGCGGAACGGCTCCTTGTCCATGAAGTGGAGGCCCATGAAGATCATCCGAGCGACCCAGAAGTAGATGATGTCGAAGCCGGTCACCAGCACCGACGTCGGGTAAAAGCGCTCCAGGTCCGCGGTCTTGTCCGGCCAGCCCAGCGTCGAAAAGGGCCACAGGGCCGAGCTGAACCAGGTATCCAATACGTCCGGATCCTGCTCGAGGTCCTCGCTGCCGCAGTGCG
>CALFSR010000025.1 GCA_937916565.1 uncultured Bacillota bacterium | reverse complement strand
AGGCGCGCCTTTTGGCGCCGTCGCCCACGCGCTAGCACGGCGCGTAAGGGGCCCCGTCCGCTGGGTGCGGGTTGGGGCCCCTCTCTGGGCGCGAGAAAGGGCGGGATTGTTCCCGCCCCTCCAGTGCCTTAGTGGTGTCGTTACGCCGGGCTTAGCCGATGACGGTGACGTTGCCGGCCTGAGGACCCTTCTGGCCCTGCACGACCTCGAAGGTCACCCGCTGGCCTTCCTCGAGAGTCCGGAAGCCCTCGGCGTTGATAGCCGTGAAGTGCACGAACACATCACCCTCGCCGCTGTCCGGCTGGATGAAGCCGTAGCCCTTCTCCGCGTTAAACCACTTGACGGTTCCTTCCTGCAAAAACATAGACCTCCTCACGGATATTGCCACCCCGTCTCGGGATGTGGTCCAACTATATCACGTTTACCCACCTTTGTCTACATGCGATTTTGTCAAACAGATCCCGCAGCGGGCGCGACCTGCCCAAACCGTTGCCGGCAGGGACATTCGCCCCTGTCACCGAACCAAAGGCTCATGGCTACGTGGGCAGATTTCCAGAAACTGGACATCCGTGTCGGGCGCGTGCTAGCCGTCGACGACTTCCCGGAGGCCCGCCGTCCCGCGTACAAGCTCACCATCGACTTTGGGCCCTTGGGCGTCAAGCGCTCGAGCGCGCAGATCACGGACCTTTATCGTAAGGAGGAGTTGATCGGCCGCCTGGTGGTGGCGGTCGTCAACTTCCCTCCCAAGCAGATCGCGACGTTTATGTCCGAGGTGCTCGTGCTGGGAGCCATGGATCCGGGCGGGGTTGTCCTCTTGGCTCCCGACCGGGACGTGCCCCCGGGCACCCCCATCGGGTGACGGCTTGATATTAGACGCAGCGAGGAGGCAATAGCGATGGCGGATCATGCGGACAAGGAGTTTACCCTCGCACTGCTGCGGGACCTGACCAGCGCCGCCGGGGTGCCCGGGTTTGAGCGCGAGGCCCGCCAGGTCATGGAGAGGTACCTCGCGCCCTACGGCGAGGTCAGCCGCGACCGGCTCGGCAGCGTGATCGGTTGCAAGCGGGGCGCGGCCGACCGGCCCCGCGTCATGCTCGCGGGGCACCTGGACGAGGTCGGTTTCATGGTGTCCTTGATTACCGACGACGGGTTTTTGCGTTTCCAGACGTTGGGCGGCTGGTGGGACCAAGTGCTCGTGGCCCAGCGGGTTGTCGTCAAGACCCGGCAAGGCGACGTCCTGGGCGTCATCGGGTCCAAGCCGCCGCACGTACTCTCGGCCGAAGAGCGCAAGAAGCTCCTGGAGAAGAAGGACATGTTCATCGACGTGGGCGCGTCCAGCAAAGAAGAGGCCCTGGCCATGGGGATCCGGCCCGGGGACCCGATCGTGCCCGCCAGCGACTTCACCGTACTCAAAAACGACCAGCTCATCCTGGCCAAGGCGCTGGACAACCGGGTCGGATGCGCCCTCGCCGTGGAGGTGCTGCGCCGGCTGCAGGGCGTGGATCACCCCAACACCGTCTACGGCGTCGGCACGGTGCAGGAGGAGGTGGGACTGCGTGGGGCGCAGACGAGCGCCTACGCGGTCGAGCCTGACGTCGGGATTGCGCTGGAAGTGTCCATCGCGGGCGACGTGCCCGGGATGAAGCCCGAGGAGGCCCAGAGCAAGCTAGGTAAGGGGCCGACGGTGCTTCTTTACGACGCGACGCTCATTCCCAGCGTCGCCCTGCGGGATCTGGTGCTCGATGTGGCGGAGGCCGAGGGCATCCCGGTGCAGTTTGACGTCATGCCCGGCGGCGGTACCGATGCCGGGCGCATCCAGTTCTTTGGGCGCGGCGTCGCGTCCATCTGTATCGGCGTGCCGACCCGCTACATTCACAGCCATGCGGGCATTATGCACCTCGCCGACTTTGAGGCCGCGGCCCGCCTTGTCACCGCGCTGGTGCGGCGGCTGGACGCCGGCACGGTGGAGCGGCTGTACGAGTAACGGGTGCCGGGGTGGAGGGGGCGCCGGCGTGGCGGCGGTCTTGGACTTGGGAGCAGTTCTGATTCACTGGCTGCGGGGCGGGCGGTTCCGGCTCGACGGCGGGGCCATGTTTGGTCCCGTGCCTAAGCCGCTGTGGCATCGTCGCTACCCGTGCGACGAGCACAACAGCATCCCCATGCAGGCTTGCCCGCTGCTGGTGGAAACGCCTTCGGCCCGCCTCGTCATCGAGGCGGGTCTCGGAAACGCGCTCAGCGACAAGCAGCGGCGAAACTTCCGCGTCACCGCCGCGGCCGCGGTGGAGGAAGACCTCGAGGCGCTGGGACTGTCGCCCGAGGACATCGACTACGTCGTCTACACCCACATGGATTGGGATCACATCGGCGGCGGCGTGCGCCAGGCGGAAGGCGTCGCCACGCCGTTTTACCCGCGGGCCCGCTACGTCATCCAGGGGGCGGAATGGGAAGCGGCCACAAACCCCGACAGCCGCACCCGCCATGGGTACTGGCCTGAGCACTGGCAGCCGTTGTCGGCCGCCGGCCGGGTTCACCTGGTCGAGGGCGACGTAGAGCTTGTGCCCGGGGTAGAGCTGTTGTTGACCGGCGGTCACACCATCGGCCACCAGGCGGTGCGCATCACGACGGGCGAGCACACGGTGCTGCACTTGGGCGACCTTTTGCCCACCCACGCCCACCTCAACCCTTTGTGGGTGATGGCGTACGACAACTTCCCCCTCACGAGCGTCGCACAGAAGGAGCGATGGCTGCCGCAGGCGCAAGCCGGCCGGTGGTGGCTCACGTTTTACCACGATCCGTTTGTGCTGGCGGCTACCCTCGACGAGACCGGGCAGATCGAACGCTGCATCCCCGGCGAGCTCGGCTGGCCGCCCGCCCACGAAGGCGTCGCGCGGGACTGAAACATTTTGGTAATTGGGCTGGGCTGGGGGAATATTAGGTTTCGAAGCTAGGGCAGGAAGGATTTGATTGTCGACAGGGAGAACGCACTACAGGTCTGCCGTAGTGTGCCAAGGCGTGCCGGGGAGGTCTCGGGTACGACATGAGTAGTATATGGAAATGGATCACCTCGTCGCGGCTGTGGAAGTCCATCTACCGCAACCCTTACCCCCGTGACAAGCGGACGCGGGCGATGGTCATCCTCAACAGCCTCGCCCTGCACCTGCACCCCGTGCGGGTACCCAAGCGGGCCACGCGCCTCACCTACACGTGGGGTCTGGGCGGCCTGGCGACGTGGACCTTCGTCCTGCTGACGCTCACGGGTGTTTTCCTCATGTGGTACTACATCCCGACCACGCAGGACGCGTACTGGACGATCGTGCAACTGGAAACCGGGGTCACTTTCGGTGCGTTCCTGCGCAACATGCACCGCTGGGCCGCCCACGCCATGGTGCTCGCGGTGCTCGCCCACATGACCCGGGTGTTTTACACCGGCGCCTACAAGCCGCCGCGTGACTTTAACTGGGTCATCGGTGTCGCCCTGCTGCTGGTGACGTGCTTGCTGAGCTTCAGCGGGTACCTCCTCCCGTGGGACCAGCTGGCTTACTGGGCGATCGCCGTCGGCATGGAGATGGGCGGCGCTACGCCTTTCATCGGCAAGCAGGTGCGCATGGCCCTTTTGGGCGGGTTTGAAATCGGACAGCAGACGCTGATCCGCTGGTACACGCTGCACGTGATCTTCTTGCCCCTGGCTGCGATTCTCCTCATGGCCACCCACTTCTGGCGGGTGCGCAAAGACGGCAACATCTCGACGCCCGTCTACGAGGACGATGACGAGGAGACGCTGCGTGCGGTGGAAACGCGGCGGCGCCAGCAGCTGGCTGAGTAGGGAGGGACTCGGTCTCCATGGCGACGGAAGTGCAGCAGCCCACGGCGGGCGAGGGCAAGGACGACTTGCTGCGCAAAGTTGACGAAAAAGAGCTCAAGCCGGTGCACGTCTGGCCGAACCTGGTCAGCATCGAGCTCATCGGCGCACTGACCATCACGCTGTTTTTGTCCATCATGGCCATCTTTGTGCGGGCTCCGTTTTACCGGATGGCGGATCCCGAGCTGACGCCAAACCCGTCGAAAGCGCCGTGGTACTTCTTGGGCCTGCAGGAGCTCCTCTTGCACATGCACCCGGCGCTCGCCGGCGTGGTGGTGCCCACCGCGGTGCTCGTGCTCCTGGGCGCGATCCCCTACATTGACCGGAGCAAGAAGGGCACCGGCATCTGGTTTTACAGCAAGAAGGGCGTGCCCATCGCGATCTTCTCGGCGATTTACACGACCATCTGGAACTTGGGCCTGATCCTGGTGGACGAGTACCTGCCGGCCGGCGGCGCCAACGGCATCGCGCCGTGGCTCAAGATGCACGGGTTCTCGGATGTGTTTGCCGAGATCTTCGTGCCGATCTTCTTCATGACGCTCATTCCGTTTTCGCTGTGGGTGATCGTGAAGCGCCGCTGGCAGGCGGACATGCGCGAGTGCATGATCGCGATGTACTCCTTTTTCCTCGCCTCCTTCATCGTGCTGACCATCATCGGCACCGCCTTCCGGGGCGAGGGCATGGCGCTGTCGTGGCCGTGGGACATCCCGTATCCGCCCCATGGCAAAGAGTAAGGCGAAGAGGTGAACGTGGACATGGCCGAGGCCGACGGCATGGAACAGAAGCAGGCGGAAAGGCAGAAGCA
>CALFSR010000024.1 GCA_937916565.1 uncultured Bacillota bacterium | reverse complement strand
GGCCGCCTCAGGAGCTGGTTGCCTGGCCGTTGCCATCGGTCAGCCTCCTTCCCACCATGCGCATGAAGACGTCCTCCAGCGTCGGGTCCGCCTTTTCCAGCCGCAGGATGCGCACCCCGTCCTGCTGCAGCGCTTGGATGACGGTGCCGATGGCGCCGTCGTCCTTGAGTCCCCAGGTCAGCAGCTGCTGCCCGTTTTGGCCCCGGTCGGGCACAAGCCGCAGGACGCCGGGCAGCTGGGCCAGGCGGGAGGCGTCCTCCACGGCCGGGTACACCTCCACCCGCAGCACGACCTCATCTTGCATGGTGCGCTTCAGATTCGCGGGCGTATCGCACGCGAGGATGCGCCCGCCCTCGATGATGGCCAGCCGGTCGCACAGCTCGTCGGCTTCGGCCATGTAGTGGGTCGTGAGCAGGATCGTGCGCCCCGGTTTCTCCTTGAGCCAGCGCTTGACATAGCTGCGCAGAATGCGGGACGTCTCCACGTCGAGGCCAAGCGTCGGCTCGTCCAAGAACAGCACCTTGGGGTCGTTCAGGAAGCCCCGGGCGAAGTTCATCTTTTGCCGCATGCCCGTGGACAGCTTGTTGACCCGCGTATTGGCGTGCTCCGTGAGGCCCACGACCTCCATGAGCTCGTCGATGCGCTCCATGGCCACCTTGCTCGGCAGCCCGTGGAACTGCGAGAAAAGCCACAGGCTCTCCCGCACCGTCAAAATGCCGTAGCCCGAATGCTCGCCGCCGGACACCATGTTGATCACCCGGCGCACCCGGTCGCCTTCCCGCACGACGTCGAAACCGGCGACCCGAGCCGTCCCCGACGTGGGCAAAAGCAGCGTCGAGAGAATCTTGATCAGGGTCGTCTTGCCGGCGCCGTTGGGACCTAGGAGCCCAAAGAGCTCGCCCGCCTTGACCTGGAGGCTGGCGTCCCGCAGCGCCCAAAACTCCTGTCCCTTCTTGGAAACGTACTTGCGGCTGACGCTCTGGACATCGATGGAAAGTTGCGCAGTCATACTTGCTCCTCCTGGTGATGTCGCGGCCCAACCGGGCGCGTACAGGCCCACACGGCCTCAGCGACGGGAAACACGAAAACACCCGGGTGGCGCACGTCCCCAGGACGCGCACCCGGCTGTGCGACGATGGAACCAGTGCCGCTGGGAGCTACGAGGGAACTGTCAGAGAAAGCGGGAAGCTGGCTCCGGGCGGGCATAGCCGGACACGCTGGACCCCAGGGAACGGCTGCCAGACGAGTTTCGCATTCTCAACACGGCGCTGCCACCTCCCCGGGCCAACGTCAAGGATGGAGCCACAGCATAAAGTATATCTCCATGTCCTTGGTACTGTCAACAAAATCTGGTGCAGTTGCGACAACGCCCGCGGGCGGCAGGCAGGGGCCGCTTCAGGCGCCGCCGAACCACCGAACAGTCACCCATCGCGCGGCAGCCGCCGGGGCCAGCCCGCGCCGCCGCGACAAGGAGGACATGCCGTGAGCAAGGACCCGCGCATCGAACAGCTGGCTGACATCCTCGTCAACTATTCGACCCGGGTGAAACCCGGCGACCACGTGCTTATCCGGTCCTCGCCCCTCGCTCGCCCGCTCATCGAGGCGGTGTACCGGCTCGTGGTGCGCAACGGCGGCTACCCCACGCTGCAGCTTGGTTTCAGCAGCCTAAGCCGCATCTTCTTTGAGGAAGCCTCCGAAGCGCAGCTGGACTACTTGAACCCGATTCAGCGGTTCAGCGTCGAGCAGTCCAACGTGATGATCGCCATCGACGCCCCCGAAAACTCCCGGGAGCTGTCGGGCATCGACCCGGTCAAGCTGCAGCGCATGAGCCGCACCAACCGGCCGATCCAGGAGCACGTCATGTCGGGCAAGGTGCGCTGGGTCATCTGCAACTATCCGACGCCCAGCCTCGCCCAGGATGCCGACATGTCGGTGGAGGACTACGCGGATTTCCTGTTTGGCGCCACCAACATCGACTGGCGGGCGGCGTCGGCTCGCATGCACCGCATCAAGGAGCGGTTTGACGCGGCCGACGAGGTGCGCATCGTCGGACCGGACACCGACATCACGTTCAGCATCAAGGGGCGCCCCGGCGTCGTGGCCGACGGCCGCCACAACATGCCCGACGGCGAGGTGTTTTACGCTCCCCACGAAGCGACCACCCGCGGCACCATCAGCTTTGAGCTGCCGGCCATCTACGGCGGCCGGGAGGTGCAGGGAGTACGGCTCGTGTTCCAGGACGGCAAGGTCGTGGAGGCGACGGCCGCGAAGGGCGAAGAGCTCCTGCACAAGCTGCTCGACACCGACGCCGGCGCCCGGTTTCTCGGCGAGTTTGGCATCGGCTGCAACTACGGCATCACCCGCTACACCCGCGACATCCTGTTTGACGAAAAGATCGGCGGGTCGATCCACCTGGCCCTTGGCCGGGCGTACCCCGAGTGCCAGGGGACAAACCAGTCGGCCATTCACTGGGACATGGTCAAGGACTTGCGCCAGGGCGGCCGCATCTACCTTGACGGCGAGCTGGTGCAGGAGGACGGGCGCTTCCTCTTCCTCGAGGACTGAGGGGACGGGCACGATTGTCACCCGATGTGCATCAAAGCGCGGGCCGGTCGGCGTGACCGGCCCTTTTGCCTGGCGCGGCGACGGATCCTGCCCCATGCAACGACAGGTCCTGCCCCATATAACGACGGGTTCTGGCCCAACGCGGCGACGGGTCGTCGCCTAGTGCGCCGGAACGTCAGGGTATAGCTCGGGGTGCCGGTGCGGGATGAGGGCGCATGCGATCGCGTGCACCCAAAGCTCTTCCCGGGTGAGCAGGCCGCCCGTCAACATGCCGACCGCGCCCAGGCGCCCTTTGCCCGCCGGTACGCCCGTGATTTCGTCGATCACGTGTCCGAGCTCTTCGCCCTGCATCAGCCGCTCCACGACCCTGGGCGGCAGGGGAAACCGCACGCCCCACGCGACGGTGGTGCGGCCTCCACGCGCGGCCACGGCGCAGCAGTTGACAAGGTCGCCGCCGCCTGTCGCAGGGTCAAGCCCGCCTTCAAGGCCGATGCCAAAGGCGGCTTGCGGCACCGCGGCCAAGGCCGCCTGGGCCCGGGTGCGGGCGCCTGACTCGGTTTCCGCCGCGCTGAGCGGCTGGGGGGAAACCCCGCTTGCGACCTCCACGGCGATGACCCGCGCCCCGGTGAACGCGCGCCGGGCAACCGCCTCCACGGCGCCGACTTTTGCGGGATTCGTCGAACCGACAGCGATGACCGTTTCGCCAGCCGCCCCGTTCATAACCGTTTTTGCGTCTCCTCCATGTCCGCTAGCGTCTCCGCCTCCCTTACGTCCCGGCGGGAGCGATTCCTGCCCGTAAAGAGCGTGCGCGGACCGCGGCAACGGATGTCTTGTAACCTCCTGCGCCCGGGGACAGACTAATCCCGGCGCCGGGCGCCGGCGCGAGACGAGGAGGCGATGGCGATGATCGGGTCCATGACGGTGGCCCAGTACGCGGTCAGGCAGATGCAGGCGTGGGGGATCGAGACCGTCTTTGGCGTGCCGGGGGATACCCTGCTGCCGCTGCTTGAGGAGCTGCGCCGGGCGGGCTCGCCCCGGTTCATCGTGTGCCGTCACGAAGGAAGCGCCGCCATGATGGCGTCGGCCTACGCCAAGCTCACGGGAAGGGTCGCCGCGTGCCTGGCGGACGCGGGACCCGGCGCCGTGCAAATGCTAAACGGCGTCTACGACGCCTGGATGGATCGCGTGCCGCTCCTGGCCATTACGGGCGAGTTGCCCGCGCAGCAGCGGGGCCTTCGCTGGCCGCAGGACGCGGGGCTTGACGCTCTTTTCCGGGAGGCGACCGCGTTCAGCCATACGCTGTCTGCGCCCGGGCAGGCGTGCGCCGTGTTTGCGCACGCTCTCCGAAAGTCCCTGCTCGCTTCCCGGCCGGTGCGCATCGGCGTGCCGGCGGATATGTGGACGCAAGGCTGCGGCCCTGTGGCCGTGGAGCTGCCGCCGAAAGACTTTGGAGGCCGCGTGGAGACGCGGGACGATCGCATACGGGAGGCAGCCGCGTGGCTCGAGAGTGCCCGCCGGCCCGTGCTCTTTGCGGGGCTCGGCTGCCGCGGGGCGGCGGGGCCCCTTTTGGCGCTGGCCGAGCGGCTCCAGGCCCCGATCGTCCATTCCATGCCCGCCATCGGCATGCTCCCGCCGGAGCACCCCTGGAACCTCGGCGTCGTCGGGAAGTTTGGCACCCAGGCCGCTGCGGACGTGCTGGCGGAGGCTGACGTGATCCTGGCCGCCGGGACGACGTGGTGGCAGCCCGAGTTTTTCCCCGCCGGCGCGCGAGTCATCCAGGTGGACCGCGCGGTGGACCACATCGGCTACACGTTTCCCGTGGACCTGGGAGTGTGGGGCGATGCCGGGGATGTCTTATCACGCCTGGCGGAAGCCACGTCCCGCGTGCACCGGCCGGAATGGGCCCACCGGGTTGCCCACGCCCGGCGGGCGCATGAGGCGGAGGCGGCGGAGGTACCCACGGCAGGCGGCCCGCTTCACCCGGCTGCCGTCGTGCAGGCGCTGTCCGGGCATCTTGTGCCTGACGCCGTCGTGGCGCTCGACGTGGGCAACCACGCCTTTTGGTTCAGCCGCTATTACCGTGGCCCGCAAGTCCGGGTGTTGCTTTCGGGGCACTGGCGCAGCACCGGATTTGCGCTGCCGGCCGGCATCGGCGCGAAGCTGGCCGCCCCGGCGCGGCAGGTAGTGGTGTTTGCCGGTGACGGGGGCTTTGCTATGAGCATGGCGGAGCTCGCGACCGCCGTGCAGCACGGGCTGCCCATCGCCTGCATCGTGCTCAGGGACGGCCGCTACGCGGAGGAAGAGTCGCTGCAGCGGCGGCTCGGGCGGGAACCGTTTGGCACCCGCCTGCACAATCCCGATTGGGCCGCGTATGCCCACAGCTGCGGCGTGGACGGTTACCGGGTGGAAACGTTTGAGCAGCTTACGGCCGCGCTTGCCCGGGCGCTGCCGGCTCTGGCGCAAGGGCGCGCCGCGGTGCTGGACGTGGCCGTCGCGGCCGTCGAGCCGCGCTACGCCCGGCCGGGCCAGGCGTTTCGCGACGGGCGGCTCCTGGACGCGGTGCTGGCCGGCGCTCAAGCGCCGGCCAGCCGGTAATCCCGGTAATCACACCTTTAGCGGCCGCTCGCGAGCGACCAGCAAGAGCCTCAGGGGTTGGTGATGATGACCGGCAGCTTGACGGGTTGCGGGACGCTCGCGGCTTTCGCGACGGTGTAGACGAGGAGCACTTGCGCCACGAGCAAAAGGCCCAAGCCGGCCGCCTGCACCATGAGGGACGGCCCCAAGGCCGCCGCCATGATGGCGCCGGTGCCGTACGCCGCCCTCTCCATGACCTGCGAGAGGCCACCGAGCCACAGGCCGACCACGTATAGAGCGACCCCGGCGCCGGAAGCCCCAAGATGCCACCGGGCGACCCGTTCATCGTACAGCGGCGTGCCCGGGCGGTCGGCCGGCCGCCGGAGCATGGGCAGCAGCTGGTAGATGCCGGCAAACAGCAGGAAGCTGCACGCGCCCACCAGCACCGTCAGCGGGGCGGTCACGGACAAGAGCGTATTGCGGAAGATGTCGTGGACGACGCCGAGCGGCTGCAGGGCCGCGTGGACGCCGGCCAGCACTAAAAGCTCGACGCCCCACATGAGCGCCCGGCCGGGCGGCGCGGCCATCGCGGCGCGCCAGCTTGGCCGCATGGTCTTAAGGACGTTGGTCGCATTGGCCAACACCGGCACGAGCGCGAGCACCGCCAAGGCCGCGGACAGCGCCGTCACCCAAGCGGGGACGTCAGCGCCCAAGAGGCGCTCGGCGCCGGCGCCGGCAAAAAGCACCAAGCCCCACAGGCCCCACTGGGCCAAAGCCCGGCTGTAGAGCGGCTGCCCGGAAACCGCCGGCGCGACGTACAGCGCCAAGGCGAGCGTGAGGGGCACTGCCCACAGCCAGACAAGCCCTTGGGTGTACATTCCGTAGAGCAAGGCGTTCAGCGGCTGCACCGGCCAGCCCGGCGCGAGGATGCCGCTGCCCAGGACGTATACCGGCACCATCCACGCCATGGCCGCGACGACGTACCAGACGCCCGCATACAGCGGCGTCCCGCCGCGGCTCAAGGTGGCATAGACGTTGAGGAGCAGGAGGACGAGTCCAGCCAGCCAGACGGCCTTGATGGGCCAGACGATTTCGGTGAAGGCAGGGCCTTCGATCCACCCCATGACCAGCGCCGCGGCGCCCGCCGCGTTGGCGCCGTTCCAGAGCCACGCGGCCAGCTGGCCCCAAATTTCGCTGGCCAGCGTCAGCCCGTGCACCCGCTGGATGAGCAGCAGGCCCGCTCCGGTACCGGCCATGGCCAACCAGCCGAAGACGAGCGTGTTGTGGAAGACCGGCTGCAGCAGGTCGACGCCCGCGGGGCCGTAGGGCGTGTCGATGTCGAGGGCGCCCGCGCCCACCAGCAGCGTTCCCACCCCCGCGGCCAAGGCGACAAAAAACCAGAGGATGCCCGAATAAAGCAACAGCCGCGCTGTGCGGCCGGCTTGATTCCGTATCAGCACGCTGCAGCCCCCCGCACTTAGGGTCCTTGCCAGACCTACCAGATATTCTGCCATACATCGCGGAAATCCTTTTCCGGTTGTGGGCTGCCGGCCGCCGCGCGATTGTCCGCGTCCGGGCCGGGTTGCGCGCGGCCGCATCAACATATACAATGAAAAAAGAGATTGTCACCGCCAACTGAAAAAGGTACGCGCTGAATCCCCGCCCAGGCGGGGAACGGGGGAACCACCAAGATCTCGCGGGGCGCATCCATCCTGCGTCAACGGATGGTAGGGGTCCGCTCTACCCGAGCCCGACAGCTAACCTCGTAAGCGCCAAAAGAGCGAGAAGGTAGCCCTACAACCCTACGGTGCCATTTGGCTGGCGCGCCGGAGATCGCCTTCTCCGGGGCGCCTTTTTGCTTATACGCCGCAGTCCAAGGCGGAAGGGAGCGTGAAGGGCTGGTGCAAACCAAGGTCCGGGTCGAACACGTGTACAAACTTTTCGGCCCAAATCCCAGGGCCGCCCTGGAAAAGCTGCGCCGGGACGGCTTGAGCAAGGAGGAACTGTTGCGCCGCCACCGGCACACGGTGGGCCTGCGGGATGTGTCCTTGACGGTGGGCGAGGGCGAAGTGTTTGTCGTGATGGGCTTGTCGGGCAGCGGCAAGTCGACGCTGGTGCGGTGCATCAACCGCCTCATCGATCCGACGGACGGCCGCATCGAGGTGGACGGGCAAGACGTGACGGCCATGCATCCCGCCCAGTTGCGGGAGCTGCGGCGCAAAAAGATGGCCATGGTGTTCCAGAGCTTTGCGCTGCTGCCTCACCGGACGGTGCTGGACAACGTCGCCTTTGGGCTTGAGCTGCAGCGGGTGCCTCTGGATGAGCGCCGCGAGCGGGCGCGCCGGGTTATCAAGACCGTCGGCCTTGAGGGATGGGAGGAGAGCTTGCCCGAGCAGCTGAGCGGGGGCATGCAGCAGCGGGTAGGCCTGGCCCGGGCGCTGGCCATCGATCCCGACATCCTCCTCATGGACGAACCTTTCAGCGCGCTGGACCCGCTGATCCGCCGCGACATGCAAAACGAACTGCTGCGCCTCCAGGCCGAACTCAAGAAAACCATCATTTTTATTACGCACGACCTCGATGAAGCCATCAAGCTCGGAGACCGGATCGCGGTGATGAAGGACGGCGAGATTCGCCAGGTCGGCACCGCGGAGGAGATCTTGCGCCGGCCGGCCGACGAGTACGTGGCCGAGTTCGTGCAGGACATCGACCCCGCCCGGGTGCTCACGGCCCGGCAGATCATGTTCCAGCCCGACACCGTCGTGTCGCTGCAGGCCGGACCCCGCACGGCGGTGCACGTCATGCGCCATCATGGGCTTTCCAGCGTGTTTGTGCTGGAGGACCAGGAGCGGGTGGCGGGGATCGTCACCGTCGACGACGCCGTGGCGGCAGCCGAGCGGGATCTGCCCCTCAAGGACGTTCTGCGCCAGGACTTTCCCCGGGTTGCTCCGGACACGCCCCTGGCCGACCTGATACCCGTCGCCGCCCAGGCCCGGTTTCCCATCGCCGTCGTCGAGGACGACCGGCTGCTCGGTATCATCGTGCGGGTGACGGTGCTGTCGTCGTTGATGCGGGAGCCGGCCGCGAGCGCGGCGCCGTGAGGAGGTGCATGGGATGGAGTTTGCTCGCCTGCCCGTCGGGCAATGGATGAATGCGGTCGTCGACTGGATGGTCGACAACTTGGCGCCGCTGTTTGCCGGCATTCGCCAAGTTATCGGCGCGCTCCTCAACGGCACGGAGGATTTCTTGTTGTGGATCCCGTGGCCGGTGCTCATTATCGTCGTGGCGGTGCTCATGTGGCGGGTGGCCGGCTGGCGGGGGGCGGTGCTGTCCGCGGCCGGGCTGTACCTTGTCGGAAGCATGCAGCTGTGGGACCGGGCCATGACGACGCTGGCCCTCATGCTCACCTCGGTGGTGCTGGCGGTCGCCATCGGCGTTCCTTTGGGCGTGCTGTGCGCGAAGAGCGACCGGCTCCTGTCCGTCGTCCGGCCGCTCCTCGACATGATGCAGACGATGCCCGCGTTCGTGTACCTGGTGCCGGCGCTCATGTTCTTTGGCATCGGCAAGGTGCCGGCGGTGTTCGCCACCCTCGTTTTCGCCACGCCGCCTTCGGTGCGCCTCACCAACTTGGGAATCCGGCAAGTTTCCCGGGAGGTCGTGGAGGCGACGCAAGCGTTTGGTGCGACGCCGTGGCAGATGCTGGTCAAGGTGCAGCTGCCCCTCGCGCTGCCGAGCATCATGGCGGGCGTCAACCAGACCATCATGCTGTCCTTGTCCATGTCGGTCCTGTCGGCGATGATTGCCGCGGGCGGCCTGGGGCAGGAAGTGCTGCGGGGACTGAGCCAGGTCAACCTGGGCCGTTCGTTTGAGGGCGGGCTGGCCATCGTCGTCATCGCGATGATCCTGGACCGCATGTCCCAGTCGTGGGGCAAGCGGCGGCGCAAGGCGTGACCATGCGGGCCGCCGGACCGCCGACGGTACGCGCCGGTGCGGCGGACCCGTTTCCATCAATCAACAATCACCGAAAGGGGAGGATGTGCATGACAAAGCAGTGGACGACGCGGGTGGTCCCGCTGGTGCTGGCGGTCGCGCTGGCGGCCGGTCTTGGGATGGCCGCGGATCCGGCGGCGGCCCAGCGGCTGCCCGGTACGGGCAAGACGCTGACGTTCTCGTTCACCAACTGGACGGGCGACTGGCTGCCGACGATGGTTTCCAAGGTGCTCGTCGAGGACTACCTCGGGTACCGGGTGGAGATCGTCGACTTGACGGTGCCCGTCACTTACGCCATGATCGCCGCCGGCGAGGTGGACGTCTTCGCTGACGCGTTTTTCCCCAACCAAAACGCCTTGCTCCGGGGGTACCAGCGGGATCTGGAGGTTATCAGCTGGCACTACACGGACACGGTGCGCGGCTGGGTCGTGCCGACGTGGTTCGCCCAGGAGTACGGCATTGAAACCATCCAGGACCTAAACGACCCGCAAATCGCGAAGCTCCTCGACCGCGACGGGGACGGCTACGGCGATCTCTACGGGTGCGAGGTGGGGTGGACGTGCTACGACCAGCTCGAGTTTAAGCTGCAGGAGTACGGCTTGAACCGCCTCTACCGGCAGATCGACGCCTC
>CALFSR010000023.1 GCA_937916565.1 uncultured Bacillota bacterium | reverse complement strand
CGGGCCTGCTCATCATTCCCGCCATCGACCTGCGCGGCGGCCGCTGCGTGCGGCTCGTTCAGGGAGACCCCAACCGGGAGACGGTTTACGCCGATGACCCTGTCGCGGTCGCGCGCACCTTCGCGGCGGCCGGCGCCCGGCGCCTGCATGTGGTCGACCTGGACGGCGCGTTTGCGGGACTGCCCAGCAACCTCTCCGTCGCCGCGGCCATCGCCAAGGCGGTGGATGTTCCGGTGGAGCTAGGCGGCGGCATTCGCACCATGGCGGCCATCGAAGCGGTGCTGGCCGCCGGGATTACCTATGTCATCCTGGGCACGGCCGCCATCGAGCAGCCGGAGTTGGTCGAGGAGGCGTGCCGCCGGTTTCCGGGCCGGGTGTTGGTCGGCATCGACGCCCGGGAGGGGCGGGTCGCGGTGCGCGGCTGGGCCGAGGGCACCGACAAGGACGCGGTGGAGCTTGCCCGCGAAATGCGCGGGCTTGGTGTACAGCAAGTCATTTTCACCGACATCGCCCGGGACGGCATGCTGTCCGGTCCCAACTTGGCCGCCCTGGAGCGGGTGGCGCAGGCAGGCGTTGAGGTTATCGCGTCGGGCGGCGTGAGCAGCTTGGCCGACGTGCGGGCCATCGCGAGCATGCGGGAGCGGGGCGTGGCCGGCGCCATCATCGGCAAGGCCCTTTACACCGGCGCCGTCGACCTTAAGGAAGCGCTGGCGGTGGCGGCCGGCGCCCGGGCGTGAAGAGGGCAGGGGTTTTGCTTGAAGGCGCTGCCAATGGAGTCAAGTCTCCCGGAGACGAGCCCAGGGGCCCCGGTGCGCGTCATCCCGTGTCTTGACGTGAGAGGCGGGAGGGTCGTAAAGGGCAAGCAGTTCCGGGACATCCGCGACGCGGGCGATCCGGTCGAGATGGCGGCCGGCTACGACCGGGACGGCGCCGACGAGATCGCCCTGTTTGACATTGCGGCCTCGACCGAAGGCCGCGGCACCATGCTGGACGTGGTCCGACGGGTGGCGGCGGCGGTCTCGGTACCGTTGACGGTTGGCGGCGGCGTCCGTTCGGCGGCGGACATCGAGGCGCTGCTCGTGGCTGGCGCCGCCAAGGTCGCCATCAACACCGCCGCGGTCGAGCGCCCGGAGCTCCTGAAGGAAGCGGCGGAACGGTTTGGCCGCGAGCGGATCGTGCTGGCCATCGACTGCCGGCGCCGACGGGGCGCGGAGGATGCGGCTTGGGAAGTGGTCGTCAAGGGCGGCACCGCCCCTACGGGGCTGGACGTCATCGCATGGGCCAAAGAGGCCGCGATGCTGGGGGCCGGCGAGATCGTGCTCAACAGCATCGACGCCGACGGGATGCAGCAAGGGTATGACAACGAACTTAACCGCCGCGTCAAGGAGGCGGCGGGCGTCCCCATCGTGGCATCGGGAGGTGCCGGGACGCCGGAACATTTCCGGGACGGTTACATCGCCGGGCGGGCCGACGCCTTGCTGGCCGCAAGCGTTTTTCATTTCCGCCGGGTGGAGATTCGGGCCTTGAAGGAGTACTTGCGCCGCGCGGGCGTACCGGTGCGGCTGTAGGCGGCCGGAGCAACCGGACGCGCGACAAGGGTCGGGGGGTTTGCGCCAATGGAATGGTCGCAACTGAGGTTTCAGACGAACGGGCTGATTCCGGTGGTGGTGCAGGACGTGCACACCGGCGAAGTGCTGATGCTGGCCCACATGAACCGCGAGGCGCTGCAGCGCACCATCGAGACGGGCAAGGCGTGGTATTGGAGCCGGAGCCGGCAAAAGCTGTGGCTCAAGGGAGAGGAATCGGGCCACTACCAGCACGTGCGGGCCATCATCGCCGACTGCGACGGAGATTCTCTTTTGCTCAAAGTCGAGCAGGAGGGGCCCGGGGCCTGCCATGAGGGCTACCGGTCGTGTTTCCATTACGAGATCGACGGGGAAGGGAAACCGGCGGTCGCCGGCGAACAGGTGTTTGACCCGGATCAAGTTTACGGCGGCCGGGGACAGGACGTGTTCGAGCAGCTGTACCAGGTGATCGTCGAGCGGCGCGATCATCCCAGGGAAGGCTCGTACACGGCTTACCTGTTCCGAGAGGGCCTGGACAAAATCCTCAAGAAGGTTGGCGAGGAGAGCGCCGAGGTCATCATCGCCGCCAAGAATGACACCAAGCAGCCGCTGCTCGAAGAGTCCGCGGACCTCATTTACCACTTGACCGTGCTCATGGCCGAGCGGGGCATCACGCCAAAGCAGGTGTTTCACGTGCTCCGCAACCGGCGCAAGGACGCGCAGGCCGCCCACTGACACGGGCTGCGGCCGCACCGCCCCAAAACGACCCCGCCGGCGACGGCGCGGGACCCTCTGGAGGCTACCCCTTGGTGACCGATTGGCTGAAGGACTTAAATGACACCCAACGGGCCGCCGTCGAGCATACGGAAGGCCCTTTGCTCATCATCGCCGGCGCCGGCAGCGGCAAGACGCGGGTTTTGACCTACCGCATCGCGTACTTGCTCGAGGTCAAGGGCGTGCCGCCCCGCAGCATCTTGGCGGTGACGTTCACCAACAAGGCGGCCCGGGAAATGCGGGAGCGGGTGACGAACCTAATCGGCCCCGCGGGGGAGCAGGTGTGGGTCGGGACGTTTCACGCCACCTGCGTGCAGATCTTGCGCCGGCATGCGGACCGGCTCGGTTTCCCGCGGCACTTTCTCATCTTTGACACCGCCGACCAGCTGGCCGCCGTCAAGGAGACCCTCAAGGAGCTGAACCTGGACCCGAAGCGGTTTGACCCGCGGGGGATGCTCAGCGCCATCAGCGCCGCCAAAAACGAGCTGCTCGACCCCGCTGGCTTCACGGCCAAGGCGACCGACTTTTGGGAGCGCACGGTGGCGCGGGTGTACGAGGGGTACCAGGCCAAGCTCAAGCAAAACGGGGCCTTCGACTTCGACGATCTGATCATGGCCACGGTGCGGCTGTTCCGGGACGACGAAACGGTGCTCCGGCTGTACCAGGATCGGTTCCGCTACCTCATGGTGGACGAGTACCAGGACACCAACCACGCCCAGTACGTGCTGGTGAACCTCTTGGCGGGCCGCCACCGCAACTTGTGCGTCGTCGGCGACGCGGACCAGAGCATTTACCGCTTCCGGGGAGCGGATATCCGCAACATCCTGGACTTTGAGCGGGATTACCCGGATGCGACCGTCATCAAGCTCGAGCAAAACTACCGCTCCACCAAGCGCATCCTCGAGGCAGCCAACGAGGTCATCGCCAACAACTTGGACCGGCCGGACAAGAACTTGTGGACCGACAATCCCGACGGTGATCCGGTTGTGTTTTACCAAGCGGGGAATGAACGGGAGGAGGCGGCGTTCGTCGGCGACGAGATTCGCCGCGGGGTGCTCGAGGAAGGGCGGTCATACCGTGACTTTGCCATCCTTTACCGCACGCACGCCCAAAGCCGCACCTTCGAAGAGGAGTTCATCCGCCGCGGCCTGCCGTATCGCATCGTATCGGGCGTGCGGTTTTACGAGCGCAAGGAAATCAAAGACCTCTTGGCCTACTTGCGGCTCATTTTCAACCCGTACGACTCCTTGAGCCTGCGGCGTGTCATCAACGTACCAAAGCGCGGCATCGGCGACGCCACGGTGGCCCGGCTCGACGACTACGCGGCTAGCGTCGGCATGCCGCTGTATGAGGCGCTCGGGGACGATGCGGCCCTCGCGGAGCTGTCTCCGGCGGCGGCGAGCCGGGTGCGGGCGTTTTACGGGCTGGTGGAAGGATGGCGGCAACTTGTGGGCAGCGCGGGCCTGACAGCCCTGGCAGAGCGGGTGCTCGAGGAGTCCGGCTATCTGGCGGAGCTCCACGCGGAGCGCACCGTCGAGGCCGAGGCCCGGGTGGAGAACTTGAAAGAGTTCCTTTCCGTGACGCGCCAGTTTGAGTTTGAGCAGGGGCAAGATCTTGGCGAGTTTCTCGAGCACGTGGCGCTCGTGTCCGACGTGGACGCCTACGATGCGGGCGCGGATTCGGTCACCCTTATGACGCTGCACGCCGCCAAGGGGCTGGAGTTTCCTGTCGTGTTCTTGGTGGGGATGGAGGAGGGCGTTTTTCCCCATTCCCGGGCCGTCATGGAGCCCGGAGAACTGGAGGAGGAGCGCCGCCTGTGCTACGTCGGCATGACCCGGGCCAAGGAGCGGCTGTACCTGACGTGCGCGCAGTTCCGCATGCTGTACGGCGAACCCACGGCGTCGGTCGTCTCCCGGTTCGTCGGCGAGATCCCCTCCCACCTGGTGGAGGACCGGTCGGCCGAGCTGCGGGCGCAAGCGACGCGGGCCCGCTGGGAGATACTGCCTGGCGGCCGGTCGTTGCGGCCGGGCATGGGCGCCGGCGGCTTTGGAGCTGGTGCCGGCGGCAGGGTCCACGGGCCAGCCACCATGTCCCTGGGCGGCGCGGCCCGGACGGTCGGCATCGGGTCGACGGCCACGGCCCGGGGCGGCCAGCCGGCCCGCGGCGCGGGCCAAGGCTCGGCCGGTGCGGCCGGCGCCGCAGGCGGGGCCGGCGTCCAGGACTGGCGCCCCGGCGACAAGGTGCAGCACAAGGTGTGGGGCCAAGGAACCGTCGTCAGCTGCGAGACGTCCGCGGGCGACTTGGTCATCACGGTCGCGTTTCCCGGCCAGGGCGTCAAAAAGCTGCTGGCCAGCATGGCCCCGCTGGAGCGGGTCGGGCCCGGTCCGTCGTAACAGCATGGTATCGCCGCACAGCGGCCGGGCTCGGCGGACGTCCGGGCACCCGTCAGGGCAGCCGTTCCCCGAGCCAGCGCCAAAGGGCGCCCAAGGGCGTCCAGCGGGGCACGTGGGCCCGGGCGAAGAGCGGTACGTGGGCGAGCGCGCGGGGTGAAACGTCGGGCGCGGCCTCGCCGCTGCCCGAAGGAGAGCGCGTGGCCCCATCGGGCGCACCCGGACCTGCCACGACCTCCAGGCGGCCCACCGGCTGACCGGCCCGGATCGGCGGGTGGACATCGCCCAGGACAAGGCGGACCTGCAGGCGGTTGATGTCCTCATCCCGGGCGACGATCCGGAAGTCGCCGTCGACGACGGCTTGGAGCCGGCCCAGCCCGCCGGGCACCGGGACTTCCGCCAGCATGCTGCCGTGGGACGCGAGCGTAAGAAGGTGGAAGCGGTCAAAGCCGTACTCCAGCAGGCGGACGGTGTCGCCGTAGCGGTCCGGGCTGCCCAGCACTACCGCGATGAGGCGCATGCCGGAGCGGGACGCGGCCGCCACCAGGCAGTAGCCCGCGCCGCTGGTCGTGCCGGTCTTAATGCCCTCGATGCCTTCAAAGCTCCACAGAAGCTGGTTGGTGTTGCGCCACGTGCGGCTGATGCTCTGGGGCTGAAACACGGGCGTGCCCACGATCTGGCTGAACGTCGGGTAGCGTATGGCCGCGCGGGCCAAGAGGGCCAGGTCGTACGCGGTCGAGTAATGGTCGGGAGCGTCGAGACCGTGGGCGTTGGCGAAGCGGGTGCGGCTCGCTCCCAGCTCCTGGGCCCGGGCGTTCATGAGGTTAACGAAGGCGTCTTGACTGCCGGCCACGTGCTCCGCGAGGACATTGGCGGCGTCGTTGCCGGATGGCAGCAATAGGCCATGGAGCAGTTCGAGCACCGTGAGCCGCTGTCCCGGGCGCAAGCCCGCGTCGGATCCGGCGACGCGCACGGCTTGGGCGCTGACGGTCGCCTCCTCGTGGAGGGCCGCGTTTTCCAGGGCGAGGAGCGCCGTCATGATCTTGGTGGTGCTGGCCATGGGGCGGCGTTCGTGCTCGTTGTGGGCAAAGAGGACGGTGCCGGTTTCCGCTTCGATGAGGATGGCGGCGCCCGCGCGAATGGCGGGTCCGGCCGTGTAACCGTCGAGGTAGCGCAGGCCTGGCCCCGGTTCCAGCGGAACCCAGACCGCAGCGGGCTGGGGCGCCCAGCGGCCGGCGGCCAGGGAAAGGCAAAGGAGCCCGATCGCGGCGGCTGCGCCGGCCGTCAGCCAGCGCTTGGGGATGAACACCGGCACGACCTCGCTTTCATGAAACGATACGTATGACGCGGCGGGCCGCCGTAGACGCGCCGGCGGAGGCCGCTGGAGGATTCCAAAACAGGGCGCGGAAAACAATACAGTTGGCCAAAGGAGGGGAGACGGTGGCCAGGGAGGTGCCGGCCGCGGTACAGGCCGCGGTCCTCGATCTGCGCCAGCGGATTGAGTACCACAACTACCGCTACTACGTGCTGGACGCTCCGGAAATCAGCGACGCGGAGTTTGACCGCTTGCTGCGGGAGCTCGAGCGTCTTGAGGCGGAGTACCCCGAGCTTATCACGCCCGATTCGCCCACGCAGCGGGTGGGCGCGCCGCCGTCGACCGCTTTCGCCGCGGTCGTCCACCGGGTGCCCATGCTCAGCTTGGCCAACGCCTTTTCCGCGGACGAGCTGCGGGCGTTTGATGCGCGGACGCGCAAGCTGGCCGGAGTTGACCGGCTGGAGTACGTGTGCGAGCCCAAGTTCGACGGGCTGGCGGTTTCCCTGACGTACGAAGCGGGTGTGCTGGTGCGGGGCGCGACGCGAGGCGACGGCGTCCAGGGCGAGGACATCACCGCCAACCTCCGCACCATCCGCGCCGTGCCCTTGCGGCTGCGCCGACCCGTGACGCTCGAGGTGCGGGGCGAGGTCATCATCCGCTACGAAGATTTCCGGCGGCTCAACGAGGAGCGGGCGGCCCGGGGGGAGCCCCTGTTCGCCAACACCCGCAATGCGGCCGCCGGGTCGGTGCGCCAGCTCGACCCCCGGGTGACCGCCAGCCGGCCCTTGGACATCTATGTCTACGCGGTCGGCTACATGGAGGACGAACCGCCGGCAACCCACGCCGAGCTGCTCGACATGTTGCGGGAGCTCGGCTTCAAGGTCAACCCCGAATCTCGCCTGGTGCCCGACATCGAGGCCGCCATCGCGTGGTGCGAAGCCTTTGAGGTGCAGCGGGCGACGTTGCCCTACGCCGTGGACGGGGCGGTGCTCAAGGTCAACGACCGGAGCCTGTACGACCGGTTGGGCGCAACGGCCAAGACGCCGCGCTGGGCGATCGCCTACAAGTTCGCCGCCGAGCAGGCCGTCACGCAAGTCGAGGACATCGTGGTCAACGTCGGCCGCACGGGCGCGGTAACCCCCATGGCGCGCCTTGTGCCGGTGCAGGTGGGCGGCGTTACCGTCAGCCGCGCCACCCTCCACAACGAGGATTACATCAAGAGCAAGGACATTCGTATCGGCGACTGGGTCGTCATCCAGCGGGCGGGGGACGTGATCCCGGAAGTGGTGCGGGTGCTGGAAGAGAGGCGCACCGGCCGCGAGCGGGAGTTCCAAATGCCCTCCGAGTGCCCCGAGTGCGGCGGCCCCGTCGTGCGCCCGCCGGGCGAGGCGGTCGCCCGCTGCACCAATCCCGCGTGCCCGGGGCAGCTTCTCGAGGGTCTTATCCACTTCGTCTCCCGGGATGCCATGAACGTAGAGGGCATGGGTCCGGCCCTCATCGAACAGCTCGTCGCGAAGGGCCTGGTGCGGGACGCGGCAGACATTTACGGGCTGACCCACGAGCAGCTGGCGGGCTTGGAGCGTATGGGCGACAAGTCTGCCCGCAACGTGATGCAGGCCATCGAGGCGAGCAAGGACGCGGGGCTGGAGCGGGTGCTGTTTGCCCTGGGCATCCGGCATGTGGGCGAGAACGTGGCCCGGGACATCGCGCAGCATTTCGGGGACATCGACCGTTTGATGGGCGCCGGTTTCGATGAGCTGATGGCTGTGCCGTCGGTGGGTGAAAAGATTGCCCGCAGCGTGCTGGACTTTTTCGCCGGCGAGCAAAACCGCGCCCTCGTGGAGCGGCTGCGGCAAGCGGGCGTGCGCATGACGGCTTCCCGTCCGTCGGCGCCTGCGGGTGGTCGACTGGCCGGCAAGCGGGTCGTGGTGACGGGCACGTTGTCCCGCTACACGCGCCGGGAGGTGGAAGAGCTCATTCGCCGGCACGGCGGGGAAGTGTCGAGTTCGGTGAGCCGCAACACCGACTTTGTGGTCGCGGGCGAAAACCCCGGTTCCAAGCTGGAAAAGGCCAGGCAACTCGGGGTGCAGGTGTTGTCGGAGGACGAGTTGGAGGAGTTGATCCGGTGATGGAAACCAAGGACTTGCCCGGCGCGCCCGCGGCGGGCGAGCCGGCGGAGGGCGCGCAGCTGTCTGTCGCCGACGTGGCCAAGGTGGCGGCGCAGGCCCGCCTGCGGCTGACGGACGAAGAACTGGCGAAGCTGAGCGGGCAACTGAGCGACATCCTGCGCATGGCCGCGGAGCTCAAGGCGCTTGACACCGAAGGCGTCGAGCCGACCGCCCACGGTTTGCCCGTGTACAACGTTCTGCGGGACGACGCGGTGGTGCCGTCGATGACGCAGGATACGGTGTTGAGCGGTGCGCCCGAGAAGCAGGATGGCTACTTCAAGGTGCCGCGCATCCTGGAGGAAGGGTAAGCGCTTTGGCGGCGCCGGGCGCGATTTAGCGCGGCCTGCGCCGAAGGCGCGCCGGCGCAAGCAGCGGTGGCGAGGGGGCTGGCCCATTGGCATTGCACGATTTGACCGCGCATGAGCTGCGGCAACAGCTGGACTCTGGAGAGCTCAGCAGCCAGGAACTTACCAAGGCGCTGCTTGAGCGCATCGAAGAGCTCAACGGTACGCTGAACGCCTATATCACCGTCACGGCCGAGCAGGCGCTGGAGCAGGCGCGAGCGTACGACGAGGCGCGCGCCCGGGGTGAGGCGACCGCTCCCTTGGGCGGGATCCCCGTGGCCCTCAAGGACAACCTGGTTACCCGCGGCGTGCGGACGACGGCCGCGTCCCGGATTCTCGAAAACTGGGTGCCGCCCTACGACGCGACGGTGGTCGAACGGCTCAAGGCGGCCGGCGCGCCTAGCTTGGGCAAAACCAACATGGACGAGTTTGCCATGGGCGGCTCGACCGAGACGTCGGCCTTCGGCGTCGCCCGCAACCCATGGGATCCGGGCCGGGTGCCCGGCGGCTCGTCGGGCGGCTCGGCCGCCGCGGTGGCGGCCGGGATGGCCGTCTGGTCGCTGGGGAGCGAC
>CALFSR010000022.1 GCA_937916565.1 uncultured Bacillota bacterium | reverse complement strand
CGCAGACGTGCGACGATGTGGCGGTGATGTACGCGGGGAAGATCGTGGAGTACGGGCCGGTGGAGGAGATTTTCGTCCGTCCCAGGCACCCGTACACGCAAGGCCTCGTGCAAGCGTTTCCGGACATTCATGCCGAGCGGGCTCCCATCGTGTCGATCCCGGGTACACCGCCGAACCTGCTCAATCCCCCCAGCGGCTGCCGGTTTCACCCGCGCTGCCCGTTGGCCAACGACCAATGCCGTGGGGTTGAGCCGGAGCTTGTCGAAAAGGGCGCGGCCCGCCATCGCGTCGCCTGCCATCTGGTGTCGCCGGGCGGGGAAGCGGTCGAGGTGAGGTTCGCATGACGACGACGTCAAGCAGCGACATTCTTCTCGAAGCCCGGGAACTGGTGAAGCACTTTCCCTTGCGCCGCAGCCTCAGCCAGGCGCTCCGGGGGGAGCGCCCGGCGGTGCGGGCCGTCGATGGGGTGGGCTTCCACGTGCGCCGCGGGGAGATATTAGGCCTCGTGGGCGAATCGGGATGCGGCAAGACGACGACGGGCCGGTTGCTCTTGCGGCTTGAGGAGCCTACCGGCGGCCAGGTCCTCTTTGACGGGCAGGACATCACGCAGCTAACGCCGCAAGAAATGACGCGGCTGCGCCGGCGGATGCAGATCGTGTTTCAAGACCCGTACGACTCCATGAACCCCAACATGGATATCTTCAACATCGTGGCGGAGCCCTTGCGCATCCAGGGGATTGCCAAAAGCCGCGAGGAGATGGAAGAGCGGGTTGCCCGGGCCTTGGCCGACGTCGAGCTCGTGCCGGTGGAGGAGTTTATGCACCGCTACCCCAAGGAGCTCTCGGGCGGCCAGCGCCAGCGGGTGGCCATCGCGCGGGCGCTCGTCTTGGAGCCGGACTTTGTGGTGGCGGACGAGCCGGTCTCCATGCTGGACGTGTCTATCCGTGGCGGGATCCTCAAGATCCTGCAGCGGCTTGTTCGCGAGCGGGGTCTGTCGCTCGTCTTCATCACCCACGACTTGTCCTTGGCCCGCCATTTCTGCGACCGGGTCGCGGTGATGTATTTGGGTCAAATTGTGGAGTATGCGCCGTCGGACGCCTTGGTTCAGAAACCGCATCACCCTTACACGCAAGCCCTGATGCAGGCGGTTTTGTCGACCGATCCCCGCCGGAAGCATATCTACACGGGCCTCAAGGGAGAGATTCCCAACCCTGCCAACCCGCCGTCGGGCTGCAGGCTCCATCCCCGTTGCCCGCTGGCCACGGAGCAGTGCCGGTCCGAGGCGGCGCCCCTTACGGAGCATGCCCCGGGTCACTGGGCGGCTTGCCACCATGTGGCAAAGGCGTTGGCCCAGTTGCAGGCGCCGGCGGCGGGGTAGGTGCGTCACTCGGCCACGCTTCGAAGCAATCATTGGGCAATTCTCTGAAAAAATCTTGCCGATGAGCGCTGCTTTTGGTAGACTTTAGCCAGATGGGCGCGGGTGGGCCCGCGACGCCTGCCGGCCCGTCGTACCACCAGCAGCGGGAGGCATGGCGGTTTCATGGCACGCGGTCGAGTCAAGTGGTTCAGCAACGAGAAGGGGTACGGCTTCATTGAGCGCGAGGGCGGCGAG
>CALFSR010000021.1 GCA_937916565.1 uncultured Bacillota bacterium | reverse complement strand
GATCGCGGAGGCGCTCAACCAAGGCCTCCACCCGGACCTGGCTCTCAACCGGCTCATCTTGGCGGCGACCGGCGCGTAAAGCGCGGCTATGGCGAACCTTCCAGGACGCGCCAGACTTCCTCGGCCCACGTTTCCGGTAGAGAGGATGAAGACCACAACACTTGCCAGTGGGGGGCGAGGCGCCCGGCCAAAGCGTCTCGCTCCTCAGGCGGCAAAAGACCGCCCGCGGGAGCGAGGGTCAAGTAGGCCGCCAGCAGCGCCTGACTTGCGGCATTGAGCGGCGCGGCACTTTGCCATGCATGGAACGACCCCGTACGGGCGGGTACAAGTCCCAAAGCCTCACTCAGCCAGCTCTCCGTGCGGGCAGCCAGCCACCCCGCTAGCTCCATCGCGAGTCGCGTGTGGTCGTCGCCTTGGTAGGGCTCCTGGCGAAAGACGAAGTAGCCCCCGGGCTCCATCGGCGCGACCGGAGCGGCGTCCGGGTGGTGGGGAACCGGAAAGAGCGTAAACCGCTCGGGGTCCCGCCGCAGCGCGACGAGAGCGAGCTGGGGGCCAACAGGGCCGATGACCGCGGCCCGGCCGGTAAACAGGCCTTCGAGCCTGGTGCGGCTCGCGCCGGCCGCATCGCCTCGAAACGTTCCAGCCTGTTGCAGGTTCTTCAAAAACGCGGCAACTCGCCGCACCGACGTCTCGTCCCATGGGCTGACGTACGGAGCCTCTTGAGCCGTTGGCGTCTTCGCATTGGTTCCGTGCCTGAGGCCCTCACCGGCGGCGTTCAGGAGCAGATGTTCCAGGGCGGCGACGCCCGGTTCGAGCAGGAGCGGCGTTTCCATCCAAGACTTCGCTCGCTCCACGAACGCCTCGACTTCGTCCCATGCCCATCCCGCGGCGAGCACGCGGTCGACCGGGACCCCAACGCGGTCCAGGGCGGTCCCATCTGCCACCCACGTTTCCCACCACAAGGCGCGGGGCCATCCCCAGACGACGCCTTCCCGAGTGAATCGCCTTTCGGCGGCCGGGTGGAACACGGGCGGTTCGCCTTCCGCCGCCGCCGGGAGGTACGGTCCCGCGGGAATCTGGTGCGACGGGTGGTAGACCATCCCCCGCACGGTGCCGTATATGTCGGGGGGCCGGCCCGCGGCGACCGCTTCGGTGAGGCGTGCCCGGCCCTCCCCGGCATCGATGACGTGGACGACGATGTCCACATTGGGCCAGCGCTGGCGAAACGCCTCGATGGCGCCCGCAAGAACCTCCTGTTGGGACTCGCGCGCCCATGGCGCGGCGATTTCTTCCTCCCAGACCACCACCTCATACCGGCGCGCTGGGTCAACCCGGGCCCTTGGGTTAATCGAGATGCCGGCCGCGTCAAAGCGGGGGCCGAGCCACAGGAGCCACCCGGCGGTCCCGGCCGCGGCCAGCCCCGCGCCCAGCACCATTACGAGCAGCCGATGCCAAGCCCGCCGCGCCACCGTGTCCCGCCCCCTCCGATCGCTATCCATACGGGCGGCGGTGTCGCGATATGTCCCGGCCGCGGCATAACGCATCCGGGTCGTCCCATAGACTGGCAGTGACACCGGCGTCCGTCCGCCGAAGGAGGAGGTGTGCCGTGGGGAGGGGTTTCTGGGCGTGGTTGCGCTGGCGCGTCCGACTCCACCGGTTGCGCTGCGCGCGCCTTGCCAGGCGATCCTTGACGCGCCCGGTGCGCTACCTGCTTGCCTTCTGGCTGCTCCTCGCCATCGGGGCGGCCGCCGTGGCCGTCGATCGCACCTACCCACAGGCGAAGGTCCGCGCCATCCGGTGGTTCACCGCGGCATGGGAGAGCGCGGCGGGCGCCGTGAACGCGTGGCTCCCGGCGGTCGCCGCCTTGGCCGACGTGGACGGGGCGCTCGGCAGCGCCGCCTTGCGGCAGGGGTTGCCCATGGGCGTGTGGGCGGGGGACGACAGGTCGCCCGCGGATACTCCCGCTGCCGGCTGGAGGGGAGACGTCGGTGCGGTCGTCTACGCTTTGACCCGCTATGACTTGCACGATCCCGCGACGCTGCTGTCGGCGGGTATCCCGGTCTTGGGCGAGTACAACCACGAGCGCGCCGCTGCTGCTGCGCCGCCTACCGCGAGCTTTCCACGCCCGTCGGTCATCGTCGCTCCGGCCGGTGACGGGCCGGGCTTTCAGGGCGCAGGGGCGCTCGATGAGGGCGCGGGCGAAGATCCGCGAGTCCGCCCGCCGCTTGCCCGCGACGGAGATGCCGGTGTGCCGCAGGGGCTTCCGCCCTCCGCGGCTGCTCCTTCCGCGCAGGAAGATCTCCTGGGTTCGACCCAGTCCGACCCTGCACGGCCTTCCGGGGGGACGAGCGCACCGGATTGGCGGGAGCGTTTGTTGGCCGTTCAATGGGGTGACGGATGCCGCGTCCTCATCTACCACACCCACACGTCGGAGACGTACCGGACCGGATCGTTCGCGCCGGCGCAAGCGGACGCCTACCACCTATGGAACACGACCGAGACGGGGATCGTGGCTGTCGGCCGGGCGTTGAGCCGCCGCTTGACGGACGTGTACGGCATTCCGGTGTGCCATGAGGTGGACATCCACGACTGGCCGTCCCATCCCCGGGCGTACATCGAATCCCGCGCCACCGTGCAGCGGGCGCTGGCGCGCAACCCCCAAATCGAAGTCGTGCTGGACATCCACCGGGATGCCCCGGAGGGCTTGGTGGCCACCGTCGCCGGGCAGCGGGTTGCCCAGGTTGCTCTCGTTGTCGGCACCAACACCGCCATGCACCCTGGCTGGCCAACGAACCTTGCCTTTGCCCAGGCGCTTGCGGCCCGCATCAGCGCTCGTTACCCGGGAATGTTCCGGCGCGTCATCGAGCGCCCCGACTCCCGCCTCAACCAAGACCTGCACCCCCGGGCCGTCCTGGTGGAGATCGGATCCTACGACAATCATCTGGAGGAGGCCGTACGGTCGGCCGAACTGGTGGCGGATGTGCTGGCGGAAATCGTGGCCGAGCTTGTGGCGGCAAGCAACGCTCGCTAGGATGAGCGGCGGACCATGCGGCGGAGGGCGGACAGGACGAACCCTAGCTCCTCCATGCGCAGAAGGAGCGCTACGACTCCGTAGGCCAAGACGCCCGCCGCAACGCCTGCCAGGACCTGCAGGAGCCGCCCCGGGACGAGGACCAGGTCCACGTGGGCGCCGATTACGGTACCGGTCCAGCGTGCAGCGGGAAACAGGACGGCCGCGGCCAAGCACGACCGAGCGAAGGTTCCGGCCACGGCCTTAAGCTCGAGCCGCCCGCCCAGCTTGGGGCGGAGCGCGGCGATCTGCGCGAGCATTTGCACTACCGCCGCAACGGAAAACGCCAAGGCGAGCCCGCCGTGCTGAAGGGCGGTCCAGCGCAGGAAGACAAGGCTCAGGCCGGTGTTGGTCACCACGCTGAGCAGCCCGATCTTGACCGGCGTTACCGTGTCCTGGAGCGAATAAAACGCCCGCGTCAGCACCTGCACCGATGAGAGGGCGAACACGCCGGCAGAGAAAAACCAAAGGGCGTAGGCGGTCGTCCGGGTGTCGTCGGGGCCAAAGGCCCCCACCTCAAACAGGAGCCTCACGATGGGTTCTCCCAAGGCGACGAGCCCCGCCGCGGACGGCACCGTCACAAAGAGCACCGTTCGCAGTCCCGTACTCAACGTGCGGCCGAACTCCTGCATGTCGCCGAGCGCCGCAAGGCGCGCCATCACCGGGAAAATGACCATGGACATTCCCATGCCGAACACGCCCAAGGGGAGCTGCACGAGCCGGTTCGCGAGATTCAGGGCCGTAATGTGGCCTTCCGCCAGCGTCGACGCCAGGGCGGTCAGGATGATGGTGTTGAGCTGCACGATGGAGAGCCCGATGATGGTGGGAACCATCAGCCGCCCGACCTTGCGCAGCCCCGGGTGCCGCCAATCCATGCGCCACGGAAACCGGCAGGCCGTGCGGGCCACGAAGGGCGCCTGGATGAGGAAGTTTCCGATCGCGCCCGCCACCGTGCCGGCGGCCATCCCCATGATGCCCATGACGGGGCCGAGCAGGTACGCGCCCAAGGTGATGGCGACGTTGTAGAAGATGGGGCCGAGCAGGGGCACGGCAAAGCGCTGGTAGGCGTTGTGCACGCCCATGCCGACGCCGGCGAGGGCCGTAAAGAGCACCGCCGGGAACATGGCCCGCATGAGCACCACGAGGAGCGCCATCTGCTGGTCACCGAATCCGGGGGCGACCAGCGGTGCGAGCCACGGCGAAAAGACGACGCCGAGAACGGTGAGGAGCACGAGCCCGCCGCTGATGAAGGTGATGAACGTGGAGGCCATGCGCCACGCTTCGTCTTCTTGGCCCCGGGCGAGGTAGGTGCTGAACACGGGGATGAACGCGGAGCTGATCGCCCCGCCGACCAGGAGGAAGTACATGAGGTCCGGGATGTTGAACGCGGCGCGGAACGCGTCGGTTTCCCAGGTGAGGCCAAACACGTCGGCGATGGCCCGCTCGCGGACGAAGCCCAACAGGCGGGAGATGAGGATGAGGAGCATGACGACGCCCGCATTGCGGGCCACCGAGCGGGAGCTTGACATGAGCTGTCCTCCGTAGAACCAAAGGCAAGAGCTTCGCCCTTGGCAACGTCGTGTCCTGGTGCGGTGCACCATATTTCTGCTATAATGGGTCCATGCATCAGCGGCGCATACGCAACTTCTGCATCATCGCCCACATCGATCACGGGAAGTCGACCTTGGCCGACCGGCTGCTGGAGCGGGCGGGCCATCTGTCCCAGCGGGAGATGAAGGACCAGATCCTTGACAGCATGGATCTGGAGCGCGAGCGGGGAATCACCATCAAGCTCACCGCCGTGCGCCTGCAGTACCGGGCGCGGGACGGGCAGGAGTACGTCCTCAACCTGATCGACACCCCGGGCCATGTGGACTTTTCCTATGAGGTCTCCCGGAGTTTGGCCGCGTGCGAGGGCGCGCTGCTCGTCGTGGACGCCACCCAGGGCGTGGAAGCCCAGACGCTGGCCAATTGCTACCTCGCGCTCGAGCACGATCTCGAGATCATTCCGGTCGTCAACAAGATTGACTTGCCCAACGCTGATCCAGACCGGGTGCTGCGGGAGATCCGGGACACGATCGGCCTTGACCCGGCCACGGCGATTTTGGCCAGCGCCAAGACCGGCCAGGGCGTCGACGAGATCCTGGAGGCGATTATCCAGCGCGTGCCGCCGCCCAAGGGCGATCCGGAGGCGCCGCTGCGCGCCCTCATCTTTGACTCCCACTTTGACTCCTACCGCGGCGTCGTTGCGTACGTCCGCATCGTCGAGGGGACCGTCCGCCCGGGAATGACCATCAAGATGATGAGCTCGGGCAAGACGTTCGAGGTGGACCAGGTGGGCGTGTTCCTGCCCCGCGAGACGCCCGTGCCGCAGCTGTCCGCGGGGGAGGTCGGCTGCATCCTGGCGACGATCCGCAATGTGCGGGACACCCGTATCGGCGACACGATTACGGAAGCCGGCCGTCCTGCGGCGGAGCCGCTGCCCGGGTACCGCCCGGTGAAACCGATGGTGTTTTGCGGCCTGTACCCCGTCGACAACGAGGATTACGCCGACCTGCGGGACGCCTTGGAAAAGCTGAGGCTCAACGACGCCGCCCTCACGTTTGAGGCCGAGACGTCCACAGCCCTGGGTTTCGGCTTCCGCTGCGGTTTTTTGGGCCTCCTGCACATGGAGATCGTCCAGGAGCGGCTGGAACGGGAGTTCGGCCTCAATCTCATCACGACCGCGCCGAGCGTCGTCTACCGGGTGCTTTTGACCAGCGGCGACGTGGTCGAGGTGGACAACCCTGCCCGTTTCCCCGAGCCGCAGTACATCGAGCACGTGGAGGAGCCGTACGTCCGCGCGACCATCATGTCGCCCGCGGAGTACGTGGGGCCCTTGATGGAGCTGTGCCAGGACCGGCGGGGAACGTTCGTCAACATGGAATACACCACCCAAGAGCGGGTGCAGCTCACCTATGAGCTCCCGCTAAGCGAAATCTTGATGGACTTCTTTGACAAGCTTAAGACCCGCAGCCGCGGTTATGCTTCCCTGGATTACGAGCTCATCGGCTATCGCGCCAGCGACCTGGTGAAAATGGACATCCTGCTCCTCGGCGAACCCGTGGACGCGCTTTCCTGCATCGTCCACCGGGACAAGGCGTACGCCCGGGGACGGCAACTGGCGGAGAAGCTCAAGGAAGTCATCCCGCGCCAGCTTTTTGAAGTTCCCATCCAGGCGGCCATCGGTCGCAAAGTCATCGCCCGGGAAACCGTGCGCGCCCTCCGTAAGGACGTGCTGGCCAAATGCTACGGCGGCGACGTAACCCGCAAGCGCAAGCTGCTGGAGAAGCAAAAGGAAGGCAAGAAGCGCATGAAGCAGCTCGGCCGCGTCGAGGTGCCCCAGGAAGCCTTTATGGCCGTCCTGCGGATCGACTGATGCGGCCTGGGCGCGGGCTGTACGTGCACGTTCCATTCTGCGAGAAGCGCTGCCACTACTGCGACTTCAACACCTACCTGCTCCGCGACGGGGGCGTCGAGGACTACCTAGACGCCCTCGGGCGGGAGGCGCATCTGTATGCTGCCGGCGCAGCGCCGCCCGGCGACCCTTTTGACACCCTCTACATCGGCGGCGGCACGCCGACGGCGCTAGGGCCCGGGCAGCTCGACCGCTTGTTTGCCGTTCTCAGGCCGCTCGCCCTGCGCCCGGGAGCGGAAGTGACGGTCGAGGCCAATCCCGGTACGCTCACCGACGCACGCTTGGCCGCGCTGAGGGCGGGAGGCGTCAACCGCATCAGCCTCGGGGTGCAGACCCTAAACGACAGCCTGCTCGAGCGCCTAGGGCGAATCCACGGCGCGCGCCACGCGGCCGACTGTTTCGACCGGGCCCGGCGGATGGGTTTTGGCAACATCAACGTCGACCTCATGTTCGGCTTGCCGGGGCAGGACGTTTCGGACTGGCGGCGCACCTTGCGGGAGATCATCGCCTGGGGACCGGAGCACATCTCCTGCTACAGCCTTATCATCGAGGAAGGCACGCCGTTTGGCGATCTGCACGCCCAAAACGCCCTGCCGCTCCCCGGCGACGACGCGGAACTGGCGATGTATGAGCTTGCCATGGAGGAGCTCGGCGCCGCGGGCTACGAGCATTACGAGATATCCAACTGGGCACGCCCGGGCTTTCAGTCGGGGCACAACCGGATCTATTGGTTGAACGGCGAATGGCTCGGCCTCGGACCCGGGGCCCACTCCCACTGGCGCGGGGAGCGGTTTTCCAACGAGCGGCTGCCCCATGATTACGCCCGCCGCCTTGCCGCGGGGGAACTGCCCATCGCCAGGCGGGAAGCGGTCGACGAGGCGACAGCCGAGGAAGATACGGTCATCCTTGGATTGCGCCTGCTCGAAGGTGTCGACGCGGCCGCCTTCGAGCACCGGTTTGGCCGGCCGCTCGACGACGCCTTCGGCCCGGAAATCGCCCGCCTCGTCGACCTTGGGCTGGTCCGGTGGGATGGGGAGCGCCTGCGCCTTACAAGCCGCGGCCTGCCCGTGGCCAACCAGGTTTTCCAGGCTTTTCTGCGCGCCCGCTAGGCCGCGGCCCCGAAGGAAGCCAGCGCGGCTACGGTTCGGGCCAGCGGCCTGCTTCGACCCCGACGGCCTCCTTCACGTGTTGGAAACCGTCTCGTGCCAGCAGGACGTCGAGTTCCCGGACAAGCCGCCCTACGAACCCCGGTCCGCCGTACACGAACCCGGTGTACACTTGCACCAGCGATGCCCCCGCCTTGATTTTGGCATAAGCATCTTGCGCCGACATGATACCGCCGACGCCGATGACGGGCAGCCGCCCGCCGGTGCGCCGGTGTACGGCGGCGACGACCCGGTTGGAAAGGTGGAGGAGGGGAGCGCCGCTCAGGCCCCCCGGCCGCGCTGCCGCCGGACCGGCCAGGCCCGGACGGCGAACGGTCGTGTTGGTGGCGACGATGCCGTCCACCCCCCGGCGCACGGCGGCCTCGATAACGGCATCGAGCTCGGCCGGCCCGAGATCGGGTGAGATTTTCACCAACAGCGGCCGCGGCCCACTTCCAGGTGCCGCGGCCAGGCGCCGGCGCGCCGCAGCTACCGCGGCGAGCAGCTCATCCAGGGCGGCCGCGTCCTGGAGAGCGCGCAGGCCGGGCGTGTTGGGGGAACTGACGTTGACGACCACAAAGTCGGCGACCGGGTAGACCATCTCGAGGCAGCGGACGTAGTCGTCGGCTGCCCGCTCCGCGGGGGTGTCCCGGTTTTTGCCGATGTTCACGCCCACGGGAACGGGCAGGAGGGGGCGGTCGGCCGAAAGGCGTGCCGTGAGCGCCGCGGCGCCGCCGTTGTTGAATCCCATGCGGTTGATGAGCGCCCGCTGATCGGGCACGCGCCAGAGCCGCACGGGAGGGTTTCCCGGCTGCGGGCGAGGAGTCACCGTACCCGCCTCGAGAAACCCGAAGCCGATGGCCGCGAGGGCGGGCAAAGCCTCGCCGTCCTTGTCAAACCCGGCCGCGAGGCCCACGCAGTTGGGAAACCGCAGTCCAAAGGCGTCTGTCGCAAGCCGGGGAGCCGCGACCCGCACTTTTGCCGCGAGGCTGCCCGACAGGAGCGGCCGCCGGCTGGCCGCGGCCAAGAGCTTCATGGCCAAACGGTGAGCCCGCTCAGGGTCCATGGCCAAAAGCAGCGGTCGGATGAAGGAGTAGGCGTCCATCGCAAACAGCCTACCGGGCGCTCCGGACGGTGTCAACGGGAATCCGTGAAGATTGACAACACTTCCGGCCCGGTGCTATGTTGGAGGGGAAGAGTTAGCACTCTCCGGCGAGGAGTGCTAAGGGAAGGAGGTGGAGCGCGTGCTGGACGAACGCAAGCGAAGGGTGCTGCAGGCGTTGACCGACGATTACATTCAAACGGCCGAGCCCGTCGGGTCCCGCAACTTGGCCCGGAAGTACAACCTGGGCGTCAGCCCGGCGACTATCCGCAACGAGATGGCCGACCTCGAGGAAGAAGGCTACCTGCATCAGCCGCACACCTCAGCGGGCCGCATCCCGTCGGACAAAGGCTACCGGTACTACGTCGACGAACTGATGGTGCGCTGGGAACCAGGTCCGGCCGAGCGCTCCGCTGTCTACCGGGAAGTCGTCGCCGTCCGCCGCGCGATGGAGGAGATGGTGCACGAGGCGGCGCGGCTTTTAGCCCGGGCAACCCAATACGCGTCGGTGGTGGCCGCCCCGAGGTTGGAGGCCAGCGTCTTCCGCCGGCTGGACCTCATCGCGCTCGATGAAACCCGCATCGTAGCCGTTGTCGTGGCGGATCCCGGTTTCGTACAGCATCGCATCGTGGAGGTCGGCTGCCCGGTGAGCCAGGAGCAGTGCGACGCGGCTGCCGAGCGGCTTAACCGGCGGTTGATCGGGCTGCGCTACGGCGACATCGGCCGCGATCTGCTGGCAGGTCTGCGGGAGGAGACAGGACAAGGGGAGCTGTACGATGCGGTTGCGGACCTGCTGACGGGATCCCTGGGGGACCGGCAGTCCGATAAAGTGTATCTCGAGGGCACTCTCAACATCCTTAACCAACCCGAGTTCCGGGACATCGAACGGGCCCGCTCGCTGCTGGCCCTTTTGGAGGCCCGGGAGATCCTCAACCAGGTGCTGAGTATGGCGGCCCGCACCAGCGGGACGACCGTCATCATCGGCCAGGAAAACCCGGTGGTCGCCTTGCGGGAATGCAGCGTCGTGTCGGCCGCATACCGGCTCGGCGATGAGGTGATCGGTGCCATCGGGGTTTTAGGACCGACCCGCATGGACTATTCCAAGGCGGTGGGCATGGTCCAATACGTGGCCGACCATTTGAGCGAAGCCTTGCTGGGTCTTGTGCGCGGCTGAGCACGCGCCGGCGTTGCCGGCGTGGACACGGCCGCGCCGCGGCCATTATAATGGGCAGGGCCCTTGAGGCGTGTGCGCCGCGAGGGACTTTTCTTTGTTAAGGGGAGTCGAGGCCGTTGCCGCGCAACAAGGATGGATCGACAGCAGAGCCGGCGCCGGAGGTGCAGGGCGGTACGGATGCCGGGGCGCCATCGCAAGGGGCCGGCGGCGCGGGGACGGGGGGAGAAGCGGAGCCGGCGGCCGTCCTGGACGGTCCGGCGATGGAGCCGGCTGCGGACGTGACCCTACTTCGGGAACGCGTCGCCGCCCTTGAAACCCGGGAGCGGGAGTTGTCGGACCAGTACGTGCGTCTCCTGGCGGAGTTCGACAACTACCGGCGCCGCACCCGGCAGGAAATGGATTCGCTTCGTCTTGCCGCTGCGGAGCGGCTTATCACGGACGTGCTGCCCGTGTTGGACAGCCTGGATCACGCTTTGGCCGCAGCCGGCGAGGACGCCGCGAGTCCCTTGGGCCAAGGCGTCCGCCTTATTCGCCAGCAGCTTGCCGATGTGCTGGCTCGCCACGGCGTGGACGTCATCGACGCGGTGGGCCAGCCGTTTGACCCCAACCTTATGGAAGCCGTGGCGCAGGTCGAGGCGGACGATGGGACGCCGCCCGGCCACGTCGTGGAAGAGCTGCGCCGGGGCTACCGGCTGCACGGCAAGGTGCTTCGCCCAAGCCTCGTGAAAGTCAAGTCGGCGCAGTGAGCCGCGGCACACAGCGACGGGAGGAATCCACGGATGAGCAAGGTCATCGGCATTGACCTAGGTACGACCAACTCGGTGGTCGCAGTGGTGGAGGGCGGCGAGCCCGTTGTCATTCCCAACAGCGAGGGCGGTCGCACGACGCCGTCGGTGGTCGCGTTCAGCAAGGACGGCGAGCGGCTCGTGGGCCAAGCCGCCAAACGGCAGGCGGTGCTCAACCCGGATCGGACCATCATGTCCATCAAGCGCAAGATGGGCACCAATCACAAGGTGCGGATCGACGACAAGGAGTACACGCCCCAGGAGATCTCGGCCATGATCCTGCAAAAGCTCAAGGCCGAGGCCGAAAACTACCTGGGTCAGCCTGTGACGAAGGCGGTCATCACGGTTCCGGCCTACTTCACGGACGCCCAGCGCCAGGCTACCAAGGACGCGGGCACGATCGCGGGCTTGGAGGTGCTCCGTATCATCAACGAGCCCACGGCTGCGTCCCTCGCGTACGGGCTCGACAAGGAAGGCAACCAGACGATTCTCGTTTTCGACCTTGGCGGCGGGACCTTCGACGTGTCGATCCTTGAGATCGGCGACGGCGTCTTTGAGGTTAAGGCGACCAGCGGCAACAACCACCTGGGCGGCGACGACTTTGACGAGCGCATCATCCGGTGGCTCATCGAGCAGTTCAAGTTGGACCACGGCATCGACCTGGGCCGGGATCGCCAGGCGATGCAGCGGCTCAAGGAGGCCGCCGAAAAGGCGAAGATCGAGCTATCGGGCGTCACGACCACCAATATCAGCCTGCCGTTTATCTCCATGGGGCCGCAGGGACCGCTGCACATCGACGTCACCTTGACCCGGGCCAAGTTTGAAGAACTGACCCGGGACTTGGTAGAGGCGACCATGGGGCCGACGCGTCAAGCGCTCAAGGACGCGGGGCTTGAGCCGCACCAGATTGACAAGGTCATCCTCGTGGGCGGGTCCACCCGGATCCCGGCGGTCCAAGAGGCCATCCGGCGTCTCATCGGCAAGGAGCCCCACAAGGGCATCAATCCCGACGAATGCGTCGCGGTCGGCGCCGCGATCCAGGCGGCGGTGCTCGCCGGCGAGATGAAGAGCCTGGTGCTGCTGGACGTCACCCCGCTTTCCCTGGGCATCGAAACCTTGGGCGGGGTGTTCACCAAGCTAATCGAGCGCAATACCACGATCCCGACGTCCGCCAAGCAGGTCTTTACAACCGCGGCCGACAACCAGACTTCGGTCGAAATCCACGTTCTCCAGGGCGAACGGCCCATGGCGGCGGACAACGTTACCCTCGGACGCTTCCGCCTTGACGGCATCCCGCCGGCGCCCCGGGGCATTCCCCAGATCGAGGTCAGCTTCGACATCGACGTTAACGGCATCGTCAAAGTGTCCGCCAAGGACCTGGCGACGGGCCGGTCCCAGCAGGTGACGCTGACCGCCTCCACCGGCCTGACCTCCGCGGACATAAGCCGCATGGTCCAGGAGGCGGAAAAGTACGCGGAGGAGGACCGCAAGCGCAAGGAGCTGGCCGAGCTGCGCAACCAGGCCGACAGCCTTATCTACAGCGTCGACCGGACCCTCAAGGACTTCGGCGACAAGGTGACGGCGCAAGAACGGGACAACATCGAGCAGGCCAAAAAGCGCTTGCAGGCGGCCCTTGACGGCAGCGACGCCCAGGCCATCAAGGACGGCTTGGACGCCTTGAGCAAGGCGCTGCACGACGTGACGACCCGCGCATACCAGGCAGCCGGCCCGGCGGGCGATTCGGCTCCGGGCTCGGGCGGCGGGAGCGCTCCGGGCGGCAGCGGCCAAGGCGGCCCGACGGTCGAAGGCGAGTACACGGTCAACGGCTGAGGAGCGGCGGGGCAAACCCGCCGCCCTCTTTCAGCCTTAGGCCCCGGGGCACGAGGGCGGTGTAGTGATTGGCGACAAAGCGGGACTACTATGAGGTTCTAGGGGTCGGGCGCGACGCGTCGGCGGAGGACATCAAGCGCGCCTATCGCAAGCTCGCGCGCCAGTACCACCCCGACGTCAACAAAGACGACCCGCAGGCCGAAGAAAAGTTCAAGGAGATTAATGAAGCGTACCGCGTCCTGAGCGACCCCAAGACACGGGAGCAGTACGACCGCTTCGGTCACGATGCCTTCGGCGGCGCGAACGGCGCCGGTCCGGGCCCGGGCGGCTTCGGCCCCTTTGGGCCGTTCGGCGAGGGCGGCTTTGATCCCTTTGGTGACCTGTTTGACCTGTTTGGCGTATTTACCGGCGGGCGGAGGCAACGTTCGCGGGGCCCGGTTCGGGGCCAGGACATGCAGGCCGAGCTCGAGGTGGAGTTTCACGAGGCCGCCTTCGGCGCCGAAAAGACGGTGAGCATCCCGCGGGTAGAACTATGCGGTCACTGCAGCGGGACCGGTGCCGAGCCCGGCACGCCCATTCAAACGTGCCCCGACTGCCAGGGCACGGGCGAAGTACGCCACGTGCGCCGCACCGCCTTTGGCCAGTTCGTCAATGTAACGGTGTGCTCCCGCTGCGGGGGCGAGGGCCGGTGGGCGGCTACGCCGTGCCGTGAATGCCGCGGCCAAGGCCACGTTCAGCGGCAGCGGCGCATCAGCGTCAAGGTTCCGGCCGGAGTGGACAACGGCACCCGCATCCGCCTGAGCGGCGAAGGTCACGCGGGCCAGCGGGGCGGGCCGCCGGGCGACCTGTACCTGTACGTGCGGGTGCGGCCGCACCCGGTGTTCGTTCGGGACGGAGCCGACGTGTTGTGCGAGGTGCCCATCAGCTTTGTCCAGGCCGCCCTTGGGGCGGAGATCGAGGTGCCGACCTTGGAAGGCACCCACAAGCTGACGATCCGCCCGGGCACGCAGCCCGGAGCGGAGTTTCGCCTGCCGGGCAAAGGGATACCGCGGGTCGGAGGGTACGGGCGCGGCGACGAGATCGTCCGGATCAAGGTGGAGATTCCTCGCCGCCTCACCGAGCGCCAGAAGGAGCTCTTGCGGGAGTTTGAACAGGCACAGGACGCGACGGCGGCCGCGCACAAGGAGACAGGCGGCGAGGCGTCCCAGGAGGGCCGCGGCCTAGGTGACTGGATGCGGGACAAGTTCGGCCGCCGGCGCCGGGAGCGGTAGTTCCCGGCGCCGGGGCGCGGATGCCTTGGCGGGCGCCGGCGAGAGGGCTGGGAGGATAAAAAGATGCGGTGGATGAAGGTCGCGGTCCAGGCGGCCGCGGAGTGCGAGGAAGCGATTACGCAGATCCTCCTGGCCGTGGGTGCCCAAGGGGTGATGCTCGAGGGCGCCGGACCGGCGCGCACCGTCATCGCTTACTTGCCCGAGCAAGCCGAGCTGTCCGCGGCACAACTTGAGCGGCAGGTGCGGGACCTTGGCCGCTACGGCCTTTCGGCCGGAGACGCGCGGGTTTCCATCGAATGGGTGCAGGATGAAGACTGGGCGGAGAGCTGGAAGCGCCATTACAAACCGTTGCCCATCGGCAGGCGGTTGCTGGTGAAACCGGCGTGGGTGGAGGTGCCACGGACCGACCGGCATGTCATCGAGCTCGATCCGGGCATGGCCTTTGGCACCGGCTACCACCCGACCACCGCCCTGTGCCTGGAAGCCCTGGAGGAAGTCGTCGCGCCCGGCGTGACCGTCGTGGACGTCGGCACGGGCTCGGGGATCCTGGCTATCGCGGCCGCCCTGCTGGGCGCGGGCTCCGTGGTGGCGGTGGACATCGACCCGCAGGCCGTGGAGGCCGCAAGGCAAAACTGCCGGCGCAACGGGGTGGATGACCGGGTGTGGGTGGCCGCCGGCAGCGCGGGTTCGGCCCGGGCGCTCCTGGCGGGCCGGCGTGCCCAAGTCGTTGTAGCCAACATTTTGGCGGACGTCATCGCGGAAATGGCGGTGGACCTCCACAGCCTGCTCGTGCCCGGTGGGACGCTGGTCGCGAGCGGTATCATCGACCACGCCAGCGAAAGCGTGCGCACCCGTCTTGCGGCCGCCGGGTTCACTCTCTTGGACGAGCGGGCGCGCGGCGAATGGCGCTGCCTGTTGGCGGCGCGGGACAACGGATGCACCGCTTCTTCGTGACGGATGACCCGGCGGGGGTGCCGGAGCTCGCCGCCGGCGACGCCGTGGACCTTTTGGAAACCGACGCGCAACACGTCGCGCGCGTGCTGCGCCTGCGGGCAGGCGAGCGCATCGTCCTTTGCGACGGCCGGGGCTCAGACTACGAGGCCGTTCTGGTGGCGGTGCACCCGTCCCGCACCGTGGCCCACGTCGTGCAGCGCCGCCCTTCCCGGGGCGAGCCGCCTCTCACGGTGACGCTCCTGCAAGGCGTTCCCAAAGGCGAGAAGATGGATCTCATCGTTCAAAAGGCCGTGGAGGTAGGCGTGGGACGCATTGTCCCTGTGTTCACGTCCCGCACCGTCGTCGAGTGGGACGCCGCCAAGGCCCAGGCCCGCCGGCGGCGCTGGCAGCGTATTGCCTACGAGGCGGCCAAGCAGTGCGGGCGCGGCCGCGTTCCCGTCGTGGAGTGTCCCGTATCGTGGGAGGAGCTGTGGCGCACGGAGCACGAGTCCCTGGGCCGTGTCCTTCTCCCGTGGGAGGAGGAGACGAGCGTAGGCTTGCGTGCCGTCGCCCGCGCGCTCTCCCCGGGGCCGGTCGCCATCGCGATCGGACCGGAGGGCGGCTTTGACCCAGCGGAAGTGGAGGTGGCTCGAGCGCGCGGCGCGCAACCGGTGACCCTGGGGCCGCGGGTGTTGCGCACGGAGACTGCCGGTTTGGTCGCCGCCTCCATCCTCTTGTACGAGTGGGGCGACCTCGGCGGGCCGGAGGCGCCGTCATCCGGCCCGCCCAGGCCGCAGGCTTCAGGCTCCTGCTAGGGCAGGTGCAGCACGACCGGGTCGGTTTCCAGCGGGGGGTCAGCCGTCAGCACAGCCCGGACCTCTACGGCCCCGGAGACGGGCGCGCCCGTCGGGTCCCGGCCGTCCCACGTGGCCGTGAAGACGGCGAGTTTCCCGGGACGGAACACGTGCTCGGTGACGGTGGCGGGAAAGACGCGGCCCCACGACCAGCGCCACACCTCGCGGCCGGCCTGCGTCACCACGAAGTCCCACATCTGGCCGCTGCGGAACGTCAACACCGCATCGTCGTCCCCCGACGCCATTACACCGAGGCTCATCACATAACCCGAACGGCCGTCGAGTTCCAGCTCCTGGGCGGCGACCCCAAGATGCACCCGCGCCTGCGAGTGGGCCGGGCTGCCGCTTGGCTCCATCCCGGGGTAATCAGGGGGTTCAGAACCCGGAGCATTCGGGGCGCCGCCCGTTGCGCCGAGGCCGGCCACCACCATTACGGCACCCGCTACCAACAGAAGAGCCAGCCACCACTGATCGCGCATGCGGTTCACCCCTTTCACCGGTTGACGAGCGCGTCAAGCCGCGCCCGGTCGTTGCTCGGCAGCGTCTCCCACAGCGCGAGGACCAGGTCCGCGGCGACCGTGCCCTCGGCGGGCACGTTAACGGCGGCAAGGCCCGCGAAATCGCCTTCGCCCAAGACTCCGTCGGGAACGGTGTCGATCCACGCAAACACCGCTTGGGCGCCGGGCGCAACGCCCTCGATCCTGGCTATGGTCTGCCCTCCCATACGCTGAGGGAGCGCGGGGCCGGTCACCCGGCCATCCTCCGCCGCCACGCTGACTTGGGCGCGTACGGGGTCGGACCGCGTCACGGCCGCGTACGCGTTCACCAGGCCGTAGCCGTAGTAGTTGTCAAACCCTGGCGTGCCCAGGTCTTCGGCCGTATGGCGAAGCAGTTCGCGAATCTCCTGGGCGTCGGTGATCCCGGCGCTGTACATGAGAGCCGCAATGCCGGCGACGTGAGGGGAGGCGAACGACGTTCCCTGCTGGTACGAATAGCCCAGCCGCCCGCTGACGATGTCCGTGCTGAGGATGCCGCCCGCCTGCCCGCTGCGGGTGTCGCCGCCCGGCGCCACGACGTCCAGCTGTGGGCCGTAGTTGGAATACCAGGCTACCCGCTTGTTGCGGTCCACGGCCCCGACTGCGATGACGTCGGGGTGGGCGGCGGGCATGGTGATCCGGCCGCTGTCGTTGCCTGCTCCGGCCACCAGCACGACGCCGCGGCTCGCAGCGTACTCGATCTGCTGGTTGACGAAGGTATCGTTGTAGGACGCGTCCCACGCAAGACTCATGTTGATGATGTGGGCGCCGTTGTCAACCGCCCACCGGATACCCTGGCCGACGGCCGCGACCGTTCCGCCCGAGCGGGAGCTCATGACCCGCACGGGCATGATGGACACCGACCAGTTGATGCCGGCCATTCCACTGCCGTTGTTCGTCATCGCCCCGATGATGCCGGTCACCATCGTTCCGTGGCTCAAGTTCGTGGCGTCATCCGTGTAGTTCGTCGCGGACTGGCCGCTGGCGAAGTTGCGCCCATTGACGATGGAGATTCCCTGGATGTCGGGGTGGTTGGGAAGAAGGCCCGTATCCAGCACCGCCACCACGACGTTGCGGCTGCCCCTGGTGACGTTCCACGCCTGCGGCACGCTGACCATGGTCAAGCCCCACTGGCGGGCGAAGTACGTGTCGTTGGGGTTGTAGGCGACGGCCACCGGGTGCACGGGCCGGTTAGGTTCCACGGATACCACGTTGGGCAGCCGCGCGAGCCTATCTTCTGTTTCGGCGTCGGACGCGCCGCCGGTCGCAGCCACGAGGTAGAAGTTGTCGGCGAGGTGCTCGACGATCTGCACGCCTGCCGCCGCCCATGTGGTGTTGACCGCCTGGACGGGGTAGTCGCCGTTCAACTGCACAATCCACTCCCCGGGGACGGAGGCGTCGACCGTCGCGGCCTGCGGCCGGCGGGCGACCGGACGGGTCAGCAAGTCCGCTGGGCCAGCGCTGGCCGTCGATACGGACGCGCCGGCCGAGGCGTTGACCAGCCGGATGCGCGCTTCGACGACGCCGCTATAGACCGGGTCTTACGGTTCGCCGCCGCTGCCGCCATCGCCGGGGTCGCCGCCATTGCCGGGCTCGTCGCCGCCGTCCCCGGGCGTTCCGCCGTCGCCGGGCTCGCCGGCGCCGGTAGGCGCCAAGATGACGTCAAGCACCAGCACTTCGCCGGCTACTGGCTGGATAAGGAACGTGGCGGTTTCGTAGCCCGGCGCCGACACGGTGACGGGCATGCTGGGGCCTTGCACGGGCAAGTTCCCGAGGCTGAACGCACCGTCTGGACCAGTCTCCGTTTCGTGGCCGGCTGCTTGGACGATGGCCCCGGCCACCGGGGCGGCGGCGGGACCCGCGTCGACGACCGTCCCCTGCAGGGAAAAGCGCTGGTCGTTGTTGAGGCCGCCCCCGCCGATGGGGGACCCAAAGCACCCCGTCACGAGCGCCGCCAACAGGGCGAGGCTCACAGGCAGCGCCAGCCTGGGCCGCAGCGTCCGTCTGGCTTTGGCAAGGGATCTCACGAGCGGTGGATTCCTCCTCAGTCGTCAAATGCATGCCGCAGTGGTCAAGGAATCCTGGACGGGCCGTCCCAAACCCTGCCGCCAGTACAATGGGAATGGATGGAGCGTCGACGCCGGCCGCACGCACGGGCCCTTATGCGGACGGCCGCGGCCTAGTCCCACCGCGGGCGCAAATGCGAACCGGTTCCTAGGACGGGGCCGGACGGGCCCACATACCGTAGCAGTGAAGCCAGTGAGAAGGAGGTGCCGAGCATGGCTTGCAACGGTGTGAAGACGGTGGCGGTCCGGACTATCGCGGTCTGCCCGAACTTTGTTCGGACGATTGCGGTGCAGCCCATCGCACTGAGGACGATCGCACTGCGGACGGTGGCGGTGCGTCCGGTGTTTGTGCGCACGGTCGCAGTGCGGCCGGTGTTCCTGCGCACCGCGTTTGTCCGGACAGTTGCCGTCCGGCCGGTGTGCGTGCGCACGGTCGCGGTCCGTCCGGTGCTTGTGCGGAGGGTGTTTGTCAGCCCTATCCGGGTCCGGACGATCTTCGCGAACGGCCTGCGGACGATCGCCGTCAGGAACAGGTTCTGCTAACGCTCGCTCCCGGTCGGGACGCGGCTCCCGCCAACCGATGCTGTTACCTGGGTCTTGCGACCCGGGCCCGTGGACAAGGGTCCGGGTCGCACTTCTTTACGTTTACGGCGGCGTACGATATACTGAAACCGGTCTGGGTTGCACATCCACCCGGAGAAGGGGGAGCGAGGCGATGTTCGGGATCGGCGCCACCGAGCTGGTCATCATCCTCGTCCTGGCACTTATCATCTTTGGCCCCGGCAAGCTGCCTGAGGTCGGCAAGGCGATCGGCAAAGGCATCCGGGAGTTCAAGAAGGCTACCAACTCCGCCGTTGATGACGACGAGGACAAGCCGGCGGTCAAGGCGGATCGCCCGGCGGTCGCCAAGGACGACGCTGCCTCTTCATAGACCGCTGCGCCGGCGGCCGGCGCATGTAGATGACGCCCACGCCTTCTCAAGATCCGGCTCGGCCCGGGGCGTGCTCGTCTGACCGGAGGGGCGCGGCTGTGAGGATATTCGCGATCGGCGATCTGCACCTTCCCGGTGGACAGGACAAGCCCATGGACGTGTTTGGCGCCGGCTGGACGCACCACCCCGAAAAGATTCGCCGCGCCTGGCTGGAGCTCGTCGCTCCCGGCGACGTCGTGCTCATGCCGGGGGATTTGTCCTGGGCCATGACGCTCGAGCAGGCCCGCACGGATTTTTCCTACTTAGGTACCCTCCCAGGGCGGATTGTGCTCATCCGCGGCAACCACGATTACTGGTGGAGCAGCATCAGCAAAGTCCGCAGCGCCTTGCCGCCCAACGTCGTCGCGCTTCAAAACGACCACTTGGTGCTCGGGCAGGGGTGGGCTGTCTGCGGTACCCGCGGCTGGACCGTACCTGGCTCATCCGCGTTTCACCCCGATGAGGACATGAAGATCTACCTTCGAGAACTGCAGCGGCTGGAACTGTCCCTGAAGAGCGCTGTCCAGGCGGGCGCCGAGCGCATCCTCTGCATGCTCCACTACCCGCCCACCAACGAACGCCGCGAGCCATCGGGCTTCACCCGCCTGCTCGATGCGTACCCCGTCGTTCATTGCGTCTACGGGCACCTGCACGGCGCTGCCCGGCGCCATGCGCTCACCGGCCTCATGGGCGGGGTCCGCTACCATCTCGTCGCCTGCGACGCAATCCAGTTTCGCCCCGTCCTCATTGAAACCATCGCCGCGTAGGCCGTGGGAGCCATACGAGGCATGCGTCAAGCCGCAGGCCCCGGCTGGTACGGCAGGAGGGCCCTCCTCCCGCCGCTTGCGGGCCTTCTTTCGACGTTTGAAGGAAATAGTGCCAAGTGGACGAAGGGATTCAATCAAACGTTTGAATGATCGTGAAGACGAAACTCTCGCGACAGCGGGGAGTGCTGGCGGACTATGTCCAACGCTGCCGTGCGGGAGGCCGAAATCTTGGCGGCTGCCGCCCGCCTGTTCCGGGAGAAAGGCTACCACGCCACGTCCATGCAGGACTTGGCGGAGGCTGTGGGCATGAACCGGGGCAGTTTCTACTACTACATCCGTACAAAGGAAGATCTGCTCTACCGTCTCATGCAGGCGGCCATGCAAAGCTTCATCGACGCATTGGCGCCGGTCGTGGCGGCGCCGCTCGAGCCGCGGGAAAAGCTCCGGCGCGCCGTCGAGACGCATCTAAGCGTCCTGTCGGAGCGCATCGACGCCGTCGCGGTGCTCCTGCACGAGATCAAGTCCCTGTCGCCCGAGCGGCAGCGCGAGATTGTCGCTTTGCGGGACGAGTATGAGGCTGGGATACGGCGAATCCTGGCCGAGGGCGCCGCGATGGGGGTGTTCGACGTAGCCTCACCCAAGCTGGCCGGATTCGTCGTGCTGGCCGTGATGAACTGGCCGTACCAGTGGTACAGGGCCACGGGGGACAAGCGGCCCCGCGAACTGGCGGAGGTGTTTGCGAATATCCTGCTGCGCGGGTTGGAGAGCCGGGAGGAGGTCCAGGCGGGATGAGGCTGACGGCGGATCAGCAAGCGATCCAGGCGATGGCCCGGGAGTTCGCCCGGCAAGAGGTGGCGCCCGTGTCCGAGGAGTACCAGCGGCGGCGGCAACTGCCTCCCGGCATCGTGCGCCGCATGGGGGAGCAGGGGCTCATCGGCATCATGTTTCCGCCGGAGTACGGCGGGGCGGGGGGAGACATCCTGTCCCAAGCCCTCGCGGTGCAAGAGATCTCAAAGGTCGACGCCGGCGTCGGCGTCACGCTCCTCGTACAGGTGCTGGCCCTCTATCCGATCTTGCGGCATGGCACCGAGGAGCAAAAGCGACGGTACTTGCCGGCGGGGCTGAGGGGCGAGCTCATCGGCTGCATTGGCATGACGGAACCGGATGCAGGCTCGGATTTCGCTTCCATCCAGACCCGGGCGACCCGGGACGGCGACGCGTTCGTGATTGACGGCCGCAAGACGTTCATTACCAATGGTCCGGTGGCCGACTTCGTGGTGCTGGCCGCGCGCACGAGCCCGGGTGCCGGGCACCGGGGCATCTCCCTGTTTCTCGTGGATAAGGGCACGCCGGGGTTTTCCGTCGCGCGTAAGCTCGACAAGATGGGCTGGCACACCTCCGAAACCGCCGAGCTCGTGTTTGAGGGCTGCCGCATCGGGGTAGCGCAGATGGTGGGCCAGGAGAATCGGGGCTTCTACTACGTGATGGAGGATTTCAACCTCGAGCGGGTCTTTCTTGCGGCCCAATGCGTCGGCATGGGGGAAGCCGCCTATGAGGCGGCCCGGGATTACGCGCTGGCACGCCGGCAGTTTGGCCGCGCCATCGCCGACTTCCAGGCGGTACGCCACCAGTTGGTCGAGATGTATGCCCAAGTCGAGCAGGCCCGGCTTCTCTTGCACCAGGCGTGCGCCGCCTACGAGGATGGCGATCCGGTGTTGGCCGCTTCCATGGCCAAGTGGTTCGCGTCGGAGATGATCAACCGGGTCACGGCCCAAGCGGTGCAGATACACGGAGGGTACGGGTTCGTGGCGGACCACCCCGTGGAGCGGTACTACCGGGACGCGCGGGTGTACACCATCGGCGGCGGGACGTCGGAAATTCAAAAGGAGATCATCGCCCGGCGGCTCGGTCTTGTTCCTACGGCCGGGGCGAGGAACTGAAGCGCCCGGTGGCCGAGGCCGCGGAAACCGTGGGCGAAAGGCGCTTTAGCCAGAAGGAAGGGCCGTGGATTCGTCGAACCATTACGGAAAGACCTGCGGGAAGGGGGTGGAGCGCGGGTGAGTGAAACCTGCGTCTTCTGTCGGATCGTGCGGGGAGAACTGCCCAGCGACCGCGTTTACGAAGACGACCGCGTCATCGCGTTTCGCGACATCAACCCCCAAGCCCCGGTACATGTGCTGATCATTCCTCGGCAGCACATCGCGTCTCTGGCCGATCTCGGTCCCGGCGATACGGAACTGGCTGGGCACCTGTTGCGCGTCGCGCAGCAGCTGGCAGAGCAGCTGGGGATCCGCGACACGGGCTATCGCGTCTTGACCAACTGTGGCCGCGATGGAGGACAGGTCGTCTTTCACCTGCACTTCCACCTCGTCGGCGGCAAACCCCTGGGGCGGTTTGCATGAGGGCCCGCGGTGCACATCTGGCGCCAGAGAGGGGGTAGCCCGGAGCTATGGCCGAGGTAAGAGTCGGCAAGAACGAGAGCTTGGATCGGGCCTTGCGCCGGTTCAAGAAGCTTAGCCGCCGCGAAGGGATTCAGTCAGAGCTGCGTAAGCGGGAACACTACGACAAGCCCAGTGTCAGGCGGAAGAAGAAGTCGGCCGCCGCGCGCAAGCGGCGCAAGTAGGCGGCGGCAGTGACTGGGACGATGGAGGGGAGGCCGGGGTGGGCCTCCCTTTTTGTCGGCGCCGAACTGCGGCAAGCGAGGGAGGAAGCGTGACGAGACACCGCTGGGTGGGATTGCTCCTATTCCTGCTGCTGGCCGCCGTATGGGGCAACGGGGTCTTGGCGCAAGGCGCAGCTAGGGTGTACGTCATCCCCGTCGTGGGTACGATCGACGAGGGGCTGGCGGCCTTCGTGGAGCGATCGGTCGCCCTCGCGCGCGAGGAGCGGGCCGATGCGATATTGCTCGAGGTAAACACCTTCGGCGGCCGGGTCGACTCGGCCACCGCGATCCGCGACAGCCTGCTCGCGGCCGGGCGGCCGGTGCTGGCCTTTGTCCGGGAGCGGGCGTGGTCCGCGGGCGCGCTGATCACGCTGGCGGCCGACAAGATCGCCATGGCGCCGGGGGCGAGCATCGGAGCCGCCGAGCCGCAGCCCGCCGAGGAGAAGACCATTTCCGCGCTGCGGGCAGAGTTTGAGGCGACGGCCCAGCGTCACGGCCGGGATCCCAAGGTGGCGGCGGCCATGGTGGACAAGCGCATCGCCATCGAGGGGCTGGTGGCGGAGGGGGAGATCTTGACTCTGACGGCGGCCCGCGCGGGCGAGCTGGGCTTTGTTGATCTGGTCGCCGAAAGCCGCCAGGACGTGCTGGCCGCGTTCGGACTGTCCGGCGCCGTCGTGGCGGAGCTCAGCCCCAACTGGGCGGAGCGGATCGCCCGCTTCTTCACGGATCCCACCGTCAGTTCCTTGCTCCTGACGCTCGGTTTCCTGGGGCTCTTGGCAGAGGTGACGAGTCCTGGCTGGGGCGTGCCAGGCACCGCGGGCCTAACCGCGCTCGCGCTTTTCTTTGGGGCGCGGCTCATTGCCGGCCTCGCCGGGCTGGAGATCGTTCTCCTGTTCCTGCTGGGGATCGGGCTGCTCCTTTTGGAGGCGCTCGTCCTCCCGGGCTTTGGCGTGGCCGGAGTCGGCGGGTTGGCCGCGATTTTTGCCAGCCTTTACCTGTCGTTCCCGGACGCCTCGTCCGCCTTTACAGTCATCGGCCTTGCGACGTTGGCCACCGTTGTCTTTGGCGCTTTCCTGATCCGGCGCGTGCCAAAGACGGGAATATGGCGGCGCATCGCGCTGGAAACGCGCCTTGAGGAACTAGGCGTTCCCGGGGACGATCCTCAGGACCCGGTGGTACACGTAGGCGCTCAAGGTCAGGCGCTCACGCCGCTCCGCCCGGCGGGCACCGTCGAGATCGGCGGTTTGCGGGTTGACGCCGTCTCGGAGGGTGAGTTTCTCCCGGCCGGTACTCCGGTCAAAGTCACCAAGGTGATCGGGGGCCGTGTTACGGTCCGGCAGGCCAAGGAAGGGTAGGGAAACGCAGCACCGCAACAATCGAGCGGGAGGCTGAGACGATGGAACTGGCGACGTTTACAGGTCTGTTCATCTTTGTGCTCGCGGTAATCTTTGTGATCGTGTTCTTCAACTTCATCCCGGTAGGCTTGTGGATATCCTCTTGGGCGGCGGGCGTGCGGGTGGGCATCCTGCAGCTTGTCGGCATGCGGCTGCGCCGGGTGCCGCCCCAAAAGATCGTCCTGCCCCTTATCAAGGCGATGAAAGCCGGAATGGACGTTGCCATTGACAAATTGGAGGCTCACTATTTGGCGGGCGGCAACGTGGACCGGGTCGTCGACGCCTTGATCGCCGCCCACCGGGCGCAGATCGAGCTTACGTTCGAGCGGGCGGCTGCCATCGACCTCGCCGGCCGGAACGTCCTGGAAGCCGTGCAGGTGAGCGTCAACCCGCGGGTGATCGAGACGCCGGTCATCTCCGCGGTGGCCAAAAACGGCATCGAACTCAAGGTCAAGGCGCGCGTTACGGTGCGGGCCAACATCGAGCGGCTGGTCGGCGGCGCCGGTGAGGAGACGATCGTTGCCCGCGTCGGCGAAGGCATCGTGACGACGGTTGGTTCGGCGGAGAGCCACGAAGAAGTGCTGGAGAACCCGGATCGCATTTCCAAGACGGTGTTGGACAAAGGCCTGGACGCGGGAACAGCCTATGAGATATTGTCCATCGATATCGCTGACGTGGACGTAGGGCGCAACATCGGTGCGCAGCTGCAGATGGACCAGGCCGAAGCCGACAAGAACATCGCCCAGGCCAAGGCGGCCGAACGCCGGTTCGCAGCTCTCGCCCGCGAGCAGGAGATGCGGGCCATGGTCGAAGAGATGCGGGCCCGGGTCGTCGAGGCCGAGGCGGAAGTACCCAAGGCGCTGGCCTCGGCCCTGCGCGAAGGCCGTCTAGGCGTTATGGATTACTACGCCATGCGCAACCTTATTGCCGACACCGAAATGCGCCAGGCCATCGGCCGCGGCGGGGAGGCTGCCGAGGGCCAGGGGAGCGGCGAGCCGACAAAGCGCGGGCAATGAGGACCACGTGGTACCGCGGGCGGGAGGTGAGGGCGATTGAGCTTTGATGATATTTTTGTCGTGCTCTTTCTGCTCTACGTCCTCTCGTCGGTCTTGAGCGGCCTCGTGCGCCGGGGTGCTCCTGGCGGCCGACGGGCGCAGGACTCGCCGAGCGACGGGGAGCTAGGCCCCATAGTCCTCGATATGGAGGAGCTCGAGCGCCGGTTGCGGCGGGCGAGAGAGGCGACGGCCGCGCCGCCCGCCGCCGGCGGGGGAGAAGGGCCGCAGCCCGTCGTGCTGCAGGGGGCGGAGCGCGATTCCGCTCCGGCTGCTCGCCGTCCCTCCGGGCAGCGTGGCTCTTCCCGCCGTGGCCCGGGCACCGAGCGACCAGGCGAACGGCCGGCCTGGAGCCGGCCTGAACCCACAAGGCGCCAGAGCGCGGCGACGCAGGCGGCCAAGCCGACGATACACCCGTCGACTATCGCGCCGCGGCTGCGAGGCGTCGATTTTGAGTCCTCGTTGGGCGAGGATTGGGACGCGGCGCCGGGCGCGCCGCCTGAGCGGACACAGCGGCCGCAAGCTTACAGGGCGGGCGGTGGTGCTACGCCGGCAGTCGCTGCGCTGCTTTCGGGCGACAATCCGTGGCGTGCGGCCGTGATCCTAAGGGAGGTGCTCGATGCCCCCCGGGCGGCGCGGCCGTACCGGGTGTGGCCGCGGGTCTAGCGCAGCTGCCGCCCGCATAGGGTGTCCCGGGAGGGACGTCCGTGGAACCCGAGCGCGGCACGCTGGTCGGGCGGCTTGTCCGGGCGCTGGACCTGCCCCTCGACATCGCGTTCAACCTGCCCAAAACGACGCTCATCGGCGATGTGCAGGTGCTGGTGGAAAATCACCAGGGGCTGCTTCACTACAGTCCCCGGGAGGTGCGGGTGCGAACGGCCCGGGGGGAGCTGGTGGTGTCGGGCAGCCGCTTGCGCATCGGCAGTATCTTGCCGCAGGAACTGGTGGTGGACGGGCGCATCCTCCAGGTGCAGCTGCGCCGGTAGGGAGGGCCCGGCCTCGCCGTTGCGCGCCTTATCGTCGCTATTCAGGGGATATGTTATAATCAGAGCGCGGGGCGGGCGCCTGGAGGCGCTTGTCAACCGCGCGGTCGCGCAAGGGATCGGCCTGTGGCAGTTGGAGAGGGCCGGGCCTGAGCTGTTGGTGGCGCGCGTGCACGCCGGCGACTTTCCGGCGCTGGCGCGAGCGGCCAGGGGGCTCGGGGTCGACGTCTCCATTCTGCGCAAGGAGGGGCTTCCCTTCGTACTGATCCGCGCCGGGCGCCGGCAGGCGTTTGTCGCCGGCGGTGCCCTGTTCGCGGCGCTCTTGTATGTCCTCGCCCAGTTCGTCTGGTTCGTCCAGGTGGATGGGGCGGGGACGGTCCCTGCCGACGAGATCTTGGCCGTCGCTGCGGAGGCGGGCTTGCGCCCGGGCGTCCTGCGCGAGCGGGTGCAGCGGGACGTCGTCGAGCGGCGGCTCCACTTGGCGATTCCCCGTCTTGCGTGGGTCGCGGTGGACGTCCGGGGAGCGGCCGCCACGGTGCGGGTCGTCGAACGGACGGTGCTTGGCGACGACGTCCGCCGGCCGGGCCACATCGTGGCGTCCCGGGACGGCGTTGTGGAACGGATCGCCCTCGTCCGGGGCGAGGCGCTGGTCGCTCCCGGCGAGACGGTGCGGGAAGGACAGCCGCTCATCAGCGGCATGCTCCCGCCGGGCAGCGCCGAGTACGAAGAGCGGGTCGCGCAAGGGGAGCTGCCGTATGTCCGGGCCGCGGGCACCGTTCAGGGGCGTACCTGGTACCGTGGTCTGGCCGAGGCGGCGCTGGCGCATTCGTCCGAAACAGAAACGGGCCGGGTGCACCGGCAACTGGTGATCAGCGTCGGTGAGCGGCGGGTCGAGATGGGCAGTCCGGAGCCGCCCTTTGCCGATGCCCGGTGGGAACTGTGGGAGTGGTCGCCAGGCTGGTTCCCGGGTCTTGCGGTCACCTGGCGCGTCGCCCGGGAGGTGCGGCGCACGCAGGCGCCGCCGGATCCCGTTGCCGCCCGGGAGGAAGCGCTGGCACAAGCCAGGACACAGGCGCTGGCGCAACTCCCGCCGGCGGCGGAAGTCTTGGACGAGCAGGTGTCCGTGTGGGACGACACGGCGGCCGGAGTCGTGCGGGCCGCGGTAACTATCGAAGTCCGGCAGGAACTGGGGCGCTTTGAGCCCATCGGCGGCCCGGCGGGCGGCCCCGGATAGCCCACGGCGTTCCGGCGGTGAGCACGGGCGCGTTGACTTTATGAGGAGGGGTACCCGCGAGCTTGGGCAACGCGGTGGCAGAAGCGAAGTTCGTCGTCGACGATAATGCGGCGGCCTTGGGGGTGTTTGGCGAGCGCGACGAGCACCTGCGGGCGATCGCGCGGGAGCTGGGCGTGAGCATCGTCCCGCGCGGCAATACGCTGGCCATCAGCGGAGATGCGCCTGCGGTGGACAAGGCCCTGCGGGTGCTGCGCGACTTGACCGAGCTAGCCCGCCGGCGCCCGTACTTGACGTCTCAGGAGGTTCGCTATGCGTTGCGCCTGGCGACCCATGGCAACGGTGCCAGGCTCTCGGACATTCAAAAGGAAGCCGTGGTGCTGACCGCCCGGGGCCGGCCGGTAACGCCGCGGACGCTCGGGCAGAAGCTGTATGTGGACGCTATGCAGCGCCACAGCCTCGTGTTTGCCATCGGCCCGGCCGGCACGGGCAAGACGTACCTGGCCGTGGCGGTGGCGGTTTCCGCCCTCAAGGAGAGGGTGGTCTCGCGCATCGTCCTGTGCCGGCCGGCGGTGGAAGCCGGTGAGCGGCTGGGATTTCTCCCAGGCGACCTGCAGGAGAAGGTCGACCCGTACTTGCGGCCACTGTACGATGCTTTGTACGATATTGTCGGCGCCGAGACGTACCAGCGCCATGTGGAGCGGGGCGTCATCGAAGTCGCCCCCTTGGCGTACATGCGGGGCCGGACGCTGGAGGATGCCTTCGTCATTCTGGATGAGGCGCAAAACACCACGCCCGAGCAGATGAAGATGTTTCTGACCCGCATGGGCCTGCGTTCCCGGATGGTAGTGACGGGTGATCTCACCCAGATCGACCTGCCGCCGGGGCAAGTGTCGGGTCTCGCGCACGCACGCATGGTGCTGGCGGAAACGGGAATCCCCTTCATCGAGCTGTCGGACGCGGACGTCGTCCGGCACGAACTGGTGCAGACCATCGTGCGCGCCTACGAGCGGGACGAGCAGCGCCGCGCCCAGGCTCGCAACGGACAGCGGGCGGAAGCGGCGGGAGATGACCGGCATGTTCAGGAGAACTGACGGCAACGGTTCGGGCCAGGGCCGTCGCGGGGGCGCCCACGGCGCGTGGGCGTCTTTGCGCGCATCCGTATGGGCACCCATCGCCGGTTTCTTTACGCGGCCCAGCCGCGCCCGGCGCCTGCTGCTTGCAGGATCGCTGTATGTGGTTCTCCTGGTCCTTATGACGGCTAGCGCCGGGCCGGACGCGGTGGACTGGAAAGTGGGGGATGTGGCCACCCACGACGTGGTCGCACCCCGGGACGTGGTCGACAGGTACCGGACGGAACAGCTGCGGGAACAGGCGGCACGGCAGGCGGTGCGCGACGCCGAGCTCGACCCGGTCAACTGGGAGATCAACCCCGCGGAAGCGCTGCGCTCCGAAGAGCGTGTGAAAGCAATCTTCGGCGTCCTTGCCGAAGTGCGCAAGGGCGCGGTGGATGCCCTCGCGGAGACTGATCTGCCCGCGGAGTCGCCGTCCGGGGCGTCACAGGACGCGGGTGAACAGCCGGAGGAGTTGCAAGCCCCGGCACCGCCGCCTCTGCCCATTGACGACATGGTGGCCCGGGCGCAGGCGCTGTTGGCCGACCAGGGAGTGGAGCTGGCGGCGGACGTACTGGCCTACGCCTTGGCGCTCCCTGACGAGGCGCGCACGGCGCTCGCGGACCGGACGGCACGCTTCGCGGCCGACTTCATGCAGCGCCGCCGCATTGGCACCGACGACCTGGAGCGGGAGCGGGAGGCGGTCTTGACCCAGGCGCAGATCGCCGCGTTGCCTGCAGGAGAGCGGGAACTGGTGGCCGAGGTTGTGCAGGCGGTCATCCGCCCGAACCTGATCCCGAGCCCTGAGCGGATGGAGCGGGCTCGGCAGGACGCGATACGCTCCGTGGCCGAGGTACGGGTGGTGGAAGGCCAGATCATCATCCGCCGGGGCGATCAGGTCGGCCCCGAGCACGTCACCCTGCTGCAGGACCTCGGACTCTTGGAGGGCGGGTTCAGCTACGGCCAGTTGGCCGGCAGCGCGCTCTTGCTGTTGCTCCTGTTTGGCGTGGTGGGAGTGTACCTATACCAGCACCGGCGAGATATCCTCATGAGCGAACGGCAGCTCGCGCTGCTGGGGCTCATCGTGCTGCTTGTCGCCGGCTTGGCCAAGGTGGGCAGCTTCATCGATTGGGACGGCACCGCCATTCTAGTGCCGGTGGGATTGGCGGGCCTTTTGGTCACGCTCCTGTTGGATTCGCGACTTGCCGTCGTGGTCAGCATCGTCTTGTCGACGATGCTGGCAGCCCTGTTTGGCTTCGACGGGCGCTGGCTGCTGCTCGGTCTTGCCGGCGGCATCGCGGCCGTATACAGCGTTTCCAAGGTGAGCCAGCGCTCGGATCTCACGCGGGCCGGTTTCATCGTGGGCGGGGCGTGCTTTTTGGCGATGATCGCCCTTGGACTCATCCGCAGCGAAGTGTTCCTGGTCCAATACTCGTTTCTGGGCATCGTCAACGGCATCGTGTCCGCGGTGGGCACCATCGGCCTCTTGCCGTACTTGGAGACGCTTTTTGGCATCACGTCGTCGATCCGGCTCCTTGAGCTGTCCAATCCCAATCACCCGTTGCTGCGCAAACTGCTGATGGAGGCGCCGGGCACGTACCACCACAGCATTCTCGTGGGCAACTTGGCCGAGGCGGCCGCGGAGGCCATCGGCGCCGACCAGCTTCTGGTGCGGGTCGGGGCCCAGTACCACGACATCGGCAAGACGAAGCGCCCGTACTTTTTCGTGGAGAACCAGTTTGGCGGGGAAAACCCCCACGACAAGCTGTCGCCGACGCTGAGCACCCTGATCATCATCTCGCACGTGCGGGACGGCCTCGAGCTCGCCAAGGAGTACCATCTGCCCGACGTTATCGTGAACTTCATCCGGGAGCATCACGGTACGGACCTGGTCAAGTACTTCTACCAAAAGGCCGTGGAAAACGCTAAGGGCGAGTCCGTCGACGAAAAAGACTTCCGCTATCCCGGACCCCGCCCGCAGTCCAAGGAGACCGCCCTTGTCATGCTGGCCGACGCGGTGGAAGCAGCCGTGCGGTCGCTGGGGCGGCCGACCCCCGGGCGCATTGAGGGTTTTGTTCGGCGGATCATCAGGGACCGCTTGGAAGCCGGCGAGCTCGATGAGAGCGACCTGACCTTGCGGGATCTGGACAAGATCGCCGAAGCCTTTGTACGGGTCTTGACCGGCATTTTCCACAAGCGGGTCGAGTATCCGGAGATGGCCGTACGGGAGCAGGAGCTGAAGCGGCTGAAGGAACAGGAGGCCCGCCGCGCGTGATCCCGGCGGGCGGGCACGTCTGGACCGGAGAAGGCCCGGTCGCCCAAGGAGGAGCCGCATGGACGTTTTATTGATCAATCGCACCCGCCTGTCCGTGACCGAGGCCATGACGGACCAGCTCGTCGCCGTCGCCCGGGCCGCGTTGGCGGCCGAAGGCATGCCCGATCACGCTCAGGTGGACGTGACCCTTGTGGACGATGAGGAGATCCGGCAGCTCAACCGCGACTACCGGGACAAGGACGCGCCTACCGACGTCTTGTCATTTCCCATCTGGGAACCGGAGGAGCTTGCCCTTGTGCGGGAGCACCCGGAACGCTTCCCGGAGCGGCCCCTTCTCGTCGGCGACGTCGTCATCTCCGTGGAGACGGCGGCCCGTCAGGCACAAGACTACGGTCATAGCCTCGAGCGGGAGCTGGCCTACTTGTGCGTGCACGGGGTATTGCACCTGCTGGGCTATGATCATGAGGAGGAAACCGACCGGGCCGCCATGCGGGAGCGGGAGGAAGCCATTTTGTCCGAGGCGGGCCTCGTGCGGTGAGGCCTGAGGCGGCCGCGGGAGAGGAGCACGGGCGTCCCATGCGCGCCCGCACGCTGATCGAGAGCTTCCGCTTTGCGTTTGCAGGTGTCGCGTACGCGTTTCGCACCCAGCGCAACGTGCGCGTTCACGTCCTCGCGGCGGCTGCGGTGACGCTGCTGGCGTGGGCGGTTGGGTTGAAGGGTGTGGAGCTGGCCGTACTCGTCCTGGCCATCGGCGCGGTGTTGGCCGCGGAGCTCCTCAACACCGCCGTGGAAACGGTCGTGGACCTGGTGACGCCGGCGTACCACCCCCTGGCCGCTGTCGCGAAAAACGTCGCCGCGGGCGGCGTCCTCGTCGTCGCATGCGCGGCGGCGGTCATCGGGTACATCGTGTTCGTCCCTTACTTGCCGCCGCTCTTGGCTGCGCTGTCTTCGGGCGGCTTGGCCGCGGCGCTGGCCCTGGCGCAGGCGGCACCAAGGAAGGTGATGGCTGTGGACATGGCGAGCGAAGGCCCGTTTGGGCTTTCCGAGGCGGAAGTCGATAAGCTCGTCGCCGCGGCGCGGGAAGCGCGGGAACGGGCTTACGCGCCTTACTCCGGGTTCCTCGTGGGTGCCGCGCTCATGGGCGAAAGCGGCGAGATCTTCACGGGCTGCAACATGGAAAACGCGTCGTATGGCGCGACCATCTGCGCCGAGCGGGTGGCTCTGGGAAGCGCCGTGGCGCATGGACAGCGGGCCTTCCGGGCGTTGGCGGTTGTCACGGACGTGGACGACCCCGCTCCGCCGTGCGGCATTTGCCGGCAGACGCTGAGCGAGTTTGCACCCGACATGCCCGTCATCTTGGCCAATCTCAAGGGCAAGCGGCGAGTGGTGGCGCTTGCGGAGCTGATCCCCGGCGTGTTTCACCTGCCGTCCAGGGAAGGGTAGAGCGTGGACGCAGGCGCGTTCCGTTCCGGTTTCGCAAGCCTCATCGGTCGTCCCAACGTCGGCAAGTCGACGCTGCTCAATGCGGTCGTCGGCGCCAAAGTGGCTATCGTTTCCGACAAGCCGCAGACGACCCGGCACCGCATCCAAGCCGTCTTGACCCGGCCCGACGCCCAAGTGGTCTTCATCGACACGCCCGGTGTACACAAGCCCAAGCACCTGCTGGGAGACTACATGGTGCAAACGGCGCGCACCACCTGGAACGAGGTGGATGTCATCCTGTTCGTCGTCGACGGCGCCGCCGGCGTGCGTGCGGGTGATCGGCTCATTGCCAAGGAGCTATCGAGTGTGGACACGCCGGTCGTACTAGTCGTCAACAAGATGGACCTGGTCCAGGAAAGCGCGGCCGCGGTGGCGGCCTTTGCCGAGCTGGGCGACTTTGCCCATGTGGCGCCCGTATCGGCGGTGACGGGCCAGGGGACCGCAGAGCTTGTGGACTGGATCGTGGCGCAGCTGCCCGAGGGCCCGAAGTTTTTCCCCGACGAGTGGGTCACGGACAGGCCCGAGGAGTTTCTCGTCGCCGAACTTATCCGGGAGCAAGTGTTCCACCAGACCCAGGAGGAAGTGCCCCATTCCGTCGCGGTGACGGTGGAGCAGATGCGCCGGCGGCCCGACCGGGACCTGGTGGACATTCATGCCACCATCATCGTGGAGCGCGACAGCCAAAAGGGCATCATCATCGGTCAGGGAGGCCGCATGCTGAAGGAGATCGGGCGGCTCGCCCGCATGGAGATCGAGGCGCTGCTCGGCAGCCAGATCAACCTGCAGCTGTGGGTCAAGACGAAACCGGGCTGGCGGGACCGGCCCGGCGCCCTCCAGGAGCTGGGGTACCGCTGAGCGGGGCCCGCCCGTGACCGCACCCGTCAAGGAGCGAATCCGTTGAACGTCACCGACTTCGATTATGAGCTGCCCGAGGAACTCATCGCCCAGACGCCGGTGGAACCCCGGGACGCCGCACGCCTCCTGGTCGTTCACCGGGACAGCGGCCGGCTTGAGCACCGCGTCTTCCGGGACTTGCCCCAGTACCTCGTTCCCGGAGACGTGCTCGTGCTGAACGACACCCGCGTCATGCCGGCGCGGCTTTTCGGTACCAAGGAGCCGACGGGGGGCCGGGTCGAGGTATTGCTCTTGCGGCGGGCGAGCGCCGACACCTGGGAAGCCCTGGTGCGGCCGGGACGGCGGCTGGCTCCGGGCGTCCGGATTGTCTTTGGTCGCGGCGAGTTGACCGCCGAGGTTGTGGACCGCACCGAGTCCGGGGGGCGGTTGCTCAAGTTTTCGCCCGCGGACAACTTGGATGAGCGCCTCGCGGCCTTGGGGCAGGTGCCTCTGCCTCCGTACATCCGCGCGCCGCTGCAGGATCCCGAGCGATACCAGACCGTTTACGCCAGGGACGCGGGGTCCGCGGCCGCGCCCACGGCCGGGCTGCACTTTACCCCCGTCCTGCTTGACCGCATCCGGGCGCAAGGCGTCGCGATCGAGTATGTGACGCTGCACGTCGGCCTCGGTACGTTCCGGCCCGTACAGGCGGAGCGCATCCAGGAGCACCGCATGCACGCCGAGTACTTCTCCATTCCCCCTGCGACCGCCGCCGCCGTCAACGCGGCCGCGCGAGAAGGGCGGCGCGTCGTCGCGGTCGGCACGACGGTGGCGAGGACGCTTGAAGCGGCCGCCGTGGCGGAGGACGAGGTGCGGGCCGGAGACGGCTGGACGGACCTGTTCATCTACCCGGGCTACCGCTGGAAAGTGGTGGACGTTCTCATCACCAACTTCCACTTGCCCCGCTCGACGCTCTTGATGCTCGTTAGTGCGTTCCTCGGCCGCGAACGGACGCTGGCCGCCTACCAAGAAGCCGTGCGGGAGCGATACCGCTTCTTCAGCTTCGGCGATGCGATGCTGATCTTGTGAGGAAGCCGGCGGGAGGAGACTTCGCCACGATGGCCATCGAGTTCCGGATTGAAACGACGTGTCCCGTCACACGGGCCCGCACCGGGCGGCTCAAGACGCCCCATGTGGAGTTGGAGACGCCGGTGTTCATGCCCGTGGGGACTCAGGCGTCGGTCAAGACGATGACGCCCGATGAGGTGGCGGGCATCGGGTTTCGCCTGATCCTTGCCAACACGTACCACCTGTACTTGCGGCCCGGCGCGGAACTGGTGCGGGAGGCGGGCGGGCTGCACAACTTCATGCACTGGCCCCACGCCATTTTGACCGACAGCGGGGGTTTCCAGGTGTTCAGCCTCGCGCGCCTGCGCCGCATTCAGGAGGAAGGCGTTACCTTCCAGTCGCACCTGGACGGCTCCCGCCATTTCATCAGTCCCGAAAAGTCCATCGAGATCCAGGAGAACCTCGGGGCGGACATTGTGATGGCCTTCGACGAATGCGCACCGTACCCGTGCGACTATGAGTACGCCCGCCGTTCCATGGAGCTGACGCACCGGTGGGCGGCCCGCTGTCAAAAGGCCCACGGGCGCTCCGACCAGGCCCTGTTTGGCATCGTGCAGGGAAGCGTGTACCCGGACCTGCGGGCCGAGAGCGCTCGCACCCTGGTGGACATGGACTTCCCAGGGTACGGCATCGGCGGCTTGAGCGTCGGCGAGCCGAAAGAGGCCATGCTGGCCATGCTGGACGTGGTGAGCGACATCCTGCCGCCCGGGAAGCCCCGCTATCTCATGGGCGTCGGCTCCCCGGAGGATCTCGTCGAAGGTGTCGCCCGGGGCGTCGATATGTTTGACTGTGTTTTGCCGACCCGGATCGGCCGCCACGGCACCGTGTTTACCCGCACCGGAACGGTCATCGTCCGTGACGCCCGCTACGCCCGGGACTTTGGCCCGCTGGACCCGGATTGCCGTTGCTACGTCTGCCAAAACTACACCCGCGCGTACATCCGCCACCTATTTAAGAGCGGCGAAGTGCTGGGCATGCGCCTGGCCACCTGGCACAACCTGGCGTTTCTTTACGGGCTTATGGACGATGTGCGCCGGCACATCCGGGAGGGCACGTTCGCACAGTTTCGCGACGAGTTCTTGCGCACCTACCGCGGCGCGGGGAAGGCAGGAACGCCTGCGGACCCGTCGAAAGGCCAGTAGAAGTGCTTATGCCCGAAAGCGAGGAGTGAACCACGGATGGTGCTACTGCAGGCCGCAGCCCCAGGGAGCGCAGGTCTCCTGGGGTCGCTTTTGCCCCTGATCTTGATGTTCGCCGTGTTCTATTTCCTGCTCATCCGCCCCCAGCAGCAGCAGCAGCGCAAGCGCAAGGAGATGCTCGACAGCCTCAAGGTCGGCGACAAGGTCATCACCGTCGGCGGTATCCACGGCGAGATCACCGGCGTGAAGGACGACGAGGTGCACCTGCGGGTCGCTGACAAAGTCGAGATCCGGTTAAGCCGCCAGGGCGTCGGCCATGTGAAGGGCCGGGATTAAGCGGTGACAGGCGGGTCCGGCAACGGCGCGACGCCGGTTACCCTTGAGGTGGTGCGGGCGCACCCAAAGGTCGCCGCGTTCGTCAAGCAGGCGGACGCGCACCTGGCGGCCATCGGTTTTACCGAACACGGCGAACGCCACTGCGGACTTGTGGCCAAAATCGCCTATAACGTCCTCACGCGCCTGGGGTGCCCGGCCCGGGAAGCGGAGCTCGCGGCCATCGCCGGCTACACCCACGACATCGGCAACGTGGTCGGCCGAGCCGGCCACGCGCTGACGGGCGCGGTGCTGATGGCGCCCATCTTGGACGAACTGGGCATGCCGCCCCAGGAGGCGGCCACCATTTTGGGCGCCATCGGCAACCACGAGGAAGCTCACGGCCATCCGGTAAACCGGGTGTCGGCGGCTCTCATCTTGGCCGACAAGTCCGACGTACACCGGACGCGGGTGCGTAACCGCGACCCGGCCACCTTCGACATTCACGATCGGGTCAACTATGCGGTCGTACGGTCGTTCCTGTCGGTGGACGGCACGGCCCGCACGATTACGCTGGAGTTGACCATCGAACGTGAGGCCACTTCCGTCCTCGAGTATTTCGAGATCTTTCTGCAGCGCATGATCATGTCCCGCCGCGCCGCGGAGTTTCTCGACTGCCGGTTTCATCTCGTGATCAACGGCGCCCGGCTGGCGTGAGCCGCCGGCCGCGCCCATCACCTGGCCCGCCCGGGCCTGCCTGCTTGAGAGGTGCACGAGATGACAGCGTTCTCCCAGGCCCCGGCTGCATGGCAGCCCAAGGATCCCAACTACGCGGAGCGCGTGCGTGCGAGCTTTGCTCGCCAGCGCATCATGGAGTTGTTCGGCGCCCGGCTCGTGCGCGTCGAGCCGGGCTTGGTGGATATCGAGCTGGCGTTCCGGCCCGAACTGACCCAGCAACACGGGTACCTGCACGCGGCGGCCGTAACCGCCATCGTGGACAGCGCCTGTGGGTACGCGGCGTTGTCCCTCATGCCTCCGGGCTGCGAAGTGCTCAGCGTAGAGTTCAAGATCAACCTGATGGCGCCGGCCCGGGGCCAGTCCTTCCTTGCCCGGGGCCGGGTGCTGCGGCCCGGGCGCACGGTGACGGTCTGCATCGGCGATGTTTGGGCCCGCGGAGCCGACGGGCAAGAGACGGCAATAGCCACCATGCTCGCCACGATGTTCCGTGTGGAGGCGCCGGCGGCAAAGGGCGAAGCTTAAGTTCTGGCGCGGCGCCGCGGGCGCGGTGCCGGAAAGTTGTCGAAATTGACAAGTCCTGGCGACGGGATTATAATCGTTCCGTGTGTCTAAAGGCGAGCCCAACGGCCGTCTTGTGCCTTATGACGGCACGGGCGTCCACTTGTTGGCGAGGGAGGAACGTAGTTTGCCCCGGGGAAACATCGTGCGCATTGTCGTCATCTTACTCATCCTCGCCGCCACGGGCGTGGTCTTGTACCGGTTTCCAATGCAGCTAGGCCTGGACCTCCAGGGCGGCGTGCACATCGTCTTGGAGGCCCGGCAGATCAGCGCCGCCGCGGTGACCGATGAGGTGATGGAGCGGGCGATGGCCATCATCGACCGGCGCGTCAACGGGCTAGGCGTGGCGGAGCCCGTTATTCAGAGGGAAGGGTCCCGGCGGATAGTCGTCGAGCTGCCCGGCGTGTCCGACCAGCAGCAGGCCATCGACGTCATCGGCCGTACGGCGCAGTTGGAGATCCAGGACCCATTCGGCAGAACGGTACTGACGGGCGCTGACCTCGCGGATGCCCGCCTGGGCGTGGACAGGTTCGGGCGGCCCGCCGTCGACGTGCAGTTCACGCCGGAGGGAGCTGCCCGCTTTGCCCAGCTGACGACGTTGTATGTCGGACAGCCGATCCCGCACCGGTTGGACGGCGAGCTGCTCGTGGCGCCGGTGGTGCAGGAGCCGATCACCTCGGGCCAGGGCCAGATCACCGGCAGTTTCACCCATGACGAGGCGAGAAACCTGGCGATCCTGCTCAAGGCGGGTTCCCTGCCGGTGCCCCTGGACGTCGTGGAGATGCGCAACGTCGGGCCGACCTTGGGCCAAGAGTCCATCGACCGGAGCCTCAAGGCTGGCATCGCCGGCCTCGTGCTGGTGGTTTTGTACATGATCATGTTTTATCGCCTGCCGGGGCTTTTGGCCGACATCGCCCTGGGCGTGTACATCATGCTTGTCCTGGCGCTCCTAGCGGGACTGCATGCCACGCTGACTTTGCCCGGCATCGCTGGCCTAATCCTCTCGGTGGGCATGGCCGTCGACGCGAACGTCATTATCTATGAGCGAATCAAGGACGAGCTGCGCAGCGGAAGCAAGATCCGGGGCGCCGTCCGGGCCGGATTTCACCGGGCGTTCACGGCTATCTTGGACGCCAACGTGACGACGCTCATCGCGGCGGGCGTCCTTTTTTGGCTGGGCACCGGGCCCATCAAGGGGTTTGCCGTCACCTTGAGCTTGGGCGTGCTCGCCAGTATGTTGACGGCCATCGTCGTCACCCGGTGGCTGCTGGTGGCGGCGGTGGAGGCCAACCCCAAGGGCGCGGCCCGCTACTTCGGTGTCCAGGAGGCAGCCTGACCCATGGGACAGACTCGCTTCAACTTTATGCGCTACGGCAAAGCGACTCTGGCCGTGTCCGCGGTGCTGGTTATGTTGAGCCTGCTCAGCCTCGGCGTGCGCGGGCTCAACCTAGGCATCGACTTCACCGGCGGAACCCTGATTGAGCGGCAGCTAGGCCGTGCTGCGACAGCCGATGAGGTGCGGCAGGTGTTGTCCGGGGCCGATCTCGCCGACTTGGATGTCGCGGGAGCCGTCATCCAGCCGCTGGATAATCCCCGGGACGTGCTCATCCGGACGCGGCCTTTGAGTAGCGCGGAGATCGAAAGGGTGGACGCTGCCCTGGCGGCGGCTTTCGGCGGGGTGGAGGTGCTGCGCACCGAGCTCGTCGGGCCTGTCATCGGTGCGGAACTCCTGCGGCGGGCACTGCTGGCGGTGGCGCTTGCCTCCATTGGTATCCTGATCTACGTTTCGGTACGGTTTCAGTTCAAGTTCGCGGTTGCGGCCGTCGCGGCGCTGCTTCATGACGCGATCATCGCGACAGGCGTCGTCTCGGTGCTCGGCGTCGAGGTCAACAGTCCATTCATCGCGGCGATCCTTACGGTCGTCGGCTACTCCCTCAACGCCACGATCGTCATCTTTGACCGGGTGCGGGAGAACTTGCAGCGGGGCAAGGAGAAGTCGCTGGTTGAGCTGCTCAACCGCAGCCTGAACGAGACGCTGGCGCGCACGATTCATACGACCGCCACGACGCTGCTCGTGCTCGTGACGCTGTTCGTCTTTGGCGGCAGCACGTTGCGGGACTTCATCCTTGTGCTGCTCGTCGGCTTGACCGTTGGCACCTACTCGTCGTTGATGGTGGCCAATCCATTGTGGTGGCTGCTTAAGGAGCGGGAGGAACGGGCACGGGGGGAGGCGAATCCGGCACCCACCCCTTAGGTGGTGATACCCCGTGGCCATCAGCTTTGTCAACCGGCGTTACCGGCACTTGCGCCGTTACCGGCAGATCGTGGAGGTCCTATTGCGCCAGGGCTTCGGTTATGCCCTGGACCAATTGGACCTCCAGGATCTCGTGCCGTTCCGGCGTCGCGTCCTCGCCCCCGAGCCGCCCGAGCACACCCGCGGCGTACGGCTCCGGACGGCTCTGGAGCTGCTTGGCCCCACCTTCGTTAAGCTCGGGCAGATCTTGAGCACTCGCCCCGACATCGTCCCCCAAGACGTGGCCGATGAACTGTCGCGGCTGCAAGATCACGTACCCGCCGTAGACGTGAGCGCGATCAAGGTAGAAATCGAGCGGGAGTTCGGCCGCTCCGTGGAGGAGACGTTTGCCTCCTTCGACGCCGAACCGATCGGCGCGGCGTCCATCGGACAAGTTCACCGCGCCGTGCTTCACGACGGTACCCAGGTAGTCGTCAAGGTGCGCCGGCCGGGCATTGAGAAAGTGGTCGACACCGATCTCGAGATCCTGGAAAACTTGGCCGCTGTCGTCGAGGACCGCTGGCGGGTCGAGCGGTTTAGCCCCCGGGAGTTCGTCGACGAGTTTTCCCGGGTGTTGCGCAGGGAAATGGACTACCGGCTTGAGGCCGGCAACATCGAACGCTTTCGAAGGGCGTGGGCGGATGATGCGCGCGTGCGCATTCCCAAGGTGTATTGGGATCTCACCACATCGCGCGTGCTCGTCATGGAGTACCTGGAAGGCGTCAAAGTCGACGACCGGGAGGGTCTCGAGCGTATCGGGCAGGACCCGAAAGCCGTGGCGCAGTTAGGCGCGGAAGTCTTCTTGCGCATGGTTCTCATCGACGGCGTTTTCCACGGCGATCCCCATCCGGGGAACTTGTTCATCACGGAGGACGGCCGCCTGGCCATCATCGACTTTGGTATGGTGGGCCGCCTCGATGAAGAGACCATGGGGGCGGTCGTCGACCTGTTCATCGGGGTCACCCGGCGGGACACGGACCGGGTCGTGCGGGGGCTTGTGCGCCTGGGGGCGCTGGACCCGGACGCGGATTTCCGCCCGGTGCGGCGGGACCTGGAAGACCTCATCGACCGTCACTACGGCAAATCGCTGCGGCAGATCGAACTCGGGCCCGTTGTGCAGGAGATCCTGCAGCTCGCGCATCGCCACCGCCTTCGGCTGCCCTCGGACTTGCTGCTCCTCAGCAAGGCGCTCGTCACCATTGAGGGCGTCGGTAAAGCGCTAGACCCCGAGTTCAACGCTCTTGAGCTGGCCCAGCCGTTTGCCAGGGAGCTCATGCGGCACCAGGCGGATCCGGCGCGGCTTGTGCGGCGCGCCTTGGCCGAAGGCGGCGACTACGGGCGGCTGCTCGCCCGGCTTCCGGAGAAGATGGACCAATCCTTGACGCGCCTGCTCCGGGGCGAGCTCCAGGTGCGCTTCGTACACGAGGGGCTTGACCGCACCGTCCAGCGCCTCGAGCGCACCAGCAACCGGGTGGCCATGGCCATCGTGCTCGCCGCGCTGATCATTGGATCCGGCATCGTGCTGCAGACATCCGGTCCTTCCTGGTGGGGCGTGCCGGCTTTGGGGCTCATCGGATTCGTGCTGGCTGGTTTCATCGGGCTCGGGCTTGTCATCGGGATCCTGCGGTCGGGGCGCTTCTAGAGCCGGGGAGGGAACCGCCGCGCCGGGGGAGAAGTGCCACGTGATGCCAGTCGCGCGGCCGGGGGGACCAGAACCGTGCAGTTATTGCTCATTGTCGCGTTGCTCTTTGCCCTGGGCGTGGCCGTCTTTGCCGTACAGAACGCTGCGCCCATCACCGTCAATCTAATCCGCTGGCAGCTGGAGACGTCGCTCGTGGTGGTCGTCGTCGGCTCGGCGGCCGCCGGGGCGATGGTGGCCGGCCTGATCGGCCTCATCCGGCAGATCCAGTCCTCGTGGCGCATCCGCCAGCTGCAAGGCCACATCCACAAGCTGGAGCGGCGCCTGCAGCAACTCGAGAAGGAAAGGCCCGTCCTCGAAGGCAGCGAGCGGGACGGCGAGCGGCCCGCCGCGTCCCCGCCGGCCTAGCCCCTCGGTCTCTGTTGAGTCCTTGAGCCGCGCGAACTCCTTGACCAGGTGAGTCTCCATGCAGCTGCATACTATCTGGAAAGTGGCCCCGGCGCCCGATGCGGCCGCCGTTGCCCGACTTGTGCGGGAAGCGGGCGTGTCGGACACGCTGGCGCGCTTATTGGCGGCCCGGGGAATGGCGGATCCGGCAGCGGTCCGCGCCATGCTGCGCGCGGACCCCGCAACGCTCCACGACCCGCTCCTTTTGCCGGACATGGAGCCGGCCGCCGCGCGCCTGGCCCGAGCCGTCGCGGCCGGGGAGAAGGTCGCGATCTACGGCGACTACGACGTGGACGGGCAGACGAGCGTCGCCCTCATGGTTCGGGAGCTTAGGCGTCTAGGCCTTGATCCTGCGTGGTACATCCCCGACCGCCAAACCGAAGGTTATGGACTAAACGTCGACGCCGTCGACCGTCTGGCGGCCGCCGGCGTCGACCTGCTGGTCACCGTTGACTGCGGCACGCAGTCCGTGCAGGAGGTGGCGCGGGCGCGGGAACTCGGGATGGACGTGATCATCACCGACCACCACGAGCCGGGCCCGGTCCTGCCGGAGGCCGTGGCCGTCGTCAATCCGAAGCGCGCAGGCAGCCGTTATCCGTTCCGGGACCTGGCCGGCGTCGGAGTCGCCTACAAGCTTCTGACCGCCCTAGGCCGCGCTCTCGGGCAGCGCCTTCCCGCGGACGACGGCCTTGAGCTGGTGGCGCTTGGGACCATCGCCGACGTGTGCCCGCTGGTGGATGAAAACCGCATCTTGGTGCGGCTCGGTCTCGATGGCATGCAGCGGCGACCTTTGCTCGGGGTGGCGAAACTCGCGGAAGCAGCCGGGTTGGACCTGCGACGCGTGACGGCTACCCAGGCCGCATTTGTCCTGGCGCCGCGGCTCAACGCCTCCGGGCGCATGAGCCACGCGCGCCTCGGCGTCGAGCTTTTGCTCTGCGACAACGAGGCGGCTGCCCGGCAGCTGGCCGAGGCGCTGGATGACGCGAACCGGAGCCGGCAGCAGACCGAGTCCGATATCCTGGCGGAGGCGGTGGCCCAGGTGGAGGCGGGCGGTCTGCTGGCCGAGTGGGTGCTGGTAGTGGCGGCGGAGGGCTGGCACCCGGGCGTCATCGGCATCGTCGCCGCGCGCCTCGTCGAGCGGTACGCCCGCCCGGCGGTCGTCGTGGCTCTCGAGGGCGAGGAGGGTAAGGGTTCGGCCCGCAGCATCCGCGGCTTTGATCTCTTCGGTGCCTTGAGCCGGTGCAGTGACCTTCTGGTGCGCTTCGGCGGTCACGCGATGGCCGCCGGCCTCACCGTCTCCCGGGCCAACCTGGCGGCCTTGCGGGCCCGGCTCAACGACATCGCCGCGGCTCTACTGGGTCCCGCGGACCTGCTCCCGCAGGTGCAGGTCGATCTTGAGGTGGCGCTCGGGGACGTGGACGAACGGTTTGTGCGGGAGCTGGAGGGGCTTGCGCCCTTTGGCCCCGGCAATCCTACGCCCGTGTTGGCGGCCCGCGCCGTGCGCGTGGTGGGCGCCCGGACGGTGGGCGGCAGCGGCAACCACCTGAAGCTCAGCCTGCGATGTCCGCAGACGGGCCAAGTTCAGGAGGCCATCGGTTTTGGGGGCGGGCCCCTGCTTGAGGCCGCGACGCCGGGTACGGAGCTCGACGTAGCGTTCACGCCCCAGATCAACGAGGGCTTTGGCCGGCCCCGGGTGGACCTCGTGCTCAAGTCAATCCGCGCCCCGCAGGCCGGCGACGAGGTGGCCGCAGCCTTGGAGGCGAGGCCCGAGCCGTTGCCGGTACCGCCGGTGATGGCCGTGCGCCCGGGTCCCGTACCCGTGGCCGACCGGCGGGCCGACCCGCCGCGGCACCCGCTGGCCCGCACCGCGTACCTGGCGGCCCTGGCCGCCACCGGCGCCCGCATCGTCGCTGTTACCGGCGCGAGCGATGAAGCCCGTTCTCTCGCCTGGGCGGCCGGCGCGATGATGCGGGATGAGGCCGCCGTGGCAGTGGAACCACCCGTGGTGCCCGATAAGCGCATCACGGTGATCGACGGCGCCGCCTGCGCGGCCGGAAGCACGGGCTCAGGCCCGTGGCCGGGACGGGGGCATTTGGTGCTGTTTGGCCTGCCGTGGGAAACGGCTGCTTTGTGGCGGCTCTTGGCCGCGGCGGCCATCGCGCCCGGTTGGACGATCCACCTCGCCTACAGCGACGCGGTACTTCAGGAAGCCGCCGCGCACCTCGAGCGGTGCTACCCTGGCCACGACAGCCTGAGGTGGGTGTACCGGGCCGTGGCGGCCTTGGCGGACCGCGCCGGGGGCATCGTGCCTGCGGCCGCGACCGTCGCGGCGCGGATTCACGAGCGCTGGCCGGGGCTCGTCTCGGCCGCGGGGGTTGAACACGCCTTGGCGGTGTTCGGGGAGCTCGGCCTCGTCGCCGGGCGGCCGCCCGGGCCGTGGCGCCTGGTTAAGCCGCCCGACGGCAAGGTGGACGTGGGCGCGTCGGCGCGATATAATGACGGTGTTCGGAGGAAACAGGCGTTTGCTGAGCTGAGCCGGATGGCCCTTGGGGCCACTCCGGCCCGTTTGATTGCCTTGGCTGCTGAGAGGAGCGAATTGGATGGACTTGCGGTCCTTGATCCGCGAGGTGCCCGACTTTCCTAAGGCGGGGATCAGCTTTAAAGACATTACCCCAGTGCTGGCCAACGGCGACGCGCTGCGCGAGGTGGTGCAGCGCATGGCCGACCACTTCCGCGACAAGAAACCGGAGCTCATCGTTGGCGTCGAATCCCGCGGGTTTCTCTTGGGCGCGCCCCTCGCGTACGAGTTGGGCGTCGGCTTTGTGCTCATCCGCAAGCCCAACAAGCTCCCGGCGGCAAAGATTCGGGTCGAGTACGAGCTGGAATACGGCACGGATGCCCTCGAGATCCACGTCGACGCCATCAAGCCGGGGCAGCGGGTGCTCATCGTGGACGACCTGCTGGCGACGGGCGGCACCATGGAGGCGGCATCGCGCCTCGTGAAGCAGCTTGAGGGCGACATCGTCGGCTTTGGGTTCTTGATCGAGCTCGCGTTCTTGGGTGGCCGCGCTCGGCTTGGGCATGACGACATCTTGGCGCTGGTGACCTACGAGGAGTAGCGGTGTTCCCGTGGCGACGGTAGGTGCGGTGCCGCAGCGAGATGTGCTGATCGAGAAGATCCTGGCCTATAACCCGGACGCGGACGTCGCGCGCGTTCAGAAGGCGATCGCGCGCGCCCGCGAGGCCCACGCCGGGCAGTACCGCGACTCGGGAGAGGACTTTTTCCAGCACCCCTACGATGTCGCCTGCATCCTTGCGGACCTTCAGATGGACGTCACCACCATCGTGGCGGGGCTTTTGCATGACGTCCTCGAGGACACGCCGGTGACGCGGGAGCAGCTGACCGAGGAGTTCGGCGCGGAAGTTGTGCGCCTCGTCGACGGCGTCACCAAACTCGACAAGCTGACTTTTCAAACGAAAGAAGAGCAGCAGGCCCAGTCGCTGCGCAAGATGTTCCTGGCGATGGCGGACGACCTGCGGGTCATCGTCATCAAGCTTGCCGACCGGCTGCACAACATGCGCACACTGCGCCACCTGTCGGTGGAGCGCCAGCGCCGCATCGCCACGGAAACGCTGGAGATCTACGCGCCTTTGGCCCACCGCCTTGGCATGTGGTCCATGAAGTGGGAGATGGAGGACCTCGCCTTCCGGGCCCTTCATCCAGAGGAGTACGCGGAGTTGGCCCGGCGGCTCGCTCGCCGCCGGGAAGAGCGGGAAAAGGAGCTCAAGGAAGTCATCGACACCTTGCAGGCGCGCCTCGCGGAGGTCGGGATCCGCGGCGTCATGCAAGGCCGGCCGAAGCACCTTTACAGCATCTGGCAGAAGACCCAGCGCCAGCAAAAGGACTTGAGCGAAATCTACGACTTGATGGCGGTGCGGGTCATCGTCGACAGCGTCAAGGACTGTTACGGGGTGCTCGGGCTTGTGCACACGTTGTGGAAGCCGGTTCCCGGTCGATTCAAGGACTACATCGCCATGCCCAAGTCGAACCTGTACCAGTCGCTGCACACGACGGTCATCGGGCCCCGCGGCGAGCCGCTAGAGATCCAAATCCGCACCCACGACATGCACCGGATCGCCGAAATGGGCATCGCCGCCCACTGGCTGTACAAGGAAGGCCGGACGACGAGCGAGTTTGAGGAGAAGGTCGCCTGGCTGCGCCAAGTGATGGAATGGCTGCGGGAAATGAAAGACCCGCAGGAGTTCATGGAAACCCTCAAGATTGACCTCTTCGAGGACGAGGTGTTCGTCTTTACGCCCCGGGGAGACGTGAAGAGCCTGCCGGCGGGCGCTACGCCCATCGACTTCGCGTTTACGGTGCACACAGACATCGGCATGCACTGCGTGGGCGCCAAGGTCAACGGCAAGATGGTTTCCCTGGATCACCGGCTGCAAAACGGCGACATCGTTGAGATCCTTACGTCTAAAAACGCGACGCCGTCCCGGGACTGGCTTGGGCTCGTCAAGACGTCCAAAGCCCGTACCAAGATCCGCGGGTGGCTCAAGGAAGTGCGCCGAGAAGAGGGTCTTGCCCGCGGCCGTGAGGTGCTCGAGCGCGAGGCGCGACGCCTCGGGCTGGACCCCGCGGAGCTGTTGCGCTCAGAGCGCATGCACGAAGTGGTGAAGCGCTACGGCTTCGCCGACGTCGATGACGTCTTGGCGGGTATCGGTTTCGGCCAGGTCACGGCCTCACAGGTACTGGCGCGGCTCTTAGGCAGGGAAGAGCTTGAGGCCCGCCGCCGGCAAGTGCGGGAGCGCAGCCGGAGCAATGGCGAGCACCGGGGGGGCCAGCAGGCCCAAGGTGTGCGGGTGCTGGGCGTAGACAACGTCTTGATCCGGTTTTCCCGCTGCTGCAATCCCGTGCCGGGCGATCCCATCGTCGGGTACATCACCCGCGGGCGCGGCGTGTCGGTGCACCGGCGGGACTGCCCCAACCTGCTTGCCATCGCCGAGCAGGGGCGGCAACTGGAGGTGCAGTGGGAAAAGACGCCGCAGGCCACCTATCCGGTGGACATCGAGGTCGAGGCAGTCGACCGGGTCAACCTGCTGACCAACATCATGGCCAGCGTCTCCGACGGAAAGACCAACATCGGCGCCGTCCAGGCCCGCACGACCCGGCACAAGCGGGCCACCATCCATCTCACCGTGGACATCCACGACGTGGAGCATCTCCAGTCGGTCATCAAGAGGATAACGCAGGTCGAGGGCGTTCTGACGGTCCACCGCTCCGGGTCGAGTTAAAGCGGGCAGCGCAGGACGCCATATCCGAAAGGGGTTGGGGTGGGGTCGTGCGGGCCGTCATCCAACGGGTGCGATCTGCCAGCGTCCAGGTGGACGGGCAGGTCGTGGGCAACATCGGCCGGGGCTTTCTGGTCCTCCTCGGCGTCGGCCACGGCGACGGCGAAGCCGAAGCGCGCCTTGTGGCCGACAAGCTGGCAGGCTTGCGGGTTTTCGAGGACGAGCACGGGAAGATGAACCTGGGGCCGGCGGAGGTTGGCGCGGAGTTTTTGATTGTGTCGCAGTTTACGCTCTACGGCGACATCCGGAAAGGCCGCCGGCCAAGTTTCACCGGTGCGGCGCCGCCGGAAACGGCCCGGGCGCTTTATGAGCGGGTGCAGGAGCTTCTTGCGGAGAGAGGGTTTCGCGTCGCTTCCGGCGTGTTCGGCGCGCGGATGCTGGTGCAGCTGGAGAACGATGGGCCGGTGACGCTTTGGTTTGACACCGCGGAGGCCCTAAAGTAAAATTATCAGAGCGATTTCGACTCAAGGAGGCGGCCTCATCGCCCATGTTTTTCGCCACCCTGCGCAAGCAAATGCGCTGGATCATCGTCGTCGTCGTCGTGGCATTCGTCGCGGGAAGCCTGTACCTGGGCTTCAACGTGGGTCAGCAGGCGACGGAGGCGGCCGCACCCGTGGCCGAGGTTAACGGCCGTGCGATTTCCTATGCCGAACTGCAGCAGGTGTACTTGAACAACCTGCAGATTTACAGCCAGTATTTCGGCGCCATCCGCGGGACGATGGCCGAGGAGTTGCGCTACTACTCCCTGAGCAGCTTGATCGACAGCTACTTGGCGCTGGACGCGGCCCGGGAGGCTAATTTCCCGGTGACGAGCGCGGAGATCGACGAGACGCTGCAGCAGATCAAGGCATCGTTCCCCGATGACGCCACGTACCGCCAGGCCTTGACGGCGAGCGGGCTCACGGAGGCGCGCCTGCGGGACCTGATCCGGGAGGACGTCATGGTGCGCAAGCTCCAGGAACAGGTGCGCCGGGCGGAGTTTACCGACGAAGAAGTGCGGGCGGCCATGGCCGAAGTGCACGCCCGGCACATCCTGATCGAGCCCGAAGGAGAAACCGAGGACGCCTGGCAGGCGGCCCGCGCCCGGGCGGAGGCCGTGCGGGCGGAGATTTTGGCGGGAGCGTCCTTTGAGGATCTGGCCGTTCAGCATTCGGCGGACGTCGCTTCGGCGGTCGTCGGCGGCGATGTGGGCTGGGTCGATTGGTCGACGCCGTTTGTGGAGGAGTTCAAGGAGGCGGCCCTGGCCCTGGGTGAAGGCGAGGTCAGCGCCCCTGTCCGGAGCGTCTACGGCTGGCACATTATCCAGGTGACGGAACGGCGGGAGCCCACCGATGAGGAGTTCGCCGAGCGGAAGGACACCCTTCGGGTCGAGCTTGAGCGGGCCGCGGGCGACCGGCAATGGTCGGAGTGGCTCAGCCAGCGGCGCGGCGCAGCGCAGATTGTCATCCACGATCGGGCGCTCTTGGCTTACGATCAGGCCCTCAACGGGCGCTACGACGCGGCGGCCGTCACATACCAGGAAGCGATGCTCGATGATCCGTTCAACCCGTACTTGCATGTGTCCTTGGCGGGCGTCTACGAGCGGCTCGGCCGCATGGACGACGCGGTGCGCGAGTACGAGCAGGCGGTCTCCAAGGCGGAGACGGACCCGGACCTGCACGTGCAGCTCGCCCTCGCCTACCGGGAGGTGGGCCGGGACGAGGACGCGGCCGCGAGCCTGCGCAAGGCGGGTGAGCTCAACCCGTGGGACGTGCAGCTCCAGTACACGCTGCTGCAGCTCTTTGACGAGATGGAACTGGCCGAAGACGTGATCGTGGTCAACGACCGTTTGGTCGCGATCCAGAACGCCATGCTGGAGCAGCAGGCGGCTTTGTTGGAGCAACTGTACGGCAGTTCCGCATCGGGCGACGGGGCTGGAGCGCAGGCGGACGAGGCCGGCGGCGCGGCCGAGGGCGAGCCGGGCGCCGAGGCCGGCGGTACAGGCGACGGCGTGAACGACGGCGGACAAGACTGACATGCCCGCCGTTTCCAACTGAGGGGCGGCCCGGGGCGGTTAGGCGCCGGGCCGCGGGCTGCGGTGACGACGGCGGAACCTCGGCTTCGGGGTTCCGCCCGTGTGCATCGAGAACGGGGTGATTCGGTTGGCAGGGATCACGGCGCCGCGGGGTACGGCGGACATTTTGCCCGCCGAAGCCCGGCGCTGGCAGGAGTTGGAGGCGGCCACGCGGGCCGTGTTCGAGGCTTATGGCTACGGTGAGATCCGCACGCCCATCTTCGAGCACACCGAGTTGTTCCAGCGGGGCATCGGCGAAGCCACGGACGTCGTGGACAAGGAAATGTACACCTTTCTCGACCGGGGTGAGCGCAGCCTGACGCTGCGGCCTGAGGGGACGGCCGGAGTGGTGCGGGCGTTTCTCGAGCACCGGATGGACAAAGGGGCTTTGCCGGCCAAGCTGTATTACATGGGCCCCATGTTTCGCTACGAAAGGCCCCAGGCCGGGCGGGCCCGGCAGTTCCACCAGCTGGGCGTCGAGTGCTTGGGTACCCAGGATCCGGCGGCAGACGCCGAGATGATCCGGATGTTTGCCACCTTGCTCCGGCGCCTCGGCGTGCCGGATTTCCGGGTGCTGCTAAACAGCATCGGCTGCCCGCGGTGCCGGCCCGCCTACGTCGAGCGGCTGCGGGCGCACCTGGCGGACCGCCGGGAAAGCTTGTGCACAAGCTGCCAGGAGCGCTTTGAACGCAATCCTTTGCGGCTGCTCGACTGCAAGCGGGAAGAATGCCGGCGGCAGACGGGGGATGTGCCCTTGCTGGTGGACGGCCTGTGCGAGGAGTGCGCGGGCCACTTCGCCGAGGTGCGGGCGTACCTCAAGGATGCCGGGATCACGTATGACATGGCGCCGCGCCTCGTCCGCGGCCTCGATTACTACACTAAGACCGTCTTCGAGTTCGTCTCTGCGGACCTGGGCGCGCAGGACGCCCTGGGAGGCGGCGGACGGTACGACGGTCTCATCGAGACGCTGGGCGGCCCGTCTATGCCCGGCGTCGGGTTTGCCGCCGGTATGGAGCGAATTCTGCTGGTCATGGCTAAGCACCGTGAGGCACCGGCGGCGGCTGCGGTGGACGCGGTCATCGCCCACCACGGCGCGGCCGGCCGGCGGGTCGCCGTGCGCTTGGCGGGCGATTGGCGGGATGCGGGCTTGCGGGTGGAGATTGACTACATGGATCGAAGCCTGAGGGCCCAGATGAAGCAGGCCGACCGCTTGGGCGCCCGGGTCGTCGTGATTATCGGTGAGGATGAAGCCGCCCGCGGCGTTGTGCGCATGCGGGAGATGGCCACCGGGGAAGAGCGGGAAATGCGGGCAACGGATGTGCAGCAGTTCTTGATGAGGAAAGGCGGCTGATGGCCACATGGAGGCGTCCAAGAAGCGCTGGCAGCGCAGCCACTGGTGCGGGGAGCTGAGGCCGGCCCACACAGGACAAGAGGTCGTCCTCAACGGGTGGGTCCACCGCCGGCGGGACCACGGTGGGCTCATTTTCGTCGACTTGCGGGATCGCAGCGGCATCGTGCAGGTGGTGTTCAGTCCCCAGGTGCATCCTGAGGCGTACGCGGTCGCCGACAGCCTGCGCAACGAATACGTCGTGTCGGTGCGGGGCCAGGTGCGCCGCCGCGTCCCGGGGGCGGAAAACCCTCAGCTCGCTACGGGCGAGATTGAGGTGGACGGCCTGGACGTCCAGGTGTTGAGCCGCGCCAAGCCGTTGCCCTTCGGCCTTGACGACCGGGCCGACGTGGATGAGACGGTGCGGCTGCGCTACCGCGCGCTTGACTTGCGCCGGCCGTCCATGCAGCGCATTCTCATGATGCGCCACAAGGCCGCGACGGCCGTGCGCCGCTTCTTGGACCAGGAAGGATTTCTCGAGATCGAGACGCCCATGCTGACTCGCAGTACCCCGGAGGGCGCTCGCGACTACCTCGTGCCAAGCCGGGTCCATCCGGGCAAGTTTTTTGCCTTGCCCCAGTCTCCGCAGCTGTTCAAGCAGCTCTTGATGGTCGCCGGAATGGAGCGCTACTTCCAGATCGCGCGCTGCTTCCGGGATGAGGATCTGCGGGCCGACCGGCAGCCGGAGTTTACCCAGATCGACGTCGAGATGTCCTTTGTTGACGTAGAGGACGTCCTGGACGTCATGGAGCGGCTCATCGTGCACGTGTTCCGGGAGGCGGCCGGGATCGAGCTGCCTCAGCCGTTCCCGCGCCTGCGCTATGACGACGCCATCGACCGCTACGGCAGCGACAAGCCGGATCTCCGGTTCGGCATGGAACTAGCCGACGTGTCCGACGTCGTTGCCGCAAGCGGTTTCCAGGTGTTCGCCAGAGCTGTCCAGGAGGGCGGCCGGGTCAAAGTCCTCAGGGTGCCGGGCGGGGCGTCGATGGCGCGGCGGGAGATCGACGAGCTTGTCGAACTGGCCGTCCTGTGGGGCGCCAAGGGGCTTGCATGGATGGCGATCCAGGAGGACGGCGTCCGCTCGCCCATCGCCAAGTTCCTCTCGGAGGAGGAAATCGCCCGCCTGCGGGAAACGACCGGTGCGGGCGCGGGCGACCTACTGCTCTTTGCCGCCGATCGCCGGGCCGTCGCCGCCGAGATCCTGGGCCGGCTGCGGGTGCGCCTCGGTCGCCAGCGGCTCGAGCTGAACCCGCGGCAGTTTGCTTGCGCGTGGATCGTGGACTGGCCCCTTTTCCATGAGAATCCCGAGACAGGCCGGCCTGACCCGGCCCACCACCCGTTCACGTCGCCGGTCGATGAGGACGTGCCGCTGCTTGAGAGCGAGCCCCTCAAGGTGAGGGCCAAGGCGTACGATCTCGTCATCAACGGCTATGAGCTTGGCGGCGGCAGCATCCGGATTCACCGGCGGGACGTCCAGGAGACGGTGTTCCGAGCCATCGGTCTGACGCAAGAGGAAGCGCAGGAGAAGTTCGGCTTCCTCCTTGAGGCCTTTGAGTACGGAACACCGCCCCACGGAGGCGTCGCGTTTGGCCTGGACCGCCTCGTGATGCTCCTCGCGGGGACCGACAACATCCGGGACGTCATCGCGTTCCCCAAGACCCAGAGCGCGAGCTGCCTGCTGACGGGCGCGCCGTCGCCCGTCACGGAGGAACAGTTGCGGGAGCTGCATATTCGCGTCCGCAGCTAGCGCACATCCGGGCGTATCATCCACGCGAAGCAGAGGGGCACTTATCCGCCGCTGCCAGCGGGCGCCCGGTTGCCGCGGCCAAGGGGGCTGTGGTATGATGGGTTCGGCAGGGAACCGACGCCCTGCTGTGTTCGCGACGAATCCGGCAGTGTTGTGAGCCAACACCTTCACATCCGGGAGTTCGGCTCTGGACGTGGCGTGCATGCCCCGGCAGCGGGGAAGCCCAAAAGCGCCCAGGAGGACACCCACCTGCCTGAGCGCAGGTTCACCAACAGCCGGATATGGCGGCACGGCGGGGTATTTGGCCGAAGCGGGAGGGCGACCTCCCGTTTTCTTATGCCTGCAGCACGGAGGTGGGGCCAGGTGGATCTGTTTGCGGCGGCGGAAGACAGTGCCCGGAAGGCGAACGCTCCGCTTGCGGAACGAATGCGGCCGCGCAGCCTTGAAGAAGTGCTCGGCCAAGAGGACCTCCTGGGTCCTGGACGGCCCTTGCGGGTCCTGGTGGAGCGGGACCGGCTGCGCTCCATGATCCTGTTTGGACCGCCCGGATCCGGCAAGACGACCCTCGCTCGCCTCATCGCCGCGCAAAGCCGCGCAGCTTTCAGCCCTCTCAACGCGGTGACCGCCGGCGTCGCCGACGTGCGCCGGGTCATTGATGAGGCGCGGGACCGCCTCCGCTACCACGGACAGCGAACCGTCGTCTTCATCGATGAGATCCACCGCTTTACCCGCTCCCAGCAGGATGCGCTGCTGCCTGCCGTTGAGGACGGCACCATCATCCTCATCGGTGCGACCACGCAAAACCCGTACTTCTCCGTCAACGCGCCGCTGTTGTCCCGTGCGCCGATCTTTAGGCTGCGAGCCTTAACGGACGACCACCTTTCGCAGCTTATCGACCGGGCGCTGGCGGACCCCGAGCGAGGACTGGGCCGCTTGACGGTGGAACTGGAACCGGCGGCGCGCTCGCTTCTCCTCCGCGCGGGAAACGGCGACGCCCGAGCGGTGCTCAACGGGCTTGAGCTGGCTGTCGAGGTCGCCCAGGCGACGGCAGGCGACGGTGCCCAAGGCCCAGAGCCGGTTCGGGTGACGGCGGACATCGCGGCCGCCGCGCTCCAGACCCGCAACGTCGCCTACGACGGCAGCGGCGACGAGCATTACGACACGCTGTCGGCTTTCATTAAGAGCATGCGGGGGTCTGATCCCGACGCCGCCGTTTATTGGCTTGCCCGCATGCTGGAAGCCGGGGAAGACCCGCGCACGATCGCCCGGCGGCTTATCATTCATGCCGCCGAGGACGTCGGAAACGCTGACCCGCAGGCGCTGCTGGTCGCCGTCGCGGCTGCGCAGGCGGTTGAGCATGTGGGATTGCCCGAAGGCCGGATCCCGCTGGCGCAGGCGGCCATCTACATCGCCACCGCGCCTAAGAGCAACGCGGCCTATAAGGCCATCGGGGCGGCCTTGGAGGCGGTGCGCGGCGAGCGATGGGAGCCGGTGCCGGTGCACCTGCGGGACGCATCCTATCCCGGCGCGCAGCGCCTGGGCCACGGGCAGGGTTACTTATACCCGCACGACTTTCCGGGCCACCACGTCCCCCAGCAGTATTTGCCGGACAACGTGGCTGGCCGGCGCTTCTATGAACCGTCCGAGCACGGTTATGAGGCTGTGCTCGGGGAGCGGCTTCGCCGCTGGCGGGCGAGCGCGAGCCACGAGCCGCCGGCTGGTTGACGGGGGCAAACACCCGTGCTAAGATGGGTGCGCATACCCTGGAAATCCAGTCGGATTTTCCGAGGTGCAGCTGGGATCCAAGGAGGCGGAAGGTAGTGCGGATCTCGACCCGGGGCGAGTACGGCCTGCGGGCCATGCTGGACCTGGCGCTCCACTACGGGGAAGGTCCCATCGCCCTCAAGCAGATCGCGGAGCGGCAGGACATCTCGGAGCATTATCTTGAGCAGCTGATGGGCAGCCTGCGCAAGGCCGGCCTCGTCTCCAGCGTGCGGGGCGCACAAGGCGGGTACCAGCTGGCCAGGTCGCCCCAGGAGACGACCGCTGCGGCGGTGCTGCGGGCGCTGGAGGGGGAGCTTGAGATCCGCTTTGACGACGGTGCTGCGCTTGGCCGGGACCGGTGGCAGCTGCCCCGCTTTGGGACGCGTCATCTGTGGCAGACATTGACCGCTCGCGTGGGGGAGGTCCTCGAGACGATGACCTTGGCCGACCTCCTCGCGGCCGCCGAAGCCGCCCAAGCCCAGGAAGGCGAGTATATCTATCACATCTGAGCGGGTGCGGCGCATGGGCACAATCTACATGGATCACGCGGCCACGACCCCTATGGACCCGCGCGTGCGCGCAGCGATGGCACCTTGGCTGGAGCGGTGGCACGGAAACCCTTCGTCCCCGTACGCCCTGGCGAGACAAGCCCGGGCCGCCATCGACGAAGCCCGGGAGCGGGTGGCGGCTCTGCTTTCCGCCCGCCCGTCCGAGGTCTATTTCACCTCCGGCGGGACGGAAGGGGACAACCTGGCTGTCAAGGGCGTCGCATGGGCCAGGCAAGCCCACGGCCGTCACCTTGTGGTGTCGGCGGTCGAGCACCAGGCGGTTCTCGAAACCGCCAAGTTCCTCTCCCGGCACGGCTGGGAGCTGACCATCGTGCCCGTGGACGAGTATGCTTGCGTCCATCCGGACGCGGTGGCCGCAGCGCTGCGCCCCGATACCGCGCTGGTGGCCGTCATGTACGCGAACAATGAGGTGGGCACCCTGCAGCCGATCCGGGACATTGCCGCGCTCACGCGGGCCCGCGGCGTGCCCCTGATAGTCGACGCCGTGCAGGCGGCCGGGTTTTATCCCTTGGACGTCGATCAGCTCGGCTGCGATGTGCTCATCATCTCCGCTCACAAGTTCAACGGGCCGAAAGGCGCCGGGGCGGTGTACGTGCGGCGGGGGACGCCCATCGAGCCGCTCCTGCACGGCGGCGGTCAAGAGCGGGGCCTGCGGGCGGGCACGGAGAACGTGGCGGGCATTGTGGGGCTGGCGGAGGCGCTGGCCCTCGCCGTCGCCGAGATGGACGGGGTCGTGCCGCGTCTAGTGAGGCTGCGGGAGCGGCTGTTATCCGGGATCCTGGCGCGGATCCCGGATGCTAGACCGAATGGCCATCCGCGGCATCGCTTGCCCAACAACGTGCACGTATCTTTTCCGGGCATCGACGGGGAGTCGCTCCTCCTTAACCTGGATTTGGCGGGGCTTGCCGCCTCCAGCGGGTCGGCGTGCACGTCCGGGTCGTTGTCGCCGTCCCACGTGCTGGTGGCGATGGGATTGTCCCGGGAGCTAGCCCGCAGCTCCCTGCGGCTGACGCTGGGAAAAGACAACACCGAGTCCGACGTGGACGCGGCCGTCGAGCTTATCGCGGCGACGGTGGCGCGCCTAAAGGAGAAACCGCGGGTTTCTCTCGGACCGAGGCGATAGAGAGAGTGACGTGTATGCCGAGCGCGAACAGGGGAGCGGTGTGGCCGCTGCCGCCGGACGCGCCGCCCAAGTCCGAGATCCGGGTGGTCGTCGCCATGAGCGGCGGAGTGGATAGCTCCGTCGCAGCCGCCTTGCTCAAGCGGGAAGGCTTTGACGTCATCGGCATAACGATGCAGCTGTGGCCGGACGACCTGCCGCTCGGGCATCGCTCCGAAAGCGGCTGCTGCAGCCTGACGGCGGTGGAGGACGCGCGGCGGGTCGCCCATCGCCTGGGCATTCCGTACTACGTCGTCAATCTTCAGGAGCCGTTCCAGGAAAGCGTAATCGATCGGTTCGCGGACGACTATCTGCGGGGGCTGACGCCCAATCCGTGCTTGTTGTGCAACCAGACCGTGAAGTTCGGTACACTGCTCGAGAAGGCCCTGGAGCTGGGCGCCGACTACGTGGCCACCGGCCACTATGCCCGGATCGGATGGGATCCCGAGCGGGAGCGGTACGTCGTGCGCAGGTCCGCCGACCCCCGCAAGGATCAGACCTATACGTTCTACGGCCAGACCCAGGCGCAGCTGCGGCATACGTTGACACCGTGCGGGGATTACACCAAAGACGAGATCCGCAGGATCGCGGGCGAGCTGGGCCTGGGCGTTGCCGCCAAGCCCGACTCCCAGGAGATCTGCTTCATTCCCGACAATGACTACCGGCGGTTCCTGCGGGAGTACCGGCCGGAGGCGCACAGGCCGGGGCCGATCCTGGACGTGCACGGCAACCGCCTGGGCGAGCACCAGGGGATCGCCTTCTACACCGTCGGCCAGCGCAAGGGGCTCGGCCTCGCCGCAGGCCAGCGGCTGTACGTGGTTGCCATCGACCCGGCCCGCAATGCGGTCATCGTAGGCCGCGCCGAGGAGGTGCGCGAGTGGGGCCTGGCGGTACGGGACGTCAACTGGGTGAGTGTACCCGGCATCGACGGACCCACGCCGGTAGAGACGCAGATCCGCTACAACGCCCAGCCGGCGCCGGCCGTCATTGAGCCCGCGGGCGACGGCGTCGTCACTCGGTTTCACGAGCCCCAGTGGGCCATCAGCCCCGGACAGGCGGTCGTCTGGTACGATGGCGACTACCTGGTGGGCGGCGGCATTATCCAAGGTCCCCTGCGTCCGGGCGCGGACCAGGCCGCGGGGTATACTAACCCCGTGCCGGATCGAGAGCCGACGACGGCGGGAAGGAGTTGAACGGCCATGATGCGGGCAATGGGCTGGGGCCTCTTGGGGTTTGCCCTAGGAGCGCTGGTCATGGCGCGCGCCGACAACCGGACGCGGCGGGCGTGGATGCGGGGCGCCCGGCGCATGGGCCGCCGCATGGAGCGGGCCGCTTCCCGGGCCATGGGAATGCGGGGCGTGCAATGGGTGACCGACAAGGTTCAAGGCCTGACCAGCGGGTGAGCGCCCGCGGGGCGGGCACGGCGCCGTGCCCGCCTTTTCCCTTTCTTGACACGCTCCGGCCCAGCTTGTTACCATAAAATAACGATTTTACGCCTCTAGACAGCGGCACAACAGGGGAGGCCATCCTTCTCATGCGGCAGTGGAGCGGGGACCAACTGCGCGAGGAGTTTCTGCGCTTTTTTGAGGAGAAGAATCACAAGCGGCTGCCCAGCGCGTCGCTGGTGCCCCACGGGGACCCGACGCTCCTATTGACCGCGGCCGGGATGGTACCCTTTAAGCCGTACTTCCTGGGCAAAGCGGTGCCCGAGCACCCGCGCATCACGACGTGCCAGCGGTGCGTGCGCACGCCCGACATCGACCAGGTGGGCCTGACCGATCGGCACAACACATTCTTTGAGATGCTGGGCAACTTCTCGTTCGGCGACTACTTTAAGCGCGAAGCTATCGCCTGGGCGTGGGAGTTCGTCACCGAGCGCATGGGTATTGCGCCCGACCGCCTCTGGGCCAGCGTCTACCTGGAGGACGATGAGGCCGCTGACATCTGGGAAAAGGAAATCGGCCTTCCTCCGGAGCGGATCGTGCGCATGGGCAAGGCCGACAACTTCTGGGAAATCGGCGTCGGCCCGTGCGGGCCGTGTTCCGAAATCCACGTGGACCGCGGCCCGGAACGGGGGTGCGGGCATCCCGACTGCCGCCCGGGGTGCGAGCGGTGCGAACGGTTCGTGGAGATCTGGAACCTCGTGTTCATCCAGTTCTTCAAGGACGAGAGCGGCAACTACACCCCCCTGGAGCGCAAGGGCATCGACACCGGCATGGGGCTTGAGCGCGCCGCGGCCCTGCTGCAGGGGGTCGGCAGCAACTTCGAGATCGACATCGTCCGGCCGATCCTTGAGCATGTAGCCGCCCGGGCGGGCGTAGCCTACAAGGCCGACCCGCAGGCCGACGTTTCGCTGCGGGTAATCACGGACCACATGCGCGCGGTCACTTTCCTGATTCACGACGGCGTCCTGCCCGGCAACGAGGGCCGCGGGTATGTGCTTCGGCGCCTTCTTCGCCGGGCTGTGCGACATGCGCGGCTTTTGGGCATCACCGAACCGTTCCTCGGCGAAATCGCCCGCACCGTCGTCCAGCAGATGCGCCGCGGCTATCCCGACATCGTGCAGCGGGAGTCTTACATCCGCCGCGTCATCGAGGTAGAGGAGCAGCGCTTCCACCAGACGCTCGACCAGGGCCTTGCCATCCTTGAAGAAGTCATGGAGGCCGCAGGGCGCGAAGGCCGGACGGTGCTGCCGGGCGTCGACGTATTCCGTCTCTACGATACGTACGGGTTCCCGTTGGAGCTCAGCCGGGAGATCGCGGCCGACCGGGGCTTCACCGTCGACGAAGAGGGCTTCGCCGCCGCGATGGAGCAGCAGCGTGAGCGGGCCCGGGCCGCCCGGGGCGAGGAAGGGTACTTGGGCCGCGATACGCAGGCGGCTCCGGCCCTCGCCCAACTGCCGCGCACCGAGTTCCTCGGCTACGACCGCCTCGAGAGCGAAGCAAGGGTGCTGGCTCTTTTGGTCAACGGCGAAAGCGTGCCGGCGGTCACGCGCGGGCAAGAAGTGGAGGTCGTCCTGGACCGGACGCCGTTTTATGCCGCGGGCGGCGGTCAGGTGGGCGACACCGGCACGCTGACCGGCGCCGACGGCCAGCTCGAGGTCGCGGACGCCCAGCGCACGGAGGCTGGACTTATCCTGCACAAGGGCAAGGTTGCCAGCGGGCGCTTGGCGGTGGGCGAGCGGGTGCTGGCGACGGTGGACGGCAAGACTCGGGCCGCAACCCAGCGCCACCACACGGCCACGCACTTGTTGCATGCCGCTTTGGGCGAGATCCTGGGCGAACACGCGAATCAAGCCGGGTCTCTCGTCGCGCCCGATCGCCTGCGATTTGATTTCACGCACTTTGAACCGGTTTCCTCGGAGCAGCTTGCGGCCCTCGAGAAGCGGGTCAATCAGCTGGTCGTTGCCGACGTGCCCGTCACCTGGACCGAGATGAGCTTGGCCGATGCCCGCCGTCTCGGTGCCAAGGCGCTCTTTGGGGAAAAGTACGGCGAGCAGGTGCGGGTCGTGCGCGTCGGCGACTACAGCCTTGAGCTCTGCGGCGGCACCCATGTGCAGCGCACAGGCGAGCTCGGGTTCTTTAAGATCGTTTCGGAAGGCAGCGTCGCGGCGGGCGTGCGCCGCATCGAAGCGGTGGCCGGAGACGCGGCGTGGCGGCACGTGGCCGCTCAGGAAGCCCTCGTGCGGGAAGTCAGCGAGAGATTGCGCACGCCGCCGGCGCAGGTCCCGCAGCAGTTGGACGGGCTGCTCTCGCAGCTGCGGCGGCTGGAGAAAGAGCGCGATGCGCTCAAGGGCCAGCTCCTTGCCCTGCGAGTCGATACGCTGCTCGCCCGGGCGGAGACGGCGGGCAGCGCTCGGGTACTGGTGGCCGGCGTCAGCGACATCGAGCCCGACGACCTGGTGGCTTTGGGCGATCTGCTGCGGGATCGGCTTGGCAGCGGCGCCGTCGTGCTGGCAACGGCTCGGGACGGCAAAGTGAGCCTGGTGGCCATGGCCAGCCGGGACCTTGTGAGCGAAGGTGTGCACGCGGGCAACATCGTCCGGGAGGCAGCCAAGGTGGTGGAGGGCGGCGGCGGCGGGCAGCCGCATATGGCCCGGGCCGGCGGCCGCAATCCCGCCAAGTTGCCTGAAGCCTTGGAACGGGCAAAGGAAATCGTCCGCTCCCAGTTGGCCGCGGCCCGCTCCAAGGCCTAAGGCGTGCGCCCGTGGAGGAAAACAGGCGGTGCGCACCGAATCCAGGCTTCATCACCGGCGGGGAGGGGGGTGGCCGATCATGGCCGGCATGGACCGCACGATGCTGTTCCGGTTTGATCCCGATCGGCTGCCGCGCGCCGGGCGCATCCTCCGAGAGGTGTATCAAGCGCTGGAGGAGAAGGGCTACGATCCCGTCAGCCAGATCGTCGGCTACCTCCTGTCGGGCGACCCCACCTACATCACCAGCCATCGCCACGCCCGCAGCCTTGTGCGCAGCGTCGAGCGCTCCGAGCTTCTCGAAGAACTCGTCAAGGCGTATTTGGACGACCGGCAGGTGGGGTGAGCCGCAAGCAAGCCGCGACCGGGGGCAACGTGCAGATGGGCGGCCGGCCCGGATGGGCCGGCCTTCAGTCTCGTTGGCCGTGCTTACGTGGGGTGAAGCGTGGTGTCGGAAAGTTGTGACAAGCGCATCCTCGGGCTGGACGTCGGCGAACGGCGTATCGGCGTTGCCCTCAGCGACGAGCTAGGCTGGACGGCCCAGGGTCTAACGGTCATCGAACGGCGCAACGTCGCCGAGGACGTGCGGCGGCTCGTCGCCTTGGTCCGCGAGCACTCCTGCGGGCAAGTGGTCGTCGGCTTGCCACGGCGCACGGACGGGCGGATCGGGCCCGAGGCCGAGGCCGTGCAAGCATTCGGCCGCCGGTTGGCCCAAGCCGCGGGCGTACCCATCGTCTACTGGGACGAGCGTTTCTCCACGGCTCAGGCGGAGCATACTTTGCTGCAAGCCGGGGTGTCACGGGCCCGGCGCCGGCAGGTCATCGACCAGGTGGCCGCCAGCGTCATCCTCCAGGCCTACCTGGACCGCCGGCGGAAGGAAATCGAAAACCGAGAGGGGCAACAATCATGACGCACAAGCACGGGCACGAACACCACGGCCATGACCACGAGCATCACCATGATCACGACCACGGCCATGACCATGACCACGAGCACGACCACCTGGACGGGCTGCCCGAGCGCATCACCCTGTTGAACGAGGACGGCGAGTCCAGAGAGTTCGTCGTCTGCGCGGTCGTCAGCCTCGATGCCGCCTCGTACCTGGTGCTGGAACCCGCCGAGCTCGAGGAGGGGGAGGAAGAGGGCGTAGCCGTCTTCCGGGCGGAGCCGGACGACAGCGGGGAGCTGGTGCTCCACTTCGTGGACGACGACGAGGAGTTGGACCTCGTCTGGGAAGCCCTGGAGCAGCTCGAAGACGAGGAGTCGGAGGAAGGCGACGCCTAGTCCGGGGTTTCGGCGGCGGGGTTTGCCAGCGGCGGCGTGTCCGGGTATAATTGGTCGCAAGGAGGACGAGCGATGGAGCGTTCGCTGGCCGGGATCGCCCGGCCGCGCCCCTTCTTGCGACGGCCCATCCGGTTTACGGGCGAGAGCGTGGCCGCTTACGTGTGCCGGCTCATCGCCTATGCCCTCGGGTTGACTGGGTTCGCCGCCCTGGCGGCCGGCCTCGTGCTCGTGCCGATCCTCGTGCCGGCCGCCGCGCCTCGGAACGCCGAGGCGGTTCTCTTTGCCGTGCCTGCGGGGAGCAGCGCAGCCGACATCGGCCGCCTACTCCAGGAATCGGGTCTTATCCGCAACGGCCGCCATTTCGAGCTCGTCAGCCGCATCATGGGGCTTGATGCGCGCCTGCAGGCGGGCGACTACCTGCTCAGCGCCGATATGGATCTTTTGACCATCGTCAGGCGTCTGGAGGCCGGGCAGGTGCATACCGTGCGGGTGACGGTCCCCGAAGGTCTGCACCTGCGCCAAATCGCCGACCTCTTGGCGCACCAGGGTCTTGTGGACCGCGAGCGGTTTCTCGCCCTCGCCTCCGACGAGAGCCTCATCTACGGCAGCCACCCGCCCATCGACAAGCCCGTTCGGTCGCTGGAGGGATACTTGTTCCCCGACACGTATCTCCTGTCGCCCTCCATGACCGAGGAGCAGATTATCCGGCGCATGGTGAGCCGGTTTCTCGAAGTAGCGATGCCCGTCATCAACAGCACCACGGCGCCGCTGGGCCTCAGCCCGCATGAGGTCGTGACGCTGGCCTCCATCGTGGAGGCCGAGGCCCTTTACGCCCGGGAGCATCCTATCATCGCCTCCGTGTTTCTGAACAGGCTGCGGGTCAACATGCCGCTGCAGGCGGACCCGACCATCAACTACCTCTTTGACGAACATCGCAGCCGCATTCTCTACGCCGACTTGGCCATCGATTCCCCGTACAACACTTATCTCTATCGCGGCCTGCCTCCCGGTCCCATCGGCAGCCCGGGCCTGAGCGCCATCCGCGGGGTACTCGAGCCCGCCAACACCGACTACTACTACTTCGTTGCCCGGGGCGACGGCACCCACATCTTCACCCGCACTTTCAACGAGCACGTAAGAGCCCGCCAGCAAGTGCAGCGCTAGTACTGGCACGCGGCGCACCCCCGCCTCATAGATTGGCGGAGCACGGCCTTTGCCGCCGAATCCTGCAGGAGGTGCGTGCCCCGTGCTGGTATCCCTCTTGGTCGCCCTGATCGCGTCCTTCGTGGACGGTCTCATGCTGGTCGCGGCCTACATCAGCAACAGCGTCTTTCCCCAGCCCCTCTCCCCTGAAGAGGAGGCGGAACTGCTGGAGCGCATGAGCTCAGGCGACCGGGAGGCCCGCAACATCCTCGTCGAGCGAAACCTGCGCCTTGTCGCCCACATCGTCAAGAAGTTCGACAATACCGGCGAAGACGCCGACGACTTGATCTCCATCGGCACCATCGGGTTGATCAAAGCCATTAACACGTTCGACCGCGGCAAGAAGACGCGCCTTGCCACCTACGCGGCCCGCTGCATCGAGAACGAGATCCTCATGCACCTGCGTTCGAGCAAAAAGACCCGCAGCGAGGTGCTTCTGTACGATCCCATCGGCGCCGACAAAGAAGGGAACGAGATCACCCTGCTGGACATTTTGGGCACGGAACCCGACGCGGTCGTCGAGAAGGTCGAGTGGCAGCTTGAGCACGAAAAGCTGCGGAGGACCATGCGGCAGTTGACGCGGCGGGAACGCCGCATACTGGAACTGCGCTACGGGCTGCTCGACGGCGTGCGCCAGACGCAGCGGGACATTTCACGCCTTCTGGGTATTTCCCGCTCCTACGTTTCCCGCATCGAAAAGCGTGCCCTCACCAAGCTGCAGCGGGAGATGCTGGCCGATGGTTGACGGGCGCTCCGGGGCCGGTGCCGCAGGGCAATAGGCGCAAAGTCCCTCTTTCGGCTGGGCCAGGCGGTGCGACGGCAACGCATGTGGTATAATCCGGTGAGACACACGGCCGCAAACGAACGCCGTCCGGGATGGAGGACACGCCGTGCTGCGCCTGCTCGCGCCCGATGCCTGCTACGCCTCGCTTTACGAAGTTGATCTCGAGGATTTGGCCGCCCGGGGGATCCGCGCCCTCATCCTCGACCTTGACAATACGTTGGCCGAGTATGGCAACGCGACCGTGCCGGCGCGCACCCGCGAGTGGGTTCAGGAGGCGCAGCGGCGCGGCTTTCGTGTCTGCATAACCTCCAACGCCCGCCCCGCCCGGGTCAAGGCGTTCGCTGACAGCCTCGGCATCCCCGGCATCGCCTACGCCATCAAGCCGCGTCGGCGCTCGTTCCGCAAGGCGCTGAGGCTCCTCGGGACGGCGCCGGAGCAAACGGCGGTCATCGGGGATCAGGTTTTCACGGACGTCCTGGGCGGCAACCGCATGGGGATGTTTACGGTGCTGGTCAACCCTTTGAGCACGGCGGAGCTCGGGACGACGCGCCTTATGCGGCGGCTTGAACGCCGGGTTCTTCGGCAGTTGGTGCGCCGGGGAATGCTCGAGGAGATGCACCTGCGGCTGCGGGAGGGAGCGACGGGCGATGGGTGAGCGAACGTGCCCGGGGTGCGGGGCCCCGCTGCACAGCGGCGATCCGGCGCAGCCCGGGTTTGTCCCGGCGGAGGTGCTTGCCCGCGACGGCGAACCCGCGATCTGCCGTCGCTGCTTTCGGCTCCGCCACTACGGTGATGTTGTCGGCGGGCCCCCCGACGCAACGCTTGCGTGGACAGCCGTACGGCAGGCTGTGAAGGCCTCCAGCTGCCTCTTGCTGGTCACTGATGCCTTTGATTTCGAGGCTAGTATCTCCGTGCCGCTGGAGGAGCTGAGGAGCAAGCCGCTGGTGGTGGCGGTCAACAAAGTCGATCTGCTGCCGCCGCGCACACCGGCGGCGGAGGTGCAGCAGTGGGTTCGACGGCGGCTGGCGGAGCTTGGCGTTGCCAAGGCGGATGTGTACGCCGTCAGCGCCCGCACCGGCTGGGGGACCCGCGCTCTGTGGGAACGGCTGGAGGAGCGCGCGGGCCGGGGTACGGTCGCGGCCATCGGCGTGACCAATGTGGGCAAGTCGGCTCTGCTGGCCCACTGGAGCCGAGTACTCGGCGGCGGGACTCTGGAGCCCACCGTCTCCCCGGTGCCCGGCACCACGTACAGCCTTTTGCGCCTGCGCCTGACTCCTGAAGGTTTCACCCTCTTGGACACCCCGGGCATCCCGCCCCGGGGCCGGTTGAGTGACCGCCTTTGTCCTGACTGCGCCCGGCGGGTGGTGCCCGACCGGCGTCTTGAGGGCCGGCTCTGGACGGTGAAGCCAGGACAAGCCCTTCTGCTCGGCGGTTTTGCGGCCGTGGAGGTGCGCGGGCCGGTGCCTGACGGATCCGTGCTCATCGCGTATGGCGCCCAAGGCCTGCCCCTCCATCGCACCCGGTCCGAACGGGTCCGCGAGCTTTTGCGGGAGCCGCCGCGGCCCTTGTCCGGGGCGCCCTGCTCCCGCTGCCGCGTCCAGCTCGCGGCGGAAGGCGCTGTGGAACACAGGGTCCCGCTTGCTCACGCCCAAGACCTTGTGATCCATGGTCTCGGCTGGCTGACGCTGCGGGGCGGGCCGCTCACCCTGGCGGTGCAAGTGCCCCAAGGCGCGAGGCTGACCGTCCGGAACAACCTGCTTGGACCCAAAGGTCGGTCCGGAGAGCTCCTCAGCGCCCCTCTCTAATGGGACAAGGGAACAGCCGGCCTGAATAGCGCGCCGCCTCCTTGCCATAGACTGGAGTACAGCGTGGCAAGGAGGAGGCGCAGCCCGTGGACAAGCGCTCCCGTATCCGGACGATCGCCGTCATCGAACGGATTCCCCGGCCGGCCCGAGCCGCCGGCGTGTTGAACCAACTGCGCAGGCTCGTGGCTCGCGTGCGGCGGGAGCGACCGTTCCTCGCCGATTATGAACTCGCGGATATAGCCCTCCGAGCTGCCGGCCCGGACTTGCGGGTCGTCCTCGCTTTCGTGCCTCTGCGCAGGAATCAGCCCGAGCACGCAGAACCACTGGCAAGTGGCAAATAATGTGATCCTCACTGGTTTCATGGGAGCGGGCAAGACCACCGTCGGCCGCCGCCTTGCGGCCCGGCTCGGCTGGCCCTTCGTCGATCTGGACGCGGTGATCGAGGACGCGGCGGGGAGTACGATCCCTGCGATCTTTGCCGCCGAGGGCGAGGAAGGGTTTCGCCGGCGTGAGGCGGAGGCCATCCGTTTCGTAGCCCAGCGCGATCGGCAGGTCATTGCGACCGGCGGCGGGGCTGTCATGCGCCGGGAAAATATCGCGGCATTGCGGGCGG
>CALFSR010000020.1 GCA_937916565.1 uncultured Bacillota bacterium | reverse complement strand
TGCCCTTAAAAACGCACTCATACCGGTCATCACCATGGTCGGGCTGTACGCGGGGACGCTGCTCGGCAGCTCTGTGATGACGGAAATCGTGTTCAACCGGCCAGGCCTAAGCGGCCTCATCGTCGGCGCCATGACTCGACGGGACTACACTGCGCTGCAATCCTTGCTGGTGGTGTTTGCCTTTATGATCGTCGTGATCAACTTGATCACCGACCTGTTGTACGGATTGGTGGATCCGAGGATCCGCTATGACTGAGCCGCGCATGCAGCAGTCCGGCGGAGCCGCGACCGGCACGTCCCTGGCCCGGCGCAGGCTAAGGGTGTTCCTGCGCAACCGGGCTGCGGTGGCCGGCGCCATCATCATCTTGATCGTGGTCGTGGTGGCCATCGCCGCTCCTTGGCTTGCGCCCCACGACCCGGTGCGGCAGAGTGCGGTCAACCGGTTGAAACCGCCGGGCACCGAGAGCTACCTGCTGGGCACCGACCGCTTCGGCCACGACATGTTGTCCCGGGTGATCTGGGGCGCCCGCATTTCGCTGCAGGTCGGCGTCGCTTCCGTGTTGTTGGGCATGGTCATCGGCGTTCCCGTCGGGATCGTGGCCGGCTACAAGGGAGGGCGCACCGACCAGATCCTAATGCGGCTCGTGGACGTGGCCCTTGCCTTTCCCACCCTGGTCTTGGGGCTCATCATCGTGGCCCTGCTGGGATCGGGCCTATGGAAGCTCATCCTGGCCATCGCCCTTGTCAACGCGCCCCAGTTTGCCCGCGTGGCGCGCGGGCCGACCATCGCCCTGAGGGACGCGGAGTTTGTGCAGGCGGCGCGGGCGTTGGGGGCCTCGGATTGGCGGATCATGTTCCAGCACGTGCTGCCCAACATCTTACCCGACGTCCTCACCGTCTCCAGCCTCTGGGTGGCCTCGGCCATCCGCACGGAAGCCAACTTGAGCTTCCTGGGCCTTGGGGTGCCGCCGCCCACACCCAGCTGGGGCAACATGGTACGCGACGGCATTGATTTCCTGGGCCGGGCACCGTGGCTGGCCATCGCGCCCGCGGCGGCCATCTTTATCACGATTCTAGCCTTCAACATGCTCGGCGACGGCCCGCGGGACATCGCCGACCCGCGCACCCGCGGGCAGTAGCCGAATGCGGCTCTTGAGCGAAAGGCGGGACTAATGTGGGACAAAAGCTGGAGTTCCTGTATTTGAGTGCGGAGGACGTGCGCGCCGCGGGCGGTGCGGACTTGGCAGCCACCATGGCGGCGTGCGAAGAGGCGTTCCGGCTCTTTGAAGCCGGGGAGTGCCGGGAGCTCCCCACCGGCAAAATCCACTGGAACGCACCATTATCAACGCGGTGCGCACTGCGGCGGTGGGCGGCCTGTTTGCCAAATACCTGGCCAAGCCGGGCGCGGAGTCGGTGAGCGTCATCGGCACCGGCCCCATCGGGCGCAACCAGCTGAACGCGATCCTCCTGGCGGTGCCGACGATCCGCCGCGTGTACGTGTACGACCTGGTGCCCGAGCGCTCCGAGCGCTTTGCCGCCGACAAGGGGGCCGAGTTCCCGGAGCTGGAGTTCCACGTTTCGTCCACGGCCCGCGAATGCATCGAGGCCGGCGACATCATCTCCACCGCCACCGTCACCGCGCCCGAGGACGCCTACATCGAGTACGAATGGCTGCGGCCAGGGGCCGTCGTTATCAATACGTCGGCCAACGACACGAAGATGGAGACGTTCTAAGGCGCCGCGGCTTGTCTTTCCCACAGCCGCGAGAAACCCGGCAACAACCTGCGCGCCGACGCGGCCCGGTGCTATCAGGAAGGCATCCTGCCGTCGGAGAAGCTGGTGCACATCAGCGAGGTCATCACCGGCAAGCAGCCGGCCCGCCTCAACCCCGACGACGTTATCATCTCTCTGCCCATAGGCATGGCCATTATGGATATGATCAACGCGCAGCGGGTGTACGAGCGGGCGCGACAGCTCGGTATCGGGCGCACCTTGCCCTTGTGGGAAGAGGTGCCTTGGGTCTAGCCTAGGCATCCGGGCAGCTGGAAT
>CALFSR010000019.1 GCA_937916565.1 uncultured Bacillota bacterium | reverse complement strand
GACCCGGAGCCTGCACGGCAACCGGCGCCCGAGCCGGTTCCTGAACCGGAGGCCCAAGGGCCGGCAGCGGCCGAGGCGTCCGGTGAGACGGGGGAGGAGGCCGCCCAAGAGGGCGACCCCCGCGGCGCGGACCCGGACGGCGCGGCCGAGGCAGCACCGTCGCTGGCAACGCTTGCCACCCGTTTTGGCTTGGGCAGCACCAAGTCGCTGGAGAACGTGCCGCCGGAGGAAAGCCTCGACGAGCTCATCATCGAGCTTGCGGTAAGTAGCGACGGGCGTCCGCTGACCTACATCGTGGTCAGTTCGTCGGGCCGCTCGGACGTGGACCTGGAGATGGCGGGGCTCATGATGCGCTGGCAGTTTTCGCCCTACGATCGGGACTATGTGGAGGTGTGGCGCATCCGCTTCGTTCACACCGTGGTGTCCGGCGTGACGGTGCCCACGCCCATTCCGGAGTTTGTCGACCGGCGCTGAGGCTGGCACGGCCGGGTCGTTCATCAGTTAGCCGCGGAGGTGTCCTGGTTGCGCAGGTCGCAGATGGCTTTGGGGTTGGCCCTGTTGCTCGTGCTCGCCGCCGTGCAAGCGGCGTCTGCACAAGGGGTGCAGGTTCGCAGGGGCGACAGCGTGGTCATAGAGAACGAGTTTATCGCCATCATCGTCAACGGCCGCGCCGAGGACACTGGCCGTTTTTCCGTGAACACCACGGGCGGCGATCCAAGCCGCGCCGGTGATGAGGCTAAGCCGCTCGTTTACGGCACCGAGCGGGCGCCTGGACCGTGGACGTCGTACACGACGGTCCGCATCGACGGCAGGGACTACGTGTTCGGCGGTCCGACCGGAAAGCGCGCCGGGCGCACAGGCCTGTACGGCGAGATGGTCGCGGCCCCCTACATCTTTGAGGATAGGGAGATTCGCGCCACGTGGCGCATGGAAGACATCGTCGTTACGCAGATCCTGACCCTCGCCGCCGGCATCACGACGGGCCAGATGGATACCGCCCGGATTGAGTACGTCGTGACCAACGAGGGCAGCCGTTCCCGCCAGGTGGGCTTGCGCATCATGCTGGACACGATGCTTGGTGCAAACGACGGCGCACCGTTCCAGGTCAGCGGCGAGGGATTGTTCACCGATATGGCGTTCCGGGGCGACGCCATTCCGGATTACTACCAAGCCTTTGACTCCCTGGCCAACCCGCAGGTGGTTTCCCAGGGGACGCTGCGGGCGCTGGACACGACTGTTCCCGACGCGGTCTACTTTTCCAACTGGGGCAGCCTCGCCGACGGCGTGTGGGACTTTGACTTCAGCCCCGGCCGCGATTTCACCCGGGCCGGCGAAGAGTTTTTGCTGGACAGCGCCGTGGCCATGTACTGGGATCCTCGCCCCTTGGACCCCGGAGCGACGCGGCGCTACGTTACCTACTATGGCCTGGGCGGCATCACCATCGCTCCCGGACAGCTGTCGTTGGGCGTCACGTCGCCCCAGTCCATCGAAGGCAGTTATACCGAGCGGGTTGTCTTTGAGGTGCGCGCCTACGTGGAGAACACCGGCGAGTGGATCGCGCGGGATACGGTCGTGCGCCTTGAGAATCTCGCTCCGCTAGAAATCGTGCAAGGCCAGGCCGCCGTGGCGGTCGGTGACCTTGCTCCCCGGCAGTCGCGGCAGGTCGTCTGGCGGGTGGCGGCTCCCCCGGGCAGCTCCGGCGACTTCCTGTACCGTGTTGCGGTCAGTTCCAGCAACGCGGACCCGAACCAGGTGGAGAGGCGCGTTAGGGTCGTCGCACCGGCCTCGCTTTCGGCCACGATGGGCGGGACGAGCCAGCTGGTGGTCGCCGGCGGCCGTTGGCAACCAGTGCCCTTCGTCGTCCGCGCTGACGTGACCAACACGGGGCAGCTCGAGGCCAGGGCGGTGGAGGCGGAGATCCGGATGCCCATCGGCCTCGCGGTCGCCAAGGGGGACAATCCGGTCCGAGCGCTCGGTACGGTGGGACCGGGTGAAACGGTTACGGTGGAGTGGTTCCTCGTGCCCACCGGTTGGGTAGGCAACCTGCCTGTGTCGCTGCAGCTCAGGGCGGACCAGGCCCGCATCGATCCGCGGCTGCCGACCCACTTTGTCAGCGTGCCGCGGCTCGACGCCGCCCTCCGCATCGTCGTCGCCGGCGACGGCGATGTGCAGGCGAGCCGCGAGTTCGGCGTGGGGGATCTCTTCCATGTGGAGATTCACGCCCAATCCGTACGCGAGTTGTACGGCGTGGCTCTGGAGGTGCGGTTCGATCCGTCCGTGCTCCAGGTGCTCGGCGGGCGCCTGGGCGTTGGCCCCGGGCGGGCTTTCGTCAAGAACGACCCTGTGACGGGTGCGGAGGAGCTTTTGAACTGGGTTCGGCCGGTGCACGTGGACAACCAGGCGGGGGTTATACGCATCGCCGCAAGCCGTTCGCCCGAGGGACCGCTGGCGTGGGCCAGCGACTCGGTGGCCACCATCCGCTTCCGGGCGGTGGGATCGGGCACGACGCGGCTTGTGCTCGTCCCGGTGCCGGACCACCCATTCCTGAGTCCCGACGCCCAGCAGGCCTTCATCGCCGACGGGGAAGGCAATGCGGTAGACGTGATGGTTGAGGAGACCGTTATTACGGTTCGGGTCGGGGAGCCGTAAACGGTAAAGGGGTGAGACCATGAGACGATTGCGCATTTTGTTCGTCGCTTTGCTGGTGATGTGCGTAACCGCCGTCGGATCCGCCGCGCAGGTGGCCGACGTGCCGTCCACCCACTGGGCGTACCGGGCCGTCCTGGCCTTGATTGAGCGGGGATACATCGATCCGGCCAGCGACGGCACTTTCCGGGGCGATCAGCCCGCAGACCGCTACACGCTGGCGGCCGCGGTGGGACGCCTGCTGGAAGACATCGAGGCGGGGCGGGTGCGGGTTCGCGAGGGCACCGACGCCGAGCTCATCCGCCGGCTGGAGCAGGAATTCCGGGCTGAGCTCGTCGCCTGGCACGCGGAACGGGACGCGCTCCAGGCCGCCTACGGGCAGACGCAGCGGGCGGTGGCCGTCATCGATGTCCAGCTCAACGACATCCTCGCCGGGCTTGAAGACTTGGAAGCGCGGCTTAGCGACTTGCAGCGCCGGGAGGAGGAGGCCCGGGCTGAGCTCGAGGCTGCCCTCGGAACGCTAGGCGCCGCGGTGGGCGAGGAGCTGTCCGGCCACAGTGCCCGGTTGGATGACCACGATCGCGAGCTGGCCTCGCACGCTGCAGAGCTGGACCGGCACAGCCAGGCGTTGGACAGCCAAGCGGCGCGCGTGGCGGAGCTGTACGCCCAGCTCACGGCCGAAACCCAGCGTTTGATGGATGAGCTCGCCCGGCTCCAGGCGGATGTGGACACGGCGCTGGAGCTCCAGGAGCAGGCGCTCGGCGAAGAGCTCGGCCAGCGGCTTGGCGAGCAGCGAAGCGCCCTCCAGCGGGTCGACGGGCAGCTTCGGGAGCTCGAGGCCGAAGTCGCCGACCTGCGGGCGGAGCTTGACAGGCTCGGGGTCTGGATCGAGGACGAGATCTACCGTACGCTTAACCAGCTCAACGAGTTTGCTGCTGCCTTGTCGTGGCGCCTGGACGAAGTGACGGCAGCGCTGAACGGGCGCATCGACGATGAGGTCGCGGCGCTCCAGGCGGAGCTCGACGCGCTGCGGGCCGAGTCGGAACAGCTCGCGGGGTGGTTGGCTGCCCTAGAGGGCAACCTGACGGCAGCGCGGGCGGCGGCGGAAGCCGCCGACGCCGAGCTCGCCACGGCGCTCGACAGGCAGGAAGCCGAAGTCGCGCAGTTGCGGGAGCAGCTGGAAGCGGTGGAGCGGCAGGCCTCCCGAGAAACGTCGGAGCTGAACGAGGTGCTCACCGGCGAGCTCGCCGCCCTCCGAGCCCATCTCATGCAGCTCGAAGAGGAACTCGCGGAGCAGCGCCACCAGCTGCAGCAGCAAGCGATTGCCTTGACGCAGGCCGACGCGCAGTTCCTGCAGGACATCCAGTTCTTGCGCCAGGAGGCCCAGACGCTTCGCCAGCGTGCGGACAACCTGGAGCGGTATGTGCTGGCCAACGAGGCGGCCGTCAACGTGCTCCGGGAAGACCTCGAAGCGGCCCGGGCCGAGCTGCGGCGGGAGATGGAGGCAGCGCGGGCCCAGGATCGGGCCGAGCAGGCGCAAATGCGCCAGGAGCTCGATGCGTTGCAGGCGTCCGTGCGGGATATCGAGGCGCTGCTTGGTACCAGCGAAGAGTACGTCGCCTCGCTCCTCGACGAGCTGCAGCGGCGGATGGATACACAGCTTTCCTCCAGCGTCGCCCGGGAGGCCTTGCTCCGCCGCCAGCTGGCGGAGCTGCAGCAGGAGCTGGACAGCTTCCGCACGCAATCCGACGAAGAGCTCGGGTCGCTGCGGAGCACTACGACGCTGTCGGTAGGCGCGGCGGTGCTGGCCATCCTCCTTGGCTTGAGCGGACGCTAGCGGCCGCCGCTCATCCAGGCTTTGCCGGCCGGGGGCGTGCCATGGCACGCCCCCGTTCGCGTCCGGCAGGCGTCTGGTATACTTGAACCATACCGGGACGTTACCGGGAGGCGACGACATGGCCGAGGTGTACCTCGACAACGCGGCAACGACGCCGCTTTTGCCGTCCGTGGTCGAGCGCATGACGGACGTTTTGTCCAATGTCTACGGCAACCCCTCATCCGTGCACAACAAGGGCTTGGAGGCCGAGCGTGTCGTGGGCGCGGCACGCCGGCAGGTGGCCCAAGTCCTGGGCGCCGACGCGAGCGACATCGTTTTCACGTCTGGCGGCACCGAGGCTAACGGGCTCGCCATTCTCGGCACCGCCCGGGCCCGGGCGCGCCGCCGGCGCCACATCGTCACGGGCGCGACCGAGCACAGCTCGATTCTCAATGTCTGCCGCTTGCTGGAGGCGGACGGTTTTGAGGTGACCTACCTGCCCGTTGACCGGCACGGGAGGCTGACTCCCGGTGCGGTCGCGGCCAGCCTTCGGGAGGATACCGCCCTGGTGACGCTGATGTGGGTGAACAACGAACTGGGTACCTTGCACCCCATCGCCGACATCGCGGCCGCTGTCAAGGGGCGCGACCCCGAGGTGGTCGTCCACACCGACGCGGTCCAGGCCTTCGGGAAGGTTCCCATTGACGTGGACGCGCTGCCCGTGGACCTGCTGTCGGTCAGCGCCCACAAGATTCACGGTCCCAAAGGCGTAGGCGCCCTCTGGATTCGCCCCGGCGTGCGGCTTGTTTCGCCCTTGGGAGGAGGCAGCCAGGAGCGGGGCCTGCGGCCCGGCACCGAGAACGTGGCCGGGATCGCGGGCTTAGGGGCCGCCGCGGCGGCCGCGGCTGAACGGCTGCCGGAAACCGCGGCGCGGATGCGGGCCTTGCGGGAACGGCTCTGGGAAGGCATCGCCGCGAAGGTGCCGTGGGCGGTGCGCAATACGCCGGCCCCGGCGGCGGAGTGCGCGCCCCATATCCTGAACGTCTCGTTTCCCGGGCTCAAAGGGGAAGTGCTCGTCCACAGCCTGGCCGAGCAAGGCGTGTACGTGTCCACCGGATCCGCTTGTTCATCCCGGCGCACGGGGCACAGCCACGTGCTGACCGCCTTGGGATTGAACGACGATCTGGCCGGCGGCGCCCTGCGCTTCAGTGTCTCCTCGCTGACGACCGCGGAGGAGATCGACAGGGCGGTGGACGTGGTTGCTGCCGTCGTCGGCGACCTAGCGGAGCTGGTTCTCCGTTAGTCCTCTCCGCCGCCGGTCGCCCGGGGCGGCCCGGGGTTGACGTTCCCAGTTGATCGCAGGGAGGAACCGCGCCTTTGGACCACTTGCTGCTGATTCGGTACGGCGAAATCGGGCTCAAGGGCAAAAACCGCCACATGTTCGAAGATCAGCTCATGCGCAACGTGCGGGCGGCGCTCGGTCCCGGGCTGCCGGGGCGGGTTCGCCGCGCCTACGGGCGCGTTTTCGTGGAGCTCGAGGACGCAACTCACACGCAGCCGGCCCTCGAACGTCTGCAGCGGGTGTTCGGCATCGTGGCCGTCAGCCCCGCCGTTCGGGTGCCCCTGGACTTTGAGGAGATACGACAGGCGGCCGTGGAGCTGGTACGCCGGCAAAGCATGACCGGTCCGCTCCGGTTCCGGGTGGAGGCCCGCCGGCCCAACAAGGCGTTTCCTATGACGTCGCAAGAGATCAACGAGCAACTGGGCGGCTACCTCCTGCGCGAGTTCCCGCAGCTCAAAGTCGATCTCACCCGGCCGGAGCTTGTCGTCTCCGTGGAGGTGCGGGAGCTGGGCGCGTACTTGTACGTGGAGCAGGTCCCGGGGCCGGGGGGCTTGCCGGTGGGGGTCAGCAGCCGGGCGCTTCTGCTTCTATCCGGCGGCATCGACAGCCCGGTGGCCGGCTGGATGGCCATGAAGCGCGGGATCCGCCTGGAGGCGATCCATTTCCACAGCCCGCCCTTCACCAGCGAGCGCTCCTTGGAAAAGGTCAAGGACTTGGCGGAGGTGCTGTCCCGCTGGGGAGGCGGCATTCACCTGCACGTGGTGCGCTTCACCGACATTCAAAAAGAACTGCGGCGGCAGGCGCCGGCCGACTTGATGATCACCCTCATGCGCCGCTTCATGCTTCGCATCGCGGTGGCCGTGGCCGGCGAGATCGGCGCCTTGGCCCTGGTGACGGGAGAAAGCGTGGGGCAGGTGGCCAGCCAGACCCTGGAGAGCATGTACGTTATCAACGCGGTCACAAGCATGCCGGTCCTGCGGCCGCTGGTCGGGTTTGACAAGCAGGAGATCGTGGAGCGCGCGCAAGCCATCGGCACGTACCCCATCTCCATCCGGCCGTATGAGGACTGCTGCACCATCTTTGTACCCAAACACCCGGCCACCCGTCCGCAGCTGCCGGTTGTCGAAGCCGCGGAGGCGGCCTTGGACGTGGAGGGGATGGTGCGGCAGGCGTTGGCCGGCATTGACGTGGTCACGATCGGCGCGGATGCGGTGAGCGTGGGTTCATCCCCCGCCTAGACTGCTTCGCCGGACTCACGGTGGTTTACTGGAAAAGCAGGGCGCGGATGGCGTGAAACTCGGCCGTCGCTCGCTGCACGACGGCGATAAAGAGCCCGATGGCAAGGCCGAAGACGAACACTTTCCACAGGCGCAGGCGCCGCAAGCCGATCACCTCTTCCGTGCCGGTTCGCCGGCGCGGGCCGGGTTCCTTGCCGGGCGGGGGGAATTGTACTACAATGAGGTTTGCGCATCGACGAAAGGCCAGCGGGCGGCTCGCGCCGCTCGGCGGCGAGGTTGTGCCGGCCCGGCCGGCCCCAGTTTCCTGAGGGGGGAACCCCATGGCCCTCGACCTTCCTATCCTGAACGTTCCGCCGGTGGCCATGCCCCGGATGGTCGCCGCACCCGAAAACGCGACCAAGCGGGTGCACATCGTCACCTTAGGCTGTCAAATGAACGTGCTGGACACCGAGACCATGTTCGGCCTGCTGGCCCGGGAGGGCTATGCGCCCACCGACGATCCGGCCGAAGCGGACCTCATCCTGTACAACACGTGTTCCGTCCGGGAGAACCCTGAGCGGAAAGTATACGGTCAGGTCGGCCTGCTCAAGCGGCTTAAGGAGCAGAAGCCGGACCTCGTTATCGGCATCTGCGGCTGTATGCCCCAAAGCAAGGTGGAGCGGCAGAAGCTCTGGGAACAGCTGCCCCACGTCGATCTCATCTTCGGCACGATGAACATCCACCGGCTGCCCGAGCTCCTGCAGCAAGTCCAGGAAACCGGTCAGCGGGTAATGGAGGTCTGGGACGAGCACGGCGACATCGTCGAAGGTCTGCCCGTCATGCGGGAAGACAAGCTCAAGGCGTTCGTCACCATCATCTACGGGTGCGACTATCGCTGCAGCTTCTGCATCGTGCCCCAGACGCGCGGCCGCCAGCGGAGCCGGCGGGCCGGTTTCATCATCAACGAAGTGGAGCAGCTCGCCGCCGAAGGCTACAAGGAAATCACGCTTCTCGGCCAGACGGTGGACGCCTACGGCAAAGACTTGGGCGATGGTACCACCTTGGCGTCCCTTTTGGCGCGGCTCAACGAGGTGCCCGGGATCGAGCGGCTGCGATTCACGACGTCTCACCCCCGGGACATCACCGACGAGCTCATCTACGCCATGCGGGATCTCGACAAAGTGTGCGAGTGGCTGCACTTACCCGTCCAGTCGGGCAACAACCGGATTCTCAAGCTGATGGGCCGCCGCTACACCCGTGAGCAGTACTTGGAACTCGTGGCCAAGCTGCGGGCCCACATTCCAAATCTCACCCTGACCACCGACATCATCGTCGGTTTCCCCGGGGAAACCGACGAGGAATTTGAAGACACGGTGTCGCTGGTGGAAGAAGTGCAGTTCGACGGAGCCTTCACGTTCATTTACTCGCCCCGTCCGGGCACGGGCGCGCCCAACTTGCCCGATCCGACGCCGGAAGAGGTGAAGCGCGAGCGCATTCATCGCCTCATCGAGGTGCAGAACGCCATCACCGCCCGGCGCAACCAGGCCCTCGTCGGCAGCGTTCAGGAAGTGCTCGTGGAGGGCAAGAGCGAAAAGGCCCCGAGCCGCTTGACGGGCCGCACCCGCGGCAACAAGATCGTCGTCT
>CALFSR010000018.1 GCA_937916565.1 uncultured Bacillota bacterium | reverse complement strand
CCCACGCGCCCCCCGGCTAAGCGCCTCGATGCCGAGGGCGCCTGTGCCGGCAAACAGGTCCAGCACGCGGGCGTCCGCAATCCAAGGCGACAAGATGTTGAACAGAGCCTCCCGGACCCGGTCGGCCGTCGGCCGGGTTAACATGCCGGGAACCGGCTGCAGCCGCATGCCGCGGCAGCGACCCGCGATAACGCGCACCGCCTACGCCCCCCACCCGCCATGTGCGGCGTCCGTGCCTGTGAACCGCGCGTGGACCGCCCGCCACAAGGCGGCGTGTTCCGGATCGGTTCCATCGCCCGACATCAGCGTTTCCGACCAGCGGTCTACCTCTTCCAGCAGACCGGGCCCTCCATGGGACCAAGCCAAGACGGGCACATCGGGCAAGCCGGATTGCCGCACGCCCAGGAGCTCTCCCGGGCCGCGCAGCTCAAGGTCCGCCTGGGCGAGAGCGAACCCGTCACCGCATGTGCGCATCAGCTGCAGCCGGCGTTTGGCGGCGTCCGTCGTGGGGTCGGCGATAAGAAAGCAGTACGCCCGGCCGCCTCCACGGCCCACCCGGCCGCGCAGCTGGTGCAGCTGGGCGAGGCCGAACCGGTCGGCCCCCTCGATGACCATGACGGCCGCGCGTGGCACGTCGACCCCGACCTCCACGACGCTGGTAGCCAGCACCACCTTGAGCTCCCCCTCCCGGAACCGGGCCATGGTTTCGGCCTGCTTCAGGGCTGGCTGCCGCCCGTGCACAACGCCGACGGGAATGCCGGCCAAAGGGCCCTCGGTGAGCCGGCGGGCCGCGGCAAGAACCTGCTCCTCGTCTTCGGCGTCCTCCGCCCCGATGGCGGGAAACACCACAAACCCTTGGCAGCCGTCGTCCACGGCCTTGCGGAGAAACCGGTAAACCTCGCCCCGCCGCGCCGGCCGCACCCACCGGGTGTCCACAGGCAGGCGACCCGGCGGCGCAGCGTCGAGAACGGAAAGGTCCAGATCGGCATAGAGGCACAGGGCCAGAGTGCGAGGGATCGGCGTCGCGCTTACGACCAAAAGGTGCGGAGGCCGCGGCCGTGCCCCCAGGGCAGCCCGCTGGCGCACGCCGAAACGATGCTGTTCGTCGACGACGACGACCGCAAGCCGAGCGAAGGCGACATCGGGCTGCAAGAGCGCGTGGGTCCCGACGACCACCCCGGGCACGCCGCGCGCAAGGCTTGCAAGGATTTCCGAGCGCTCTTCGCGATCGGTGGCGCCGCGAAGAAGCCATACCGGAACGCCCAATGGCGCAAACCACCGGGCAAGAGTGTCCGCGTGCTGCTGGGCCAAGATGTCGCTGGGCGCCAGCAGCGCCCCCTGCAGCCCCTGTTCCGCCGCCCGCAGCAGGGCATAGGCCGAGACCACGGTCTTGCCGCTGCCCACGTCTCCTTGCAGCAGCCGCTGCATAGGGCGGGTGCGAACGAGGTCCGCTTCGATCTCCGCCATAACCCGGTGCTGGGCTGGCGTCAGCGCGAAGGGGAGCCGCTCCAACCAGCGATTCACTAACGGTCCGGCGGGGCGGAGCGGCCATCCCGCGGCAGGCTCGGTGCGGCGCCGAGCGGCCGCCGCAAGGCGCACCATCAGCAGCTCCTCCAGCGCCAGCCGGCGTTGGGCTTGGGCCAGACACTCGGGATTATCGGGAAAGTGCAGCCAATGGAAAGCGAGTTCCTTGTCAGGAAGGCCAGACGCGGCAAGCAGCTGCTTGGGCAAGGGATCGGTGACGCGCCCGGCCGCGTACAGGAGCGCCGCCCGCACGAGCCGGCGCATGATTCGCTGGCTTAATCCCTCGGTGAGCCGGTACTCCGGGACGAGGCGCCCGGTATGGAGCGTCCCGCCGCCCACGGCTGGGATGGGCTCCACCTCCGGCTGGCGCATGCGCCACCCACCGGTGGGCAACCGCTCGGCCCGTCCGCTGGCTGCAACCCGCCGGCCGGGCATAAGCTGCACGGGAAAGCGGCCCGGGCGCCTCCGGCCCGCCGGCGCCCGGGCGAACCAGACGAGCTCCAGGGCGTCTCCGCGATCGTCCGTCAACGTCGCCTGGCCCACCCACAGTCCCGGTTCGCCGGAGCTGGGGCGCCAGCGCAAAGAGCCCGTGCGGCCCACCACGGTCGCAGGCATGCCGTCCGCAAGTCCCGCCACCGGAGTCACCGTGCGGCGATCCGCGTGGCGGCGCGGCGCGTAGTGCAGCAGATCCCCAACCGTCACGACGCCGAGCCGGTGCAAGCACTCCGCCCGGGCAGGGCCAACTCCCGGCACGGCGGTGACCGGCTCAGCCAACACGTCGGTCGCCATGCCCGCCCTCCGGCAAAAGCCCGCCAGTCTTACGCGGGATAGAAAACCATCCCCAGCGTCCCAGGACCCGCGTGGGTGCCGACGGTCGGGCCAAGAACCGCCGTGATGAGCTCAGCCACGGGAACCCGCGCCCGGATCTGCACCGCGAGCTCGGCGGCTTCCGCGGGCGCGTCGCCGTGCATGACCGCCACCCGCTGCGGCGTGTCGCCTGCCTCCTCCACCATGCGCTCCAAGAGGCGCGACACCGCCTTGGCCCGCCCCCGGGCGCGCTCAAGGGGCGCTACCACTCCGTCCTCGACCGTTAGAATTGGTTTCACGTTGAGCAGTCCGCCCAAGAAAGCTTGCGCCCTGCCGATGCGCCCGTTGCGCTGCAAATACTCAAGGGTGTCCACCATAAACAGAATCCGCTGCCGTGCGATGACGTCGCGGGCGCGGGCAAGAATCTCCTCGACGCCGGCGCCTGCCCTGGCGAGACGCGCGCATTCGATGGCTACAAGCCCGTTGCCCATCGAGGCCGACCGGGTGTCCACCACGTGCACGGGTACGTCCACGGCCTGGGCGGCGATGCTGGCCGACTGCATGGTGCCGCTCATCGCCGACGACAGGTGGCACGAAATAACGGCGTCGGCGCCTTCCTCCTGAAGCGCCCGGTATACCGCCTCAAAATCGGCGGGTGCCGGCTGCGTCGTGCGGGACATTTCCCCAGCCCTAAGCCGCCGGTAAAACTCGTCGGTCGACAAGTCCGCGCCGTCCCGCCGCTCCTCGTCGCCAAAATGGATGGTCAACGGCACGATGCGGATCCCAAGCTCCGCAGCAAGATCCTTAGGAAGGTCGGCGCCGCTGTCGGTTACCACGCGGATGTCGGCCATGAATCCTGCTCCCTTCCATGCGACGGCACTCGTCGCATCCAAACTTGCCGTCGTCGCGCGGCGCGGCAGCGTCACCGCTACTCGACGGAAAGAACGTAATAATACACCGGCTGCCCGCCGGCATACACCTCGACATCGCAATCGGGCCACGCGCGGCGCGCCTCTTCGGCCAAGGCTTCCGCCGCCGACGGCTCCACATCCTCGCCGTAATAGATGGAGATCAGCGAATCGTCGTCGGAAACCAGCTCCCGCAGGGCCGCCATGGCCGCGCTCTCGGGGTCTTGGGCGACGGCCCGGACGGACCCGCCCACCAGGGCTATGCAGTCGCCCGCCCGCACCGCCACGTCCCAAGCCTCGCTGTCGCGCACGGCGTACGTGACCTCCGCGGTCCGCACCCGCTCCGCGGCCTCGCTCATCGTCTTGGCCACGGCCGCCGCGTCGCCTTCGGGGGTGTAGGCCATCATGGCAGCGACACCCGCTGCCGCGGTGCGAGTCGGCACGACGTGCACCCGCCGTTCGGTCAGTTCGACCGCCTGCCGGGCCGTGAAGACGATGTTGCTGTTGTTGGGAAGCACGACGACCTCGGGCGCGGCGACGGCTTCGATGGCCGCCACCAACTCCGCGGCGCTCGGGTTCATCGTCTGTCCGCCCGGAACGACCTGGTCCACACCCAGCGATTCGAGCAGCTTGCGCCAGCCCTCGCCTTGCGCGACGGCGACCACGCCAATCCCTTTGACTACGCCGTTCCCGGCGGCGACCTCCGGCGGCTGGCTCGGTGCGACCGGCACGTCCTGCGGCTGGCCGTGGGCGGCTGCGATCCGGTTTTGCTCCTGCATGTTGGCCACGGACACTTCCAGCAACTCGCCGCGGGCTGTCCCGACCTCGAGCGCGCGGCCGGGATGGTTTGTGTGCACGTGCACCTTCACAAGCTCACTATCGCCCACTACCAGGAGGCTGTCCCCCAAGGGAGCGAGGAGCGCCTGGATCTCGTCCAGGTCCAAGTTTTGACCGCGGATGAGAAACTCGGTGCAGTAGCGATGCTCCACGAATTCGTGGGTAATAGGGCCGTGGGCGTGGACGCCGGCTGCTTCGGCTGCGGCCTCGAGGATCCGCGCCGCACTCGTTGTCGCCCCACTGGGCATCTCCGGCGCAGCCGCCTCGCCCCGCACCGCGGCCAGGATCCCCTCCAGGAAATACACAAGGCCCTGTCCGCCGGCGTCGACGACACCCGCCCGCGCCAGCACCGGCAGCAGGCTGGGCGTACGCTCGAGGGCCTCCTTAGCCCCGGCGACCGCCGCCTGGAGCACCCCTTCTAGGTCCTTGCCCTCCTGGGCGGCCCGCTCAGCCGCCTGGGAAGCACCCCGGCCGACGGTGAGCATGGTGCCCTCAACAGGCTTGATCACCGCTCGGTATGCAGTTTCCGTTGCAGCCGCGAAAGCGCCGGCCAAGTCGGCCGGGCCCGCGCTCTCAAGCCCCGCCATCCCCTGAGCGAAGCCCCGGAGAAACTGGGAAAGGATAACGCCGGAGTTGCCCCGGGCGCCCAGCAAGGCCCCGCGCGCCATCCGCTGCGCCGCCTGGCCGAGCGGGAGCCCCGCGGCGGTCCCTAGCTCCCGGCGGGCGGATGCCAGCGTGAGAGCCATGTTGGTACCCGTATCCCCATCGGGAACCGGAAACACGTTGAGGGAATTGACCGTCTCTTTGCGCTGTTCGAGGAAGGCCGCGCCCGCCCCCATCAACTCGACGAACAAGTCGGCTGTCAGTCGCCTCGGCGCCAACCCGCCTGACCTCCTTGAATTAGCGGCGGGTGGGTGGCCGGCGATGGCGCGGGCCGGCCGCGGTGTCGGCAGCCGCACTGTCGTCGACGCGGACGCCCATCACATGCACGTTGACGCGGGCAACCTCGAGGCCGCACTGGTTCTCCACCGCGTACTTGACCTGCTCCATCACGTTGCGGGCCACCTCCGCGATGTTGGTGCCATACTGCACCACCACGAAGAGATCGATGATGGCCCGGTTGTCGGCAATCGTCACCTGGACGCCGCGCGCCAGGTCCTCACGGCGCAGCAGGACGGACAGCCCTTCCTGGACGTTCCGCGCGTGCATGCCCACAAGACCGTAGCTCTCGGTGGCCGCCACGCCCGCGATGGTGGCGATGACCTCGTCCGCGATTTGGATTTTGCCCAGGCCCGTCTCCTGCTGCTGCGCCATGATCACTCCACCCTGCTTGACGTTACCCGACTAGGATTCGTCTCCTAGACAAGGTTTCCTGCTTGTCGCCATCTGCACCTTATGCTACACTATATCAGGTTTCGCACGAAGGAGGACTTACCATGGCCAGGGCATGCATCGTTTGCGAAAAGCGCACCGAAACCGGCAACAACGTTAGCCACTCCAACCGCAAGACGCGCCGGATCTTCCTGCCCAACTTGCAGAAGGTCCGCATCCTGGTAAATGGTTCCGTCCGGCGCGCCTACGTTTGCACCAAGTGCCTGAAGAGCGGCAAAGTACAGCGGGCGGTGTAGCCCTCCGGCGAACGCCCGCCGCGTGCTTCCCCGCACCCGGAGCTTCTTGAGAGCGTTCAGCCCATCCGGCACGTACCGCCCGCCTGCTGTCGCGCCCGCCTGCCGGCGGGCTGTCTTTTACTTTTGGTCGCCGCGCTCGTACTGGCCAACCGGGCCGGGGTATGGCTGCTCGCCCGCCTGCCTATGCCGGCGCTCGCCGTCTCTGGGGGCCGGGTTGCAGCCTGCCTGCAACGTCACCGCCGCCCGAGGGCACGTTTCCCGCTGCACGGGCAATCGCCGAAAAGTGCGCACCGGCCCGTCACACGAGGCTGCACGCCAGACCCCCTCCACGACTGGACGCCGGTAACCGCCAACTTCGACCACCCACCGGAACACATCCGGCAGACCTGTTGACCGCGCCGTTGCGATTCGACCGGGACGGGAAACCGGCCCTCGCACCAGCGGGAAGCTGCACGCGGCTAGGATCGGCGGGCCGTCGCCTGCGCACAGGCCCCCGGCCGCGACCAAAAGCGGACTGGACGCATCCTGGAGCACGATCCAGTCCGGTGCGAGGGCCATGGCTCGCCGGAGCCACTCGGCGGCGGCCCCGGGGTCCAGATGCAGCCGCCCGCCGTCGACGGCCACGACGGCAGCCACCCCCCGGAGAACACGAAGCCGCTCTGGGTCCGCCAGCCACACGACTCGCTGCTCCGGCGGGATCATGCTGGCCAACGCAGCCAGCACTTCTTCCCGCGCGTACTGGCCCGGGCCGCCGACTATCACGGGCTCCCGGGACGCGACGACCCGGGCCAGCACCCGCTGCGCACCCGGATCGTGCCGCCACAGCTCGTCCGAGGCAACGAGCAAACGCGCGGGCCGGACGCGCCGCAGGAAGACAACCGTCTCCCCCATGGCCGTTTCGTCCCACGAAAAGAGCTCAAAACCTTCCGGCAACAGACGGTGCACCGGTTCCCGGTCCCGCCGGGACTGCAAGGTGACGCGCCTGATCAGCTCACGTACTTGCTCGTCCCGGAGGAACGGGGATGGCAGCTCCCGCCAATTGCCTGATTGCAGGATGTAAAGACTGCGAGAGCCGTGGACGACAACCGCCTCCACCGATTCGTCCCGGACCCAACTGTGGAACTGTCCCCACACCGCCGGGCGCAGCCGTAGGCGCCGGCGCCGCCGGCGGCCTTCGAGACGCATGCGGCGGAGCACATGCTCGGCGGCTGCGCCCGGGGAAACCCCCGGGACAGCAATCACTCGATTTCCTCCCAAGGAATGATTCCTCTCCTCGTCGGGGCGGAGGCGGTGGTCAGCCGCGAAGACGAGCAACGAGAGCATGGGTCCCGCCGGCGGGGAGCGACGGTAAGAAGTCCCTATCCGCGCAAAACCACCAGCCAACCATGCCCATCAGGGGTTTTCGATTTTTGTTGTTTAAGGTTGTGATGTTGTGTGCGGAAGGATGCCCCTGGCATCCGCTTTTTCGACCCGATCGATCAGCCCCCAAACGACAGCGAACTCGCCGCTCCCCGTGGGACCTGCCCGGCCGGGTACAGTCATCATAACAATACACCGGGATATTGTCAATCCACACTTAACTTACAATCGACCGGCGGCTCGCAGGGCCCGCAGCACCCCGCGCGGGTCCGGATTGCCAAACACTGCAGATCCGGCCACCAGCACGTCCGCACCGGCAGCGCTGACGATGGCGGCCGTCTCAGGGTTGATCCCCCCGTCCACCTCGATGTGGATCCGCCGGCCCCTGCGCCCCAGCCACGCCGCCAGACGGCGCACCTTGGGAACGACACTCGGCAAAAACCGCTGGCCGCCAAACCCGGGGTTGACCGTCATGAGCAGGACAAGGTCCACGTCGTCCAACACGTAGCGGATGAGCTCGAGGGGCGTGTGGGGGTTCAAGGCGACCCCGGGCCGGCACCCAAGCTCCCGGATGTGGGCCAGCGTGCGCTGCAGGTGGGGACACGCCTCAACGTGAACGGTAAGGAAGTTCGCCCCTGCCCGGGCGAAGGCGGCAAGATGGCGATCGGGATCTTCAATCATCAAATGGACGTCCAGTGGGAGGTCGGTCTCGGCGCGGACGGCCGCTACCAAGTCTGGGCCAAAGGTAATGTTGGGAACGAAGTGGCCGTCCATCACATCCAGGTGCAGCCAGTCAGCCTCCGGCTCCACGCGGGCGATCTCCTCGGCCAGTCGGGCGAAGTTGGCCGCCAAAAGTGACGGGGCCACCACAAGCGGTATAGCAGTCATGAGTAGCGGCGAGCCTCCCACTCTTCGATCTCCCGCAGCAATTCGAGATAATGGCGGTAACGGCGCGGGTGAATACGGCCGTCCTCGACGGCGTCCCGTACCGCGCAGCCGGGCTCGCTCCTGTGCAGGCATCCGGGAAACCGGCATTCGCCCCGCACGCGATCGATCTCCCGCATGAAGCGGCCAAGTTCCGCTTTGGGAATGTGCCGCACATCGAGCTGGCTGAAACCGGGTGTATCGGCCACGAGCCCGCCCCCGGGCAGGGGAAGAAGCTCCACAACCCGTGTCGTGTGCCGGCCACGGCCGAGCTTGCGGCTGATCTCGCCCGTATCCCGCCCGAAGGCGGGATCTAAAGCGTTGAGGAGCGACGACTTGCCCGCGCCTGACGGACCGGCAAAGGTGGACACCTTGTCCCGGAGGGCGTCCCGCAGTTCGTCGAGCCCCTGCCCGGTGCGGGAGCTCGTCAGGATGACGCGGTAGCCCGCGACACGGTAGGGCGCGCCCAGGTCCTCCCCGTGGCCAGGTGGGCACAAGTCGGCTTTCGTCCAGCAGATGACGGGGTCAAGTCCCTCCGCCTCCGCGACCGTCAGCAGCCGGTCGAGGAGCAGGAAGTTAGGCGGCGGGGCCGCAACGGCCATGACGGCCACGACCTGCTCCACGTTGGCCACCGCCGGCCGGCGCAGCTCCGTACGCCGGGGGTCGACGGCCACGATGACCCCGGTGCCGTCCCGCTGAAGCTCCACGCAAACG
>CALFSR010000017.1 GCA_937916565.1 uncultured Bacillota bacterium | reverse complement strand
CGGGCGACAGCACGGCCGTGTTTCCGCGCAGGAGCTTGACGCCGCAGCAGATCGAGCAGGTGGTGGACTACACCCGCCGCATCGCGCTGGCCATGGGCGTCAAGGGAGTCGTCAACATCCAGTACGTGCTGCACGAAGGCCGGCTTTACGTGCTGGAGGTCAACCCGAGGGCAAGCCGCACGGTGCCGCTTATGAGCAAGGTCACCGGCGTGCCCCTGGTGGCCTTGGCGACCCGGGTGAGCCTGGGGGAGAAGCTCGCGGACTTGGGCTACGCGGTGGACGGGCTCCTGCCGGCCCCGCCATACATGACGGTCAAGGCGCCGGTGTTTTCCTTTGAGAAGCTCGGAAGGGTCGACATCTTTCTTGGCCCCGAGATGAAGTCCACAGGGGAGGTGCTCGGCATCGACCCCGATCCCGCCCATGCCATGTACAAGGGGCTCGTGGCCGCGGGCGCCGTGGTGCCGACCCGGGGCACGGTCCTCATCACGTTGGCCGACAAGGACAAGGCTGAGGGAGCGGCGTTGGCGCAAGGCTTCGCGGATCTTGGGTTTCACGTGCTGGCCACGGAAGGTACGGCCCGCTATTTGGCCGACCAAGGCCTGAGCGTCGACACCGTCTACAAGATCGGCGAGGGGCACCCGGACATCGTCGAGCTCATCCAGGGCGGGGAAATCGACCTTGTGATCAACACCCCGACCCGGGGACGCCTGCCGGCGCGCAACGGCTTCCGCCTGCGGCGGGCCGCGGTCGAGTTCCGGGTGCCGTGCGTGACGTCCCTGGACACGGCCAGGGCGTTGCTGGACGTCATCCGCGCCTTGAGCGACGGGCGCACCGTCACGGTGAGATCCCTAGGGGAGTACGAACTGCTCCGGCAGAGCCGCGCGCTCAAGACCGGCGGCATCCCCCCGCAGTAGCGCGGGGGCATGCTCACGGGGACACGGTGATGCGGCCCGCCGGACCGCTTTCCACGCGCCCGATGACGGCCTGCGCGATGGTCCCCGCCGCCCGCAGATCGCCCAGCAACTGATCCACCGCGCCGGGCGGGCAGGCGACGAGCAGCCCCCCCGAGGTGACCGCGTCGCAGAGGAGCATCCGGTGCGGCTCCGGGATCGAGTCCGCAAACGCGACGTGCGGCTCAAGGTGCCGCCGGTTGGCACGGCTGCCGCCGGGGAAGACGTCCTGCTCGGCGTACTTGTACGCCGCCTCCAGGACCGGCACTTGCCCGGCGGAAATGCGCAGGGCCACGCCGCTCTCCCGGGCGACCTCCAGCGCATGGCCTAGGAGCCCAAAGCCGGTGATGTCGGTTGCACACCGGACGCCGGCGGCGTGCAGCGCATCGACGACGTTGTTGAGGCGGCTCATCACGGCCACTGCCTCGGCGGTTTCCCCCGCCCTCGCGAGGCCGCGCTTGATGGCGGTCGTGACGACGCCAACGCCGATAGGTTTTGTCAAGACCAGCACGTCGCCGGGTCTCGCGCCGCCCTTGGTCAGGATCTTGGCAGGGTGAACGAGGCCTGTGACGGCGAGCCCGTATTTGGGCTCCTGGTCGTCGATGCTGTGGCCTCCGATGATAACCGCGCCGGCTTCCCGGACTTTGTCCGCGCCGCCCCGCAAGATGTCCGCCAGCACCTCGGGGGGCAGCTTCTTGACGGGAAAGCCCACGACGTTGAGGGCGCAGACCGGCCGCCCGCCCATCGCGTACACATCGGACAGCGCGTTGGCCGCCGCAATCTGGCCAAAGGCGTACGGGTCGTCCACGATGGGCGTAAAGAAGTCCACCGTTTGCACGAGGGCCACATCGTCGCTGAGCCGGTAGACGCCCGCATCATCGGGGGCGTCCAAGCCGACCAGGACGTTGGGGTCAGGTATGGAAGGCGGCAGATGGCGCAAAACTTGCGCCAGGTCACCAGGACCGATCTTGCACCCTCAGCCCGCCTTGGAACTGAGCTCGGTCAAGCGCAGCAGCTCATCGGCGCTCACGGTCCAGCCACCTCCTTGCCGTGTTTGGTCTTCAAGCGGTCGCGGCCATTCTCCTGTCGGTACCCGGCGAGGACGATGAGCGGGCGGCGAAAAAAAGTCGTTGACACGACCGGGTGCCGTGGGTATGCTAGTAAGAAATATCATAGGCAGTTAAGCAACGGCGATGAAGGGAAGCAGTAGGCGCAAGGCGGGCCAAGAGAGCCGGCGGCTGGTGGGAAGCCGGCGCCGCAGCCGGTGCCGAACTCGTCCCGGAGCTGCCGGCCGAACGTCGGCGGTGCACAAGTTTGCCCCAGCGTATACGGTATGCGCATGCGGGGCCGGCGGTGCATCGGTCGATCAGTAAGCCAGGCCGGGAGACGCTGCCAGCGCAGCGCACCCGTTATCAAGCGAGCTCACGCCCTGCCCGGCGCCACCGCCGCCGGCGACAGGCCGTACCTGCGTGAGCGCACGAGGCTTGCCGCCGCGAGGCGGGAGCAAATCAGGGTGGTACCACGAGGGTCAGTCCCCTCGTCCCTGGCGTGTTTTTTGCCAGGGCGAGGGGGCTCTTTTTATTGGTGCACGGGGCAGCCCATGCACGGGCGCGGTCAAAGGGCCCGTGCGCGTCGTGAGGTTTTGAGGAGGGGTTTTGGATGTCAGCGATCGAACTGGCAGCAACCGGCGGCACCAAAAAGCAGCCGGCGACCCGCATGCCGGGTGCACAGGCGCTCGTCGAATGCCTGAAGGCGGAGGGCGTCGAGTACATCTTCGGCATCCCGGGCGGAGCGGTGCTGCCGCTTTACGACGCCTTCTACAACTCCGGCCTGCGGACGGTGCTTTGCCGGCACGAGCAGGGCGCGGCCCACATGGCCGACGGCTACGCCCGGGCCACGGGCAAGCCGGGCGTCGTGCTGGGCACGTCGGGGCCGGGGGCGACCAACCTGGTGACGGGCCTGGCCACGGCGTACATGGACTCGATCCCGC
>CALFSR010000016.1 GCA_937916565.1 uncultured Bacillota bacterium | reverse complement strand
AAGAGCTCCAGGTGAATGGCCGTCGCCGTCTTGACGTCGCCTTTTTGGAACGCCTCGATCATCGCGCGGATGCGCCGGCCGACGAGGTGCCCTGCGACGCTGACGACGCCCGTGCCGCCCAGGGCCAGGATAGGCAGCGTCAACGAATCGTCGCCGGCGTAGATCATGAACTCCGCCGGCGTGCGGCGCCGGATCTCCGACACCTGGTCCATGCTGCCGCTGGCCTCTTTCACGGCAACAATGTTCGGAATCTCCGCGAGCCGCGCCAGCGTTTCCGGCAGCAAGTTGCTGCTGGTGCGGCTTGGGACGTTGTAGACCATCACCGGCAGGCTTGTGCTTTCGGCGATGGCCCGGAAGTGCTGATACAAGCCTTCCTGCGGCGGCCGGTTGTAGTAGGGCACCACGGCCATGATGCCGTCAACGCCCAGCTTTTCCGCCTCTTTCGTTAGGTGAACGCTGTGCGCGGTGTTGTAACTGCCCGTGCCGGCCACCACCGTCGCGCGGCCACCGATGGCGTCGACCACCGCCCGGAACAGGTCGAGCTTCTCTTCATCCGTCAACGTGGGCGACTCGCCGGTGGTACCAGCCACCACCACGCCGTCGTTTCCGATATCCACTAGATGCGCCGCCAAGCGGGCCGCCTGGTCCAAGTCCAGCGACCCGTCGACCTTGAACGGCGTCACCATGGCCGTCAAAACGTTACCCAGCTTCATGCACCTTCGCCTCCTGTCGGTGAGCCGCGCGGGTTCCCAGGCCGAACTCGTCGTGCAAAGCCCGCAGCGCCCGTTCAACGTCGGTTTCCCGCACCAGGCATGAAATGTTCGCGTGGGAATCCGTCGTCTGGAGAACCGCCGCCTGGGCGCGGTGCATGGCCCTCATCACACGGGCCATGACGCCCGGCACACCGTGCATCCCGGCTCCCACCACCGAAACCTTGGCCAGTCCGTCGGTGACCGAAAAGGGGACGCCCGCGCCCCGCAGCACGTTCTCGGCCCGGCGGCGGCTCTCCCGGTCCACGATGAACGCCACGGCCTCCGGCGAAACATAGATCATGTCCACGCTGACGCCGGCCCATCCAAGCTGGACGAACACCCGGCGGGCCGTCTCGTCATGGTCGGCCGTCCCTCCGTTGGCCAGGCGAAACTGTACCCGGCCGGGTACGTGGGCAATGCCCGTGACGATCCGATCCGCCCCCCGGCCAAGTCCTTCCCCGAATCCGTCACAGACAAGCGTCCCCGGCCCGTCGCCCGCGGTGGAGCGGATGCGCAAGGGAACCCGCCCTTCCATCGCGATTTCAACCGCCCGCGGGTGAACGACCTTGGCCCCAAGATGCGCCATCTCCACGACCTCGCGATAGCTCAGCCGCTCGAGCTTGACCGCGTCCGGGACAAGGCGCGGATCCGCCGTGAAGACGCCTTCCACGTCCTTGAAAATCTCCACTGCTTCGGCCCGCAAAGCCGCCCCCAAGGCAGCGGCCGTCGTATCGCTGCCGCCCCGGCCCAAGGTGGTGACCTGGCCGTCGGCGGTCACGCCCTGGAAACCGGCTACCACCGCTACCCGGCCGTCTCGCAGGTGGCCCAGGACCCGCTCGGCGTCCACCCGCACGATGCGGGCATTGCCGAAGTTGTCATCGGTGATGATGCCCGCGTCCCGGCCCGTCAAGGGCACGGCCGGGCAGCCATGCGCCTTTAGCGCATGGGCCAGGACGACGCAGGCGATGATCTCGCCGCAGGCCAGGAGCAGGTCCCTGTCCCGGGGTTCGGCGTCGGTGCCGTCGTCCAGCAGCCGCAAGAGCGTGTCGGTCGCGTACGGATCACCGGCCCGACCCATGGCCGAGACGACGGCGACCACGGCCTTCCCGGCCTGCCTGGCCTCCAGGATGCGCTGTACGACCTGGCGGCGCAGTTCGGCGGTGACCACCGAGGTGCCGCCAAACTTTTGCACGACGATGCTCACGGGCCCGCCTCCCTGTGGGCTCCGGTCCCCGCCGGCGCCCCCGCTGCCCGGCCGCTCATGCGCCTAGTGCCCCTCGCTCGATCAGGTACTCCGCGATCTGAATCGCGTTGAGCGCAGCGCCCTTGCGAATCTGGTCACCCACCACCCACAGGTTGAGACCGGTTTCCACCGCCGTGTCCGGCCGGATGCGACCGACGAACACTTCGTCCTGGCCGGCCGCGTCGATGGGCATCGGATAGCGGGCTTCCGCCGGGTCGTCGACGAGGGCCACTCCCGGCGCGCTTTTGAGAATCTCCCGCGCCTGCTCCACGGTGAGGCGGCGCTCGGTCTCAATGTAGATGCTCTCGGAGTGGCTGCGGAGCACCGGCACGCGCACCGTCGTCGCCGTTATGCCGATGGTGCTGTCACCCAAGATCTTGTGGGTTTCCCGCACCATCTTCCACTCCTCGCGGGTATAACCCGCCTCGTCAAAGACGTCCACCTGCGGAATGACGTTGAAGAGGATCGGGTAGTGCCGCTCCTGGGAAGCCACCGGCAACACCTTGGCCTCGAGCTGCCCGCCGCCCGCGTAGGCCCGCACTTGGCCGATTAGCTCATCGATAGCTTTCATGCCCGCGCCGGACACCGCTTGGTAGGTGGACACGATGACGCGCCGCAGCCGCGCCGCCCGGTGCAAGGGACTAAGCGCCACGAGCATTACGATGGTGGAACAGTTGGGGTTCGCGATGATGCCCCGGTGCTTGAGCGCCTCCTCGGCGTTGACCTCCGGCACCACCAGCGGCACGCCGGGGTCCATGCGGAACGCGCTGGTGTTGTCGATGACGATCGCGCCGGCCTTGGCCGCCTCGGGAGCAAGCGCCTTGCTGACGCTTCCCCCGGCGCTGAAGAAAGCGACGTCGATACCGTGAAACGCCTCGGCCGTCGCGGCCTCTACCTCGAGCTCCCGTCCGCAGGCGGTGATCCGCTTGCCCGCGCTCTTGGCCGAGGCGAGCAGGCGCAACTCGCCCACGGGAAACCGCCGCTCTTCCAGCAGTTGGATCAGCTCCGCGCCGACGGCACCCGTGGCGCCGACGATGGCTACGTTTAACGGCTTCATGGTCATCCTCCGTCTTGGGGCGCCCCCTGGGGCGCCCCGCTCTGGCTTGCGCCACCGCCGGCCTGGTGCTGCCGTTTCCCTGCGCGTCGCCGGTGGAACGCGCCGATCGTTAGCGCACAGGCCGCGGGCGCCGCTCGATCAGCAACGGCTGCAACTGCCGTCCGTGCAGGGCGGCCACGACGGTGTCGGTGATCAAGTCGAAGTCCGCCACGCACGAACACGGCTTCACTTCAGGATTGTCTTGGCCGAACGGGACAAAGTACACGTCCTTACGCATAAGCAGCACCGCCAAGTTCATGGCGTTGCCGCTCAAGATGTCGTTGCTCGAGATGGCGAGCACGAGCGGTCGGCAATTGCGCAGCGTGCCCTTGGCCGCCATCAGCACCGGGCTGTCCGTGATGGCGTTGGCAAGCCGTGCCAGCGTACTCCCTGTGCACGGCGCCACAACAAACGCGTCGAACGTCTTTTTCTGCCCCGTCGGCTCGGCATCAACAATCGAGTCAATGGGCGTATAGCCCGTCAACTCCGTGAGGCGCCGGCGCAGCTCTGCCGCCGTGCCGAAACGGGTGTCGGTCGTGCGCACGGTGTCGGAGATAACGGGCACAACCGTCGCGCCCTCCGCCCGCAGGCGCGTAATCTGCGGCAGCACCTCATCATAGCTGCAATGGGATCCGGCAATACCGATCCCGATGGTCTTGCCCGCCAAGCGCATGTGCAGCCCCCCCTGTCCCAAGGGTCGTACATGGGAGGGGGTACCCACAAGCATCCGGAAGCTCATCCGCCTAAAGGCCCAAGCGCTCGATCTCCGCCCGAATCCGTTCCGGTACGTAGCGGGCCAGGATCCGGCCGGCGGTCACCGGAGCGACCTTCCCCGGCAGTCCCAGTGCCAGGACGGCCTCCCGTCCAAGCTCCCGGGCCGCGGCGAAATCCGTGCCGCCCGGCGCGGAGGCGATGTCGACGATGAGCACACCGGGCCGCGTCTTGGCCAGCAGGCCGCGAACGAGTACCGGTGCCGGCACGGTGTTAAAAATCGCGTCCTGTTCCGCCATCGCCTCGGGCAAAGCCTCCCACGGCCACGGCACACACCCCATGGCCTCCGCCCGGGCCAAGTCCGCCAGGGAACGAGCCGCAACCCCGACGCGGGCACCCATCGCGGCCAGAAGCCGTGCCAGTGCGGTGCCGCAGCGTCCAAAGCCGACGACCAGCGCGCGTGCGCCGTGAATCGTCACCGGCAGCCGCTCCATCGCGATCTGGACGGCTCCTTCCGCGGTCGGCACAGCGTTGGCGACGGCGATCTCCTCGACCTTGGCGAGTTCGACAACCCGCACGCCGCACTCGGCAGCAGCACGGGCAACGGCGGGCTGCAAGGTACCGATAAACAGGGGCACCCGCGGCCCGAGCCGCCTCATGAACGCCTCGTCGAGCCGCAGGCCGGCGCCGGGCGCAAGCGGTGCCGCCACTCGGCCGGTTTCATCGGTGCCCGCCATGGGCGCCACCACAGCCCGGGCGCCGGCGATTGCTTCCGCCAGGCCGTCAGCTTGGACGATTCCCGGCGTGCCGGGCACCGGCAAGCCGACGGTACGCACCTGTGCGCCGCCCGCTGCCAGCGCCCGGGCCAGCTCCACCTCGCGCCGGTCGCCGCCGATGAGGGCCAGCGGCACGCCCGCCAGCGGACCGGACACCGCCCCGTCCCCCTTTGGCCCGGGAGGAGGCCATGCGGACATCCCCCCATGTACGCTAGTAATATATGAGCCCGTAGGGAGGGACGTGCGGCGCGCTAACCCTCGGGAAAGAGGAGCCGCTCGAGCCCGTACACGAGTCCCGTCCACTCATGCACCTTTCGGATCCCTAGGAGCACGCCGGGCATGAAAGAGCGGCGGTCGGTGGAATCGTGCCGGATGCGCAAGGTCTGGCCCGGCAATCCCATAATCACTTCTTGGTGCGCCACCAGCCCCGGAAGGCGCACGCTGTGAATCCGTACACCCTGATACGCCCCGCCGCGCGCGCCGCCGATAAGCTCAAGCTCCTCCTGGGCCTGGGGCGCCTGGCCGCGGGCCTGCGCGATAAGCTCGGCCGTCCGGATGGCCGTTCCCGATGGGGCGTCCTTTTTGCCGTCGTGGTGCAACTCGATGATCTCGACGTGAGGAAAGTGGCGTGCCGCAAGCTCCGCGCACTTCATCATGACGATGGCGCCCAGCGAGAAGTTGGGCGCCACCAAGACGCCCACGCCCCCCTCGACCGCCGCCCGGTGCACATCCTCCAAATCGCCTTGGGATAAGCCGGTGGTGCCCACCACAAGCGGCACCCCGTGGCGGATGCCGGTGTAGATGTGATCGAGGACAGCCTGGGGGCTGGTAAAGTCGACGAGCACCGTCGGCTGCGTACGGGCAAGGCACGCCTCAAGGTCGTCGCCGCGCCCAAAGCCCCCGACCAATTCCATGTCGGGGGCTTCGCTGACGGCCTGAACAACCTCACGGCCCATCCGCCCCGCGGACCCTAAAACCAGGACCCGGTGCCGCATAATCGCTTCCCCGTGGAGAAAATGCGAGACGGTTGGCCCAAGCGCCCGCCAACCGCCCGACCTTGCGTCTATTCTCCTACACCCGCGGGTGGATGTCAAGACACGGCGCTTAACGGCCGCCGTGGGTCTCTACGTTCTTAGCTCCGGCTTCCCGCAGGATCTTGGCCGCCTCCTCGGTGCGATTCCCTTCCGTCTCCACCACGCACAGGATGCGGCCCTGCTTCACATCCTCCTCGTACTGCTTCCCGCGGTCCTCCGGAATGCCCAGGTCAAGCAGCCCCCCGGCCACGCCGCCAGCCACCGCGCCCGAGAGCGCGGCTGCCAGAGGGCCGGCCGCGACGATGGGGCCAATGCCGGGGATCGCCAGAGCGCCCGCACCGGCCAGAAGCCCCCCCAGGGCGCCGATGCCGCCGCCCCATGCCGCGCCGTCGCTGACGTTCTCGCCCATCATCCCTTCGCCGCCTGCTTCCATGTCCCCGCGCTTTGCCGCGCCCTTGTCCGACCCGCGGGCGACGACGGAGACTTCCTTGTCGGAAAACCCCGTCTGGCGCAGCTTGTGCACAGCCCGCTCGGCCTGATCCCGCGACTCAAACACACCGATGGTAGTTGCCAAGGGTTGTCCCCCCAAAAAGAGGAGTGGTGGTGCACGCCGTCCGTGCCCAATCCTAGTGTGCCCACCCCTTGGGGGGGTATGCGCCGCAAGGATTGCGTCAACGCCGTTCCCACTTCAGCGCGTCTTGGCCGGGGCCATCGTCCCAGACGGTCTCCTCCCAAGCAGGCGGCGGCCCTTGGAGCGGGCCTGCGCCGTGGGGGTGGTCCAAGGAGCGCCCGCCCCGATCGTGCACGCCAGCCGCCGTGCTGAGATCGACAATGATCAAGTCCACCCCGATTTTGCGGATGCCGTGCCAGGGGATCTCGAGCTCGCGCCGGGACCATAGGCCACCGCGGCCAGGGATAATGATGGACACGACCCGGCCGGCGTCCGTGTCGATGACGAGGTCAGTATCGTTGATGATCCCAAGGCGCACACCCTGGTCGATGTCGATGATCTCCTTGCCGGCCAGGTCGCTGTACCGCATGGCACGCCCCCCGCCAACCCCGCTTCGTGCACAGTCTATGCTTGACCCCCGCCATCTAGACGGGTCAGAAGAATACCGCAATCCCCGCGGCTATCGTGGCCGGCCGGGTCCAGCCCACATCAAGGCGGCCTTGGTCCCACTCGTTCCATCGTACCCAGACTTCACCAAACTCCGGGAACCGGCGCACAACCTGGACATGCGTCCAGCCGCGGCGCTCCGGGATCGTCCCGTGAAGCCAGCGCTCCTTGTACACGACGACTAGCTCCCAGAGCGAGTGGCCCGTGTACGCCCATTGCGCCCGCCAGCCGGGATAGGCCGTGTCCGCCGCGACGAGAAGCCGCCACTCCTCCGCCTGCCATTCCACCCGCGGCCGCAGGCGCGCCCCGTCTCCGGCGATCTCCCACTCCACCGACGCGTCCAGGCGGCGGCCGGGATCACGTAAACCGGCGACCCACGTCGCCCCCGGCCCACCTTCCCCGCTCCAGGAAAGCCGCACGCCGGTGAGCCACGCCCAGCGGCCGCGCGGGGTGACGCTATAGCGGAGTTCAAAGTCTTGAGAGCGGCCGAACTCAGGGCCCAGCGGCTCGAGGTGCTCGGCGTAGACGCTAAGGAGGTGGTTGACCCGGGGACGGAACTGCCAACGCCCCTCCAGTCCGGCCCGCCCGCGGGCAAACGGGTAGGAGTCGGCCGCCAGCGACCGGAAACCAGCCGTCGTGCCGTGCGCCGTCAACCAGATGCGGTGGCGCCCCGCTCGCGCATCCAAGCGGGCGAACGCCGCCGCTTCCCGGACCGCGACGAAACCAGGCTGCCCCGCAGGCGCCTCAAGACCCTCCTGCCACGCCCCGCCCCACGCAACTTGCGCGGCGGGCGTCACCTGCACCCGGCCGTCGAGCACGTAGAAATGGTGCTGAAGCACCTCGGTGCCGTAGCCCGCCCACGTAAGCCGAGGCCATGCGCCCGGGCCTTGGACCCTAGCGGTCACGAGCGGTCCGGTCCTCCCTCGCAGTGGCGCTGCCTCTGCGTACTGAAAGGCCGCTGACCACGATCCGCTCCACTCAAGCCCCACGGCCCACGCCTGCGGGGTGCGGGCGCTTTTGTGGACAAGGCGAAACGGGTCCGGCGACGAGCGGTGGTCGAGGCCGTGCGCGGCGAACGCCTCTAGGGCGCCGGCCGCCACGGACACCGCGCCGCCCCATGTCGCCGGCGCGTCTCCCGGGCCGGCTTCGTGACGGAGCTGGACCTCGCCGTGCATGCCCCCGCGGTCGGGGTCGCCGATGGGAATCTGCACCGAATGGGTGAGTGTGTAGGCTCCTGTTTGTCCGGGCTCGAGGCTCACCTCGAACCGGTACGTAGCGGCCCAGGCAGGCATTGAGACGGCTAAGCAACCGGCAAGTACCAGGGCCAAGACCGACGGCCAAGGCCGCCACGCCCGGCGGACCGGCCGTCCAGGGGCCAAAAGAAAGAAACGCCGACGCACGCCCCTCTCCCTTTCAACCCCGGGCATGGTCGGCATTCGCATAGTATCAACGGCGCCGCCGGCGTGTCAACGCCCGCCATGGCGGGCGCCGTTCGCCTTACTTCGCCGGCGTGCCGACGTCTAACTCATAGCCCTGCCCAACAAAAGCCCTAGCCAGGCCGCGCCAAGACCCAGGCCCACGCTGGCCAGGACGTTAAAAAGCGCGGGTCCGACGGCGCCCTCCTCGAGAAGGCGCAACGTATCGACGCTCCACGTCGAGAAGGTGGTATAAGCACCGAGGAAACCCACCATGAGCGCGGCACGGACCGAGGGCGTTGCCCATCCGGGTGCCTCTCCCAGACCGGACAGGAGTCCAAGAAGGAACGTTCCGGATATGTTGACGACAAGCGTTCCCAGGGCAAACGCGGGGGCTGCCCGTGCGACGGCCTGGGAGACCACGAATCGCGCCAGCGCGCCCGCGAGGCCGCCCAAGCCGATCCACAAGTAGTCCACTTGAGTTGCCACCTTGCAACTGACCTTATGTACCGGTCGAGCCGAACCCGCCGGCGCCGCGATCTGACGGGTCCAGTTCGTGCACTTCCCGCCAGGCGATACGCGCCACCGGCATGACGACGAGCTGCGCGATCCGGTCGCCGGGCTGAATGGTGAAGGCGTCGGTGCCGGCGTTTTGCATCGCGCAGAGAATCTCCCCGCGGTAATCGCTGTCGATGACGCCAACGCCGTTGGCGAGCTGAATGCCGTGGCGGCTGGCGAGGCCGCTGCGGGCAAACACCAGCGCGACCAGCTGCGGCGACGGCAAAGCGATGGCGATCCCCGTAGGGATGAGCCGCCGATCGCCCGGCGCCAGGGTCACGGGCTCCAGGATGCAAGCCCGCAGGTCAAGTCCCGCGGCTCCCGGCGTCGCGTAGCCGGGCAGCGGAAACCGCTCCGCGAGCGGGCTCACCCGCCGGACTGGCACCTCAATTATGTCGCTCATGTTGACGCCGGGCGCCGCGCTCATCTCAACCCACCGCCTCCGCCAAGGTTTCATGCCGCAAACTGTTGGGGATGGCGCCCAAGGCCACGGTGGTAAGCCGGTCGGGCGGCAACAGTTCCGCCGCGAGGCACCGTACCTCCTCGAGCGTCACCGCGTCAATGCGCCGCATGAGCTGCCGTGGGCTCAAATACGGCTGGGCGTCCAGCTCCGCCCGCCCAAGCCGGCTCATCCGGGCCGTCGTGTTTTCCAGACTCATCACGAGAGCTCCCTTGGCCTGCTCCTTGGCGCGGTCGAGCTCGCCCTCGGTGATCTCGCCCCGGTGCACGGCGCCGATTTCGGCCCGTATCAGCTCGAGGACTTCAGCCGCCTTGTCCGGACTCGTCCCCGCATATACGCCGAAGACGCCGGTTTCCCGGTAGCCCGAGTGGTACGAATAGGTCGAGTACACGAGCCCGCGGTTTTCCCGCAGTTCTTGAAAGAGGCGCGAGCTCATCCCTCCGCCGAGCAGCGTGTCGAGCAAGTGCAGGGCAAACCGCTGCGGATGCCGCCGGGGCAGCGACGGAGCGCCCATGCAGATGTGCACCTGTTCGCAGTCCTTCTCCACCAGCGCGTGGGTGGGGCGGTAGTCGAGGGCGACCGTCCCCCGCCCCACGGCATCCCGGGCAGGCACATCAAACAGGCGCGCCGCCATGTCCACCAGGGTGTCGTGGACGACGTTGCCGGCGGCGGCGATGACGAGTTGCGCCGGGACGTAATGCGCCTGCACAAACCGCACCAGATCCTGGCGGGTGCAGCCCGAGACGGTGCGTGCCGTGCCCAAGACCGGCCGCGACAGCGGATGGGCGCCAAACAGAGCCTTCTCGAACACGTCGTGCACCAGGTCTTCGGGCGTGTCCTCGGCCAGGCGGATTTCCTCCAGGATGACGTCCCGCTCCCGCAGCAGGTCCTCGGGCCGGAACGCCGCCTCAAACAGCATATCCGCCAAGATGTCCATGGCGAGGGGAAGGTGCTCGTCCAGCACGCGGGCGTAATAGCAGGTAGTTTCCTTGGTCGTGAAGGCGTTGAGCTGCCCGCCGGTGGCATCGATGGCCTCCGCGATGTCCCGCGCCGACCGCCGCCGGGTTCCCTTAAAAAGCATGTGCTCGACGAAATGCGCGATGCCGCTTTGCGCTGGCGCCTCATCCCGCGAACCCGCGTCGACCCAGACGCCCACGGCCACCGAGCGCACGCCGGGCACCCGCTCCGAGACGACCCGTATCCCGTTGGGCAATACCGCCTTCTTCGGCAAGCGAAGGCCCCCCCATCCGCGTTTCTGCAGGCTATTATAAGTCCCTGCACCCGCCGTGGCAAACCCGCCGCGGTTCTGAGGTAGGCCGTGCCGCCGCCGCCGGATCTTGCCGGGAGGATCCCCGGACGCATCGGTGGAACCCGGGCAAGAGCCCATCATAGCTGCTTGCGATAGCTTGGGAGGCATAACATGACGCTGCAGACGATCCTCTTCTTGCTTCTGTCGCTCCTCGTGGCGTGGGGTCCTCTGACCGGAGGAAAGGACGCGGCGAAGGAGCTGGCCGGCTCCCGGCAGCTGCTCGCCACCGTCGATGGCAGCGACGTCCACCTGTACGGATCGCCCGGCAACCGCATGAGCGTGACAGGCTTGCGCCAAGGTGACGTCCTGACGATTCTCGGCCGTGAGCCGGGCTGGGTTCGGGTACGCACGGCCGAGGGCCTAGAAGGGTACGTTCCGGACTACCTTGTCCGCGCGCAAGAAACGGGCGTTCCCAGGGACGACTTCATGGTGCTCGGCTACTATCTGCAGGACAACCGGCGGCCGTCGTGGCCCTCGCTGCAAGCCAACGCCGACGTCCTCACCGCCATCGCCCCGTGGGCGTGGGGGCTCACGGCACAAGGAACGCTGCGCACCGTCTACACCAGCGAGGCCCATTTGGGAGACGTCCTTGGGTTCGCCGGGCGGCAAGGCATGGAAACCTACGCGTTGATCCACAACTTCAACGCCGATGCCGGCGCCTTTGACGCGAACATCGCCAACGCCATCCTGTCCGACTCATCCGTCCGGGAGCGGGCCGTCGAGAACATCGTCACGCTCGTTAAGCGGTGGGGCATGACGGGAATTCACATTGACTTTGAAGCGGTGCCCCGGAACCGCCGGGACGATCTGACGTCCTTCGTGGCCGAACTCGCGGCCGCGGCGCGCCCCCACGGCCTAAAGGTAAGCATCGCCGTCCCCGCCTTGACGCACAAGTCGGCGACGGCAAGCTGGAACAGCGCCTATGACTACGCCGGCCTGGCTCAGCATGCGGACTTTTTGGTGGTCATGGCCTACGATCAGCACTGGCGGGGAAGCGACCCGGGACCGGTGGCGGCGCTCCCTTGGGTGCGGGAAGTTCTTGAGTACGCGGTCAGCCCTGAAGGTGGCGCGGTGCCCGCCGACAAGCTGGTTCTAGGCGTCCCGGCCTATGGGTACGACTGGCCCGCGGGCGGCCTCTGGGCCGACGCGGTTTCGTTCACCGACGTCATGCGCCGCCTTGAAGCCGTGCAGGCCCGGGACCCGAGCGCCCGGCTCGAGTGGAACGGACGCGACCAAACCCCGACCCTCCGCTACGACGGGCGGGAAGTCTGGTTCGAAAACCACCAGAGCATCGGATACAAGCTCCTTCTGGCCCTCGAATACGACCTGGCCGGCGTTGCCCTCTGGCGCCTCGGTCAGGAGGATCCCCATACCTGGGAGCTTATGCGCCGGGCGCTTGTCGAGTAGCCGCTGCTTGGTTCGAGCGGGCCGGTAGAATCGTCGGGCGAGGGCGTCTCATGTCGCTCGGGCGGCGCCAAGCCGGCCCGCAGGAGCTCTCCGACAGGCACGATCCGCCACCCGTCCGCCAGCAGCCGGTCGAGGATGGTGGGCAGGGCGGCCAGAGTCGGTTCCGTCGGGTGCATGAGCACGATGGCGCCCGGTTGAACCCGCCCGAGCACCCGCTGGACGACGGTTTCCGGCGGGGGGCGGCGCCAGTCCACGGTGTCCACGGTCCACATGATGGTCCAGTGCCCCGTCTCGGCTGCGACCCGGGCGATGCGGGCGTCGACTTCCCCGTAGGGCGGGGCAAACAACTGTGTTTTCACCCCGGCGATCTCCTCGAGCACCGCGCTTGCCCGGCGGATTAGCTCGGCGAGCTGCCCGTCGCTCAGCGATGCGGGATGGTCGTGCTGGTCGCCGTGGTTTCCGAGTTCGTGCCCCGCGGCCGCCATGGTCTGGATCAGATCCGGACGCCGCCTCGCCCAGCGGCCCGTGGGAAAAAACGTCACCCGCACGTCCCGCTCCGCCAGTACCGCGAGCATCCCGGGCAAATGCTCGTCTCCCCAGTCCACGTTGACGCCGAAGCTGATGAGCCGCTCCTGCACCGGCACCGAGTACACCGGCTTGCGGGGGTCAAGGCCCGCTGCGACGGGGAGGCTAGGGGCCGCGCCGAGAAAGACGGGAGCGACAACCGGCGATCCCGTTCCGCGGGCGTCGAGAAAAGCCGCCGTAAGCGCCAGCAAGAAGGCGGCCGCCGCTCCGGCCCAGCGCCGGCAGGCGCTTATGTCCACCGCGGCGAGCCAAGCGGTCGCCTGCCGGTCGGGTTTCGCGTCCCGCGCGTTTTTTCTCCGCCCCACCATCCCGCCTCCCGGATCAACCTACGCCGCCCTCAGGTCTGGTATCACGGGGGTTGGCCGGTTCGATCCCACCACCTTCGTCCCGTCCCAACCGGTCGAGCCAGCGCCACGGTCCGGCGCGCTCGATGAGCGTGGTCAGCGAAGCGCGCTCAGCGTAAACGTGCAGCATCGCAAGAAGGGCGAGCATGACAATCCGCCCCATGGGCGGCAGCGCTACCGCCGCCGCCAACCCGGCCACGCCTCCAAGGAGATTGGCCCCGCCATCGCCCAGCATGGCCCGGGCCCGGAGATCATAGGGCATGTACACGGCGACGACGGCCAAGAGCGGGCCGACAAGCACCCAAACGTTCCCCCGCGGCGAAACCGCCCAGAGGACGGACACCAGGAGGAAAAATCCTTTCCCCGCCCGCCCCGGGCGGACGTCCAGCAAGTTGACGGCATTGGCCGACAAGGGGATGAGCGCCGCGTTGACGACCCCTTCCGCGGCACCCGGGGACACGTACGCCGAGGCCGCGACACCCGTCACGAGCCCAAAGAGCGCCTTCACCGCTCCGGTGGTGAGCACGCCGCGCCGAAGATGTCCAAAATGTCCCCGTAGGCCACGGGCCGTTCGATCGCCGAAGACGTCGTCGGCAAGCCCGGCCAGGGACATGGCCAGCGCCACGACCAGAAACGCGGAGACAACCGCCGGGAGATCCGCCCCGAGGTCGGCCGCCGGCGGAGCGTTTCGCGGCCGCCACCGTTCCACCGCCGCGACCAACATGAGCGCGGCCGAGTACACGAACGCGATCCCGGTTCCGGCGACCGGCACCGGACGGCCTAGGTAGTTGGGCCTGACTACGCCGCCCCGCTCGACCAGGTCGATATATTTCGGCAGGACGAGCCACGCCGCCACGGCGGCGACCAGAGTCGTGACGAGGGCCACCAACCTCTTCCCCGCTTCCCGTTATCGTGCGCCCGCCTTCATGAAAGCACCCGCAGCCGCCGGATGAGCGCCCTCGCCACGTGCACGAGCTGCCGGCCCCGGTGCAAGAAGCCGGCGATGTCCCTGCCCGTTTCACGATGGCCCATGGCGACCGGCACCTCCACGACCCGAAAGCCGGCCCGGGCCGCGTCAATGGCCATCGCCACTTCGACGCCGAAACCATAGGCAAACTCCGGCAAGGCTGCCAGAACGGCGCGGCGCACCGCCCGCTGCCCCGAAAGCGGCGCGGCCAAGGCGATCCCGCCCAGCCGGCGGACGCCGGCCCGGGCCAGCGCCTTGACGAGCCCAAGCCCTCCAGGTTTCGCCGCTTCGGGCATCCGGCCGATGACGAGGTCGGCTTCGCCTCGGAGAATGGGTGCCACCAATGCTTTGGCCTGGGCCGAAGTAGCCCCTAAGTCCGCGTCCAAAAAGACGAGCACGTCTCCGGACGCTGCGGCGACGCCAGCTGCGAGGGCTTCGCCTTTTCCCCGGTTTCGGTCGAGACGCACGACGCGGCAGCCGAGGGCCGATGCAACCTCGGCGGTGCCGTCGGTGGACCCGTCGTCGACGATCACGATTTCTCCGATCTCCGGCAGGGCTTTTAGCGCCCGCACCGTGGCCGGAAGCGTTCCAGCCTCGTTGAAGGCCGGGATGACGACGGAGATCACCGCCCAAGCCGCTCCATAAGAGCCGCTACCGGGTCGGCGGGCGCCTCTCCGGAGCGGATGGTCTCCAGCAAAGCCAAGAGGTCCCGGGGCGAGCGCACCGCGGCCGCGACCACCAGGCGGTGGCCCTCCGGCCGGCCACCGCTTGGCAAATCCCCGGACAGGGCCAAGGCCGGCGCACCCTCGCCTGGGACGGGCACCTCTTGCTCAAGGGGCG
>CALFSR010000015.1 GCA_937916565.1 uncultured Bacillota bacterium | reverse complement strand
GATCGGCGGCCTGCGCGGCTGCCAGGAACCCCAGGCGGCCTGCTCTTCGAGCCCGGGCGACGACCCGCTGTATACGACCGGCATCGACATCGGCGTCGCGCTCCCGGCGGGCGGCGCTACGGTGCTAGTCCAGGACAACGTGGTCCAGGACCTCGACAACAGCGCCTCGGGCGTCAACGGCCTGCACCTGCGCACGGAGAGTTCGGGACGGGCCCAGTTCACCATCGCGGGCAACACGGTGAGCGGGCTCGGCGGCGAATGGTCCACGGCGGCCCTGGTCGAGTCCAGGAGCCGGGAAACGGCCGTGGCCGCGATCGACAACGACATGAGCGCGCTTCCGGGGATTGCCCTCGGCCTGGACGTGACGCTCAACCCGTGGGGAGGCCTTGACCACGCCGCCGCGGTCGAAATCCGCGGCAACGACCTGCAGCAGTTCTCGACCGGCGTGCGCATCAGCAACAGCGACCTGGTAACAACGGAGGCGCTCATCGAAGCCAACACCATCACGGCCGATGAGGTCGGCGTCTACTTGAGCACGCCCGAAGGCGACCTGAGTCTCATGGAGGCCACGGTGACGGGAAACCAGATCGACGCTCCCACGCCGGTCGAGACCGTAGGCAACGTCATCTGCACGGGCGCCGACTGCCCGTGATGGATGAGCCTGCCTGGGGGGCAGGGAGAGCAGGGGCTGAGGCGGCGCCGCTCCGGTGTTGCGGCGCCAGGGAGCCCATGCCGGCGGCAGGGCGGCGGCGGCAGCCGGGCGGTGCGGGGGGGGGCCCGCCCGGCCGCCCACCCCGCCCCTGCCTGCCCGGCGTCCAAAGCAAGCGCTACGACCCCGGCGGCCAGGCGCGGCGAGGGGCTCGCCCGGCCGCCGGGTGGGCCCGCGGCGCGCCGCAGGTGCGGTGCGCACGCGCCGGTTGACTCCCGGGCTGTTCCGTGATAGAATGACCGATGCCAACAGGCGCCCGTAGCTCAGTGGACAGAGTAACGGACTACGAATCCGGAGGTCGGAGGTTCGAATCCTCCCGGGCGCGCCAAGGCAAAGCCCCTCGGGAAACTGGTTCCCGGGGGGCTCTCTTTTTCTCCGCCTCGCTCGGGGTCAATGCAGGCTCGGAGCACGCCGGCGGGCCGCGGCACGGTCCACCACCCATAAGCCCGCGATCCCGAGCCTGGTGAAAGCACGCGTCCGCGGAAAGGGGGGTCCATGGCTTCCGGTGGCATGTTGAAGGAGTCGTGTTGAGGGAGTTCGAGGACAAACCGAAAGGAGTGGACGGAATGTCGACCGGGCGTCTGCTGCCGCGGGTGCTCGTTGCGGCCTGCGTGGCTGCGCTCATCGGCGGGCTGGGTATCCCGGCCGCCGCTCAGGATTCCCCCGACTTCGACCAGGAATACTTGGCCCAGGAAGGCCTGGAGATGATCAAGGCCGCGCAGGCGTACGCCCAGGGTTATACGGGCAAGGGCGTCGTGGTGGCCGTATTTGACAGCGGGGTGGACGGCAGCCACTCCGAGTTCGTCGGCCAGCTGCTGGAGGCCTACTACATCGACGAAGATGTTGTCGTGGATCCGGAAGACTCGGAGGACCTGCGGTACCATGGAACCCACGTGGCGGGCATCCTGGCGGCGCGCCGCGACGGCCGCGGCATGCACGGCGTCGCCTATGACGCCAAGATCGTGGCCGTGCGCGAAGGGGCTAACACTTCCGACGTGGACGCCGATACGGCCGCGGGTTTTCTGTACCTCGTGGAGAACCCGGTACCCATCGTCAACAACAGCTGGGGCTTGTCGCCGTTCAAGCCCATCACGCAGTGGACGAGGGCAGAGGCGGAGGCCCGGTATCCCAAGACCATCGCCGCCATCCATGAGCTGGCCAGGATGGGCACGCTCTTTGTGTGGGCGGCCGGAAACGACAAGCTGGAGCACGGCGACCTGACCCCGGGCTTGCCCTACCTGTACCCGGAACTCCGGAACAACTGGCTGACCGTCGTGGCCGTGGGCTGGGACAAGAACACCTTAGCCGAGTACAGCAACAAGTGCGGGGTCACCAAGCACTGGTGCCTGGCCGCTCCGGGAGGCAACACGCCCGATAACGACGACGATGAGGCAGAGGCCGGTCCGGACGAAAGCGACGGCCAGTGGCCCCCGCCGCCGCCGGAGGAGGACAAGCTGGGCATCTATTCGGCCATGGCCCATTACAACAAGTACATCCGCTTTGACGGCACCTCCATGGCGGCCCCCATGGTGGCGGGCGGGGCGGCCCTGGTCAAGCAGGCGTTCCCCTACTTCTCCGCTCGTCATATCCAGCAGACCTTGCTGACCACGGCGGAAGACATCGGCGAGCCCGGCGTGGACGACGTGTTCGGCTGGGGCCTTTTGGACGTGGGCAAGGCCGTGCGGGGCCCGGCCCGCTTCGTGGACGACTTCGACGTGGACACCCAGGGTTATGACTCCACCTTCGCGAACGACATCGACGGCGACGGCCGCCTCATCAAGCGGGGCGAAGGGACCCTGACCTTGGCGGGCTCGAACTCCTACACGGGCGGCACCCACATCTACGGCGGCACCGTCCACATGAACGAGTTCCACGTCGGCAACGAACTCGTCATCATGCTCCATGAGGGCGATGGCCCGATCCCGCTCACCACCGGCGACGCCGTCGACCTGACCGCCGTCCCGCTGGCGCTCCGCCTGGGCACCTTGCCCCAGCCTGGTGACCAGTTTACCGTCCTGGAGGCCGCCGGCGGCCTGCAAGGCCACGTCCAGCCGGGCGCGCTGCAGCGGGTCGGCGCCGTTGAGTTCACCACGCCCCCGGTGGTCGGAAACCAGCTGATCGTCGTTGCGGGCGCCCGGCAGTTCCTCGACCGGGACACGCCCTACAGCCCCAACCAGCGGGCCCTCCTGGAAATGCTGAACGATCCGGCGGTGTCGGGCGGCGGGCTCGTCCTGGGCCACCTCGCCGAGCAGGAGCCCGGCAGCCCGGCACAGATGGCGGCTGCCAACCAAGTCGCCGGCGACGCCCTGACCGCGCTGCCCCTGGCCCTGGGCGGCGTCGTCTGGGACTTTCACCAGGACCTGCAGCATCGTCTTTTCTCTCATGCAGGCCCCTTCTCTCCCGGGAACCCCAGGCCGTCCTGGCAACTAGCGTCCCTCCTGCCGCAGCAACTGGCGTCGGCGGAGACGGGCGGGCCGGCGCCGGAAGCCGCGTACCTCTTCGGCCAGGCGGGCCTGCAGCCGGCAAGCCCGGCTGCCGCGGGCGGATCCGGTGACGCTCCCGGCGCCGAGTACAACCTCTGGGCCCACGGGACGCGAAGCTACTTCCGGGTGGCGTCCGACGGCAACGGCCCCGGGTTCCAGTCTCGCCATACGGGCATGCGCCTGGGGTTGGAGCGGCCGGCCGGCGCCGGCGCCGTCGGCGTCGCCTTCGGCTTTGGCCCGGGCGACGCCACCGTCCTTGACCGCGGCGAGGCCCGGGGAACGGTTCAGTCGACCCAGGCCGCCGTGTACGGCCGCTGGGGCGGCAACCCGGATCCGGGAAGCAGCCCGTGGCAATTCGCAGGGGCCGCGTCCTACGGCTGGCACACCGTAAACAGCGAGCGGCGGATCCAAGCGGAAGGCCAACCCTCTCCGGCCACGGCCAACTACCGGGCCAGCACGTGGGCCGTCGAAGCCCGGGCGCTCCGGCGGTTCCAGATGGGCAGCGTGCAGGTGGAACCTGGCTTCGGCTTCCGGCTGGCCGCCGTCGAGCAGCCCGGATTCACGGAAACCGGCCCCGGCAGCCTCGAGGTGCAACGCTCGACGTTCCGGTCCCAGCGGGCTTTAGTCGGCGTCCGGCTCATCCATGAATCCGTCCGGGAAGACGGCTGGGTCCACACCGAGCTGCGGCTTGGGTACGAGCGGGAGATGGGCGACGCCGCGCCGCAGCTTACGGCCCGCCTGCGGGAGGCAAACAGCGGCTGGTTCAACGTGCGGGGGACCGACATCGGCCGCGACGTCTTCACCGCGGGCGCCGGTTTCCAGGCCCGCCTATCGGATAGCTTCGTGGTGCGCGGGGATCTCGAAGCCACGTGGGGCGAGCGCCACAACGCCCACGCGTTCGTGGCCAGCCTGCAGTACCGCTGGTGAACCCGTCCCCTCCGGCGTCGAAGGCGGGGGCCAGCAACATGGTGAGGTATTGTCCTCCGGCCCATGACTTCTCCTCGTGGTGACTTCCCGGCCAATAAGGCGGGGCCAGGACGCTGGTCGTCCTGCCCCCGCCTGCGTACATCGGCCTCCTGCGGCCGATCCCCGCGACCCCCTTTTTCGAGAGCCCGATCAGAACGGCGAGTCGGGGAAGTAGTAGTCGGCCGCGTTTTCCGGCGTGATGAGCGGCGAGTCCAAAATGTACTCGCCCAGGATGGGCGCGCTGCTCACGAAGCGCAGCGCCGTGACCTCCATGGCGGTGGCGATCATGCCGGGCGGATAGAGCACGTCCACCGGCGTCAGCCGATCGCCCTGCATCACCCGGTAGATGATCTCCTTCATGCCGGCGCCGCCCACGATGAACATCTCGTTTTCGCGGCCCGCCTGCATGACGGCCTCGATGACGCCCAGGGCAATGTCGTCGTCCTGCGCCCAGACCGCATCAATCTTGGGGAAGCGGACCAGGAAGTCCTGCATGACGCGGAACCCGTCGTCCCGGTTCCAGTACGCGTACTCCCACGCCAGCACGTTGATGTCCGTGTCCTTGATCACGTCCATGAAGGCGTCAAAGCGCTGGTTGTCGATGACGGTGGGGATGCCGCGGAGCACCACGATGTTGCCCTTGCCGCCCAGGGCCTCCACCATGTACTCGGCCGACACCCGGCCCATGGCGGGGTTGTTGCCGGCCACGTACACGTCCGCGATGCCTTCCTTGGACAGGCCGCGGTCCACGACGGTGATGAACACGCCCCGCTTCTTCAGCTCCTCCACCGGCCCGGTCAACGGGTCGGACTCAAAGGGCAGGATGACCAGGGCGTCGATGTTGTGCACCGCGTACAGGTCCTCAAGGTCGTTGGCCTGGGTGGCCGCGTCGTTGGCCGTCACCAGCACGATGCGCAGGTTGGGATAGGTGGCCTCAAGACGCTTCTGGGTTTCCCGGGCCCAGTAGTTGACGCCGCCCGTCCAGCCGTGGGTGGCCGCCGGGATGGAAACGCCGATGGTCACCTGCTGCTGGGCCAGCGCGACCGCAGGCAGCACCCCGACTGCCAGCAGCGCGACGACAAGCAAAAGC
>CALFSR010000014.1 GCA_937916565.1 uncultured Bacillota bacterium | reverse complement strand
CCCCAGCCGAGGCGCACGCCGGCCGGCCGGGCTGCAGCGACTAGGCGTTCTTCCGTCGCCTGCGACTTGCTCAATGGTGATCGGCCTCCGATCCCAACAGTCCCCACGGCCTGATCAGGAGCACCAGCGCCATCAGCCCAAAGTTGACCGCCATGGCCACTTCCGGGTAAAAGAAGCCCATCAAGGCCTCGCCCAATCCCACCAGCAGGCTTCCTACCGCGGCACCGGTGACGCTGCCCAATCCCCCGATCACGACCACGATGAAGGCATACAGCTGCAGGTCATTGCCCATCTGGGGCCACGCGGTCCGGAAAAACGGCCCCGCCAGCACCCCGCCCAGCGCCGCCAAGGCGGCACCCAAGGCGAACACCTGGGTGAACACCCTCGACACGTTGACGCCCAGAGCTTGCACCATGTCGGGGTTCTCGACGCCGGCCCGCACGATCAAGCCAAGCTTTGTGCGGTGGAGGAGCAAGAACAGGAGCACCAGCACCGCCGCGCCGGCGCCCAGCACGTACGCCCGGTACCGGGCGAACGGATAGTCGAGGATAAACACGGTGCCCCGGGCAAAGGCGGGCACCGGGAACCCGTGCAGCTGCGGCCCCCAGATGACCTGCACCAGTTCCCCGAGCACCAGCATGAGCCCAAGGGTCAGCAAGATCTGCTGCAGGTGCTTTCCGTAGAGAAACCGCACCGTGGTCCGCTCGACGACCACGCCCAAAACCGCACCGGCCGCCGCGCCAGCCGCCAGCGCGAGCCAAAAGTTGCCCGTGGCCAGCAGCACCGCGAGGCCCGTATACGCGCCCCACATGAAAAACGCCCCGTGGGCCAGGTTGAGCACGCTCATGACGCCAAAGATGAGCGACAGCCCGCTGGCCAAAAGAAAGTACAGCGTGCCCAGCACAAGACCGTTCAGCACCAGGTTGACCAGGAGCGGCAGCGTGATCTCCATCGTCTTGGCCTCCTACGTCTCCTCCGCGCCCTCACCCAAGCAAAGCGACCCGACCGGAAAGCGGTCAGCTCGCCTGTTGCCTGCCGCCCGCCGGGCTCCCGTGCTGGCTCCCGCCCGCCGGGCTCCCGTGCTGGCTCCCACCCGCCGGGCTCCCGTGCTGGCTCCCGCCCGCGGGGCTCGCCTGCGGGCCCTCGCCGGCTGGGCTCCCCTGTTGGGCTCCGACGCCCAAGTAGCGCTGCTGCAGCCCCGGGTCGTTGACGAGGGCATTCATCGAGCCACGGTGCACCGTGCGCCCGTCATCGACGATGACGCACGCTTGACCGAGGCGGGCGGCCATGGCAAAGTTTTGCTCCACCAGCAGCACCGTCACATGCTTGGCGATTTCCGCCAGCGTCTGAGTAAGGTGCTGGACGACGATGGGCGCGAGCCCCTTGGTCGGCTCATCGATGAGCAGCAGCCGGTTGTCGTTGACAAGCGCCCGGGCGATGGCCAGCATCTGTTGCTGCCCGCCGCTCAAGTAGCCCGCCTTGCGCTGGCGAAACCGGGCCAGGTCGGGAAAGAGCCCGAAGATCAGCTCTTCCCGCCGCTTGAGCGCCCCGCGGCTGCGCTCCGCAACCCGCAGGTTTTCCTCCACCGTCAGAAACCGGAAAATGCCCCGGTCTTCGGGCACGTAGCCGATGCCGAGCTGGGCGATGGTGTATGGCCGCTTGCCGGCCAGCTCCTGCCCGCCGAGCCGGACGCTCCCGCCCCGCACGGCGACGAGCCCCATAATGGCCCGCAGCGTAGTCGTCTTGCCGGCGCCGTTGCGCCCCAAGAGCACCGTCGTCTCGCCCTCCCGGACGGAGAGGTCAACGCCCTGCAGGATGTGAAACCGCCCGATCCAGGCCTGGAGGCCTTGCACCTCAAGCAGGCTGCTCATACTGATCCCCCAGGTACGCCGCTTGCACGGCCTCGTTGGCTACGATCTCCGCCGGCGTCCCCTCCGCGAGGAAACGGCCGTACTGCAGCACCGTAATCCGGTCGGAGATGTGCAGCACGATTTCCATCTTGTGCTCCACCAGGAGGATGGTGCGACGGCCCTCCCGCTTGATGCGCTCGATGACCGCCACGATGGCCGGTACTTCCTCCCGGGAAACCCCGGCCGTCGGCTCGTCCAAAAGCAGCACCGCCGGATCCATGGCGAGGGCGATGGCAAGATCCAGCTTGCGCTGGTCGCCGTGGGACAAGGCGTGGGCCGCTGCCAACTCCTTGCCCGCCAAGCCCACTTGGGCCACGATTTCCGCGGCCTTTTCCGCGTAAGGGCCCACCCGCTCGGCCGGCCGCCACATCACCCAGCGGGCGGGCCAGGCCCTGCCGCCCTCCCGGTTGACCGCGGCTTGGGCCTGCGCCGCCAGACGGACGTTTTCGAGCACCGTCAGGTTGGGAAACAGGTGGGTGAGCTGAAAAGCCCGCCCCAGTCCCATGCGGGCGATGCGATGGGGCGGAAGTCCCGTGATGTCGCGGCCCATGAGCACGATGCGGCCCGCCGACGGTTTCAAGACGCCCGAGAGGAGGTTGAACAAGGTCGTCTTGCCCGCCCCGTTGGGCCCGATGACGGAGTGGAGGGTGCCCTGACGGACGTCAAACGAGACGTCCGTCAGGGCGGCAAACCCACCGAAATGCTTCGTCAGGCCGCGGATCTCCAGAGCCGCCTGCATGTTTACCGATTCGGCACCATGATGGGCGGCGCCGTTTCCTCCGGCGAGAACTCATGCACCAGGGTCGGCACGGGGTAGTCGTAGCCGGGCCGGATCTCAAGCCGCGCCACGTACATCGGCTGCAGCGCCTGATGGTCTTCCGCCCGGAAGATGTAACGGCCCTTGGGACCGTCGAACTCCATGCCTTCCATGACCTGGATCAAGGCCTCGGCGTCGGTCGTGCCGGCCTTGCGAATGGCCTCGACGATGGCGATGCCCGCCGCCATGCCGCCCGCCGTGAAGAGGTCCGGCGGCTCGCCGTATTCCTCAAAGTGCCGCCGTACCAGCCAGTCGTTGATGGGGTTGTCGGGCAGCTGGTGGAAGTAGGTCACGATGCCTACCAGGCCGCCCGACTCGGTGCCCATGGCCCGCAAGGACGGGATGTCGCCGATGCCGGTGAACACCAGCATCCGATCGTACAACCCCATCTCGGCGATTTGCTGGAACAAGGTCACCGCACCGGCGCCGGCCCACGTAACCACGACGCCGTCGGGCCGGGCCGCGATCAGCCGCTGCAGGTACGGCGTAAAGTCCCGGGTGTCGAGGGGCGCGAACACGTCGCCGATCATCTCGCCGCCGTTTTCGATGATGACCGCGCTCCAGGCGGCGGCGCTGTCATGGCCAAAGGCGTAGTCGGGGGCCAGGTTCATAAACCGGCGCCGGCCCTCACCCACCAGGTAGGCTGCACCCGTCCGGGCGTCCTGGGAGACGTTGCGGCCCGTGCGGAACACGTAACGGCTGAAGTTGGCGCCCGTGATGGCGTCCGCCGCCGCCGGGTCCACCACAAAGATCTTGCCGTGGCGCTCGATCTCGGGGATGACCGCCAAGGCCGCGCCCGACGAGCTCGTCCCCTGGATGATGTCCACCTGGTCAAGCTCCAGCAGCTTGCGCACGGCCTGCACCGCCCGCTGCGGGTCGGAGGAGTCGTCCTCGATGATCAGCTGGATGGGCCGGCCCAGCACCTCAAAGGTGCCGTTGGTCGCGTACTCGATCCCCAGTTGCAGCCCGCGCACCTGCTGCTCGCCGTAGGTGCGCAGCGCACCGCTGCCGTCGTGAATGACCCCGATCTTGATCGGCTGCTGCGCCAAAGCCGCGCCCACGCCGCCGGCGAAAAGCACAAGGGCCGCCAGCATAGACACGGCCGTCCAGCGCCACGCCCGCCCCTTGAGCCCCGGCGGCCCGGCGGGCTTCCCGCTCCAACGCTTCATCGACGCCTGCTTCATGACCCCACGCCCTCCTTGCCAGTGATATCCACCGTTGGAACTCGTAAGCTAACGGCCGCCCGCGGCGGGGTTTCCGTCCCACGGACCCCAGCGGATAGCCGTCGCCGCCCAGGAATAGCCCGTGCCCGCGCTCAAGGCCACGGCCAAGTCGCCGGAGCGCAACTGCCCGCGCCGCGCCCCCTCCCACAGGCCGATGACGGGATCCAGCGCCGACAGGTGGCCGTACTCGTCCAAGTACACGGCGCGGCTCTCGTCGAGACCGAGACCCTGAAGCAGCAGCTCAAACATGGATCGCTTCGTGTGCAACGGTGCAAGAAACGTGATGTCCTTGGGATCGAAGCCGCTGCGCCGCACCGCCTCCCGGGCCGCCCACAGGAAGTTGTCCAGGGTGACCGGGTCGAGGCGCTCCTTCATGGCCTGCGGGTCCGTGACGTCGAGGTAATGCAGCCGCTCCCGCACCGTTCGCTCGCTGGGCGGCATGACCGAACCGCCCGCGGGCACCCGCACGAAATCGTGGAACGAGCCGTCGGTCATGATCGCGGATTCGAGGATGACGTTCTCGGGGTGGTTGCGCCGGACGAGCATGGCCGCGGCTCCGTCGCCGAAGTTGAACATGAAGCGGGAACGCTGGTTTTGGTAATCGATCAGGTCGCCCTCCCGGGTCGCTCCCACGCAAAGCACTTGGCCTAGGCGCGCATCGGCGGTGAGCATGTCCTTGACGATCTTGAGGACAACGGGCGCGCCGGCGCTGACGTTCATAATCTCAAAGGTAAACGCGTTCTTAAGTCCCAGCTCGTACTGGATCTTGGGAGCTACGGACCAGACGGCGTAGTCTTTGTACGGGCTGCCAAAGTAGACCACCGCGTCGATGGTGAGCGGATCTACTTGCTCCACCAGGGATCTGGCCGCCCGCACGGCCATGTCTGACACGTGCTCGTCCGGTGCGGCCCGGTGCTTGCCCTTAAGCCCAAACTTCTCCCGGATCACCGGCTCCGGGATGCCCGATCGGGCAGCGATCTGGGCGCTGTCCTCAAAGGTTTCCGGGACGTAAACCGACAAACCGGCGATCCCGACTGGCACCTTGTCCAAAGCCGCTGTCCTCCGTCCGCCGGTCACGCGCCCGGCCGCTGCTCCTGGGCGCGGCCCGACAACATCGTCACCAGCGCAGGTTTCTGCACCTTACCCGCGGCGTTGCGGGGAAGAGCGTCGATAACGGTAAACGACTTGGGGACTTTGTACCCGGCTAGGCGCTGGCGGCACCAGGCGGTCAACGCCGGGCCGTCGACGCTGGCGCCGGGTCGCAGGACGACGACCGCGTGGGGCGTTTCGCCCCAGCGGGGGTCGGGGAGCCCGACCACGGCGGCTTCGACGATGTCCGGATGGGCCTCGAGCACTTGCTCGACCTCGATGGGGTAGATGTTCTCACCGCCGGAGATGATCATCTCCTTGAGCCGGCCCACCAGGGTGACGCAGCCGTCCTCGTCGGCCCGGCCCAAATCGCCCGTGCGAAACCAGCCGTCCCGGAACGCGGCGGCCGTCTCCTGGGGCTTGCCCCAGTACTCCAGGAACACATTGGGTCCCCGCACGACGACCTCGCCCACCTGGCCCGGGGGCAAGTCGTTGCCGCTCGCGTCCACGATGCGGGCTTCGGCGTGCAGCGCGGGCCGCCCCACGGTGCCCGCCTTGCGCTGGAAATCTTCGGGCACGAGCAGGAAGTGCGTCGGCGACGTCTCGGTCAGGCCGTAGCCCTGGCCAAAGGCGATGCCCCGCTTGTGAAAGGCGTCGATAAGGTCCAGCGGGCACGGCGCCCCGCCGCTGTAGAAGCAGCGGACACGGCTCAAATCCGTCTTGTCGAAGTCGGGATGATCCAGAAGCGCCCGGTGAATCGTCGGCACGCCGAAGACGATGGTCACGCCCTCAGTCTCAATAAGGCGCAGCGCCTCCCCCGGATCGAAACGGCGGGGGATAACGACGCGGCCGCCGGCATAAAGCGTCGGCAGCGTGAACAGGCCGATGCCGCCCACGTGAAACATAGGCAGCAGCGTGATGGTCGTGTCCCGCCCGCTGATGTCCAGCGTCATGCAGGCGTTCAGGGCGTTGGCGAACTGGTTTCCTTGGGTGAGAACGGCACCTTTGGGCTTGCCGGTCGTGCCCGAGGTGTAGCAGATGATGTACCGCTCGTCGAGGGTAATGGGCGGCTCCCCGCCGGGCAGCTCGGGCTCGGCGTCGGACTCGGCCGCCACCCACCGTCCGTACTCGCCGGTCTCGCCCGGTGCGGGCAGCACGATGACCCGCTCCACCGCCGTCTCCTGCTGGAGGGCAGGCCCGTGCTCGGCAAACTCAGGCCCGACCAGCAGCAGCCGCGCGCCGCTGTCCGCGAGCTGGTACCGCCATTCGGGCACCGCCAGCCGCACGTTGAGGGGCACGACGATGAGCCCCGCCTTGGCCACGGCAAAAAGCAGCTCCACGTATTCGGGGCCGTTGAGGCTCAAGATGGCCACCCGGTCGCCCCGGGAGAGGCCGCAGGAGCGCAGCGCCCGCGCCAGCCGGTTGACCCGCCGGTTGAGCTCCGCGTAGGTGATGTGGACGTAGCCGCTTCCCCCGGGGACGGTGAGCGCGACGCGCTCGGGATGCATCTGGGACCGCTTGCTCAACCAGAAACCAACCGCCTGCACGGTGCCCTGTCCCCTTTCAAAGTGCTATATGAATCACCTTTCACTTTGTCAAACTACGCTGCAGCCTTCGGATCTCCTGCCAAACTGTTCACGAATTGGGTGCTGTTTTGGACGGACGGGGAGGCGGGCGATGGAGCGGGTGTTTCGGCGCGGTGGCCGTCCCTGCCGGGGCTCGCGGCAGGAGTTAGCGGCTGGGGTAAGCGGCCCTCAAGCTCCTGCCCGTATAACCCCGCACCGCCCTACTCGGCCTGATGACCGCTACGCCAGGGAACATGCGCTGATCCCCTTGACACCTTCGGCTTTAATGCGATTCCATGCCGGTAGGACGCCGCCTGCGGGCGGGCACAAGGAGGGGTTTCCTTGTCGACGGATCGACTGGACGGCCGCGTCGCGCTGGTGACCGGAGGCGGGCGCAACATCGGGCGCGCCATCGCCCTGGCCCTGGCCGAGCGCGGGGCCGACGTAGCCGTGTGCGTGCTGCACCACCCCGAGCAAGCGCAGGCGGTGGCTGCGGAGATCGAGGCGCTGGGCCGCCGGGCGCTGCCCGTCGTGGCCGACGTCGCCGATCCCGCGCAGGTCACGGCCATGGCCGCCTACGTGGAGGAACGGCTAGGCCCCGTCGACATCCTGGTCAACAACGTCGGCGTCCGGCCTAAGCAGTCGGTCGTCGAGATGAGCTTCGATGACTGGGACCGGATCATCCGCGTCAACCTGAGCTCGGCCTTTTATTGCGCCAAAGCCGTCCTCCCCCGCATGATGGAGCGCCGCTTCGGCCGCATCATCAACATCTCCGGCCGGAGCGGGTTTGCCGGCCAAGCCGACCGGGCCCACGTGGTGACGTCCAAGGCGGGCATGCACGGCCTCACCAAGGCCCTCGCCCACGAAGTCGCGCCCTACGGGATCACGGTCAACACCGTGAGCCCCGGCCACATCGACACGGTCCGGCCGGCGAGCTCACCCCCCGTGGGGGACCCCGCGGCCCTCGTGCGCGACATTCCCATGGGCCGGCTCGGCCTGCCGGAGGAGATCGCGGCGGCGTGCGCGTACCTCGCGTCGCCCGCGGCCGGGTACGTGACAGGACAGGTGCTGCACGTCAACGGCGGGGCGCTCATGCCCTAGGACAGCCGCATGGGCGCCGGGGCGGGCAGCCCCGGGGCCCGAGGTACCTCCTGGGACTGCCCTAGGATCGGCAGCCCGCCGGCTCCGGGGACGCCAGGACTAAGACCCGCCCGAAAGGAGCCCCTTGAGCCGTTCCCGCAGATCCACGGGTACAACGATAACCCGGCTGCGCCTGCCGCCCACGACCGCATAGCCGACGATGGCGAGCCCCGCCGCCCGCAACCGGCCCAAGGGGCTCTCGGGCAGCCGCTCAGACCACCAGTAGCCGTCCTCGTCGTCGGAACCGAACTGCCGCGTGACGGGTCCGGACCTAGCCCAACCGCCCTTGTCCAGCAAGTAGGCCAGGAGTTTCCGCGCCCGCCCGTCGGAGTCGACCTGCGCCAGGTTGCTCAAGGCCCGTGCCGTGTCTTGCAGCAGGAACTGCACGAGCTGGCGCTCCCGATCCGGGCGGCGCGGCGCCGGATCGGGCAGCGCATGCACCCGGCAGGCCGCGTCGACCCACTCCACCGGCAGCTTGCGCAAGGCTTGGGCCAAGGTCGTAGCGTCAGGCCGCACCGGTTTGTCCTCCGCGGACTTGCGCCGGCTCCGCTCGTACTCCCGCACCAGGTACGCCGTCATCGCCTCTAGGTCGGAGCCGCCGGCGTACTTCTCCACCCTCCGCTTGAGGGCAAGCCGCTCCTCGAGAACCCGGCGGAACGTGTCGAGCTCCCGCCGGATGCCGCGCGGCTGGTCCTTCACGTTAATCTGGTTTAGGTAGTCCAGGGCCTGCCGGTACTCGGAGCGATCGAAATGGATGAGGGCCAGGTGGTACAAAACGACCGGGTGGTCCGGTGCGGCCGCCAGCGCCGCCTGCAGCCACCGGTACGCTTCGTCCCGCTCGCCGAGCTCCAGCAGCACGCTGCTGTAGACGATGGCCATGGGACCCCAAACGCGCTCTTGACCCGCGAAGGCTTTCTCCAGCATGATGCGGGCGCGCCTTAGGTCGCCTTCTTCCCAGACCTCCATGATCTCCTGGTACCGGGCTTCCGCTTCCGGATCGGGCCCAAAGTCGACGGGGCCGGGGAACATGCGCATCACGGCCGGCTCGCCGTCGATCACCGCGGGGATGTCTTCTCCGGGTTTGTAGACGCCCAGACGGCGCAGGCCGTCGGCAGCCGCGAACTTGAGCTCGCGCGGCAGGTTCGGCGCTTCCAGCACGCCGCGGGCCAGCTGCTCGCCCCAGGCGCCGCCGCCCGCGATCAGCGACGACAGCAGGTGCATGGCTGCGGGCATATGTTCCTCAGGTTCCAGAAACACGGAGGACAAGACCATCAAGGCATAGCCGGGATCGGCCTCCAGGAGCTCCCGGGCGAGCTCGGCCCCGCTGCGGCCGGCGGCGGACGCCTCCTTGGCGACGCGCTCTAGCTTCTCAACGTCGGGGAGCTCGTAGTTGAGCAGAAGCGGCGGCGCCACGCCCCGCTCGAAAACGTCCGTCACCTCCGCCCACCGTTCCGCGCCGTCCCAGCCGTCCCGGGCCGCCCGCCCCCACGCCTGCGCGGCCAGGTGCCACCGTTCCAGGTTGAACGCGGCCACGCCGGCGTAGAACCAGGCGCTCCAGTGCGCGTGCAGGTGCGCCCACCGCTGGTTGAGCCGCAGTACTTCGCGGTGGTCCCCAAGCTCGCCGGCGGCCCGCAAGATGGCGGACGTGTACTCCCGCCACGCCACCGAATCAGCCGTCTCGGGGTCGGCCTTTTCAAAGGCGGACACCGCCTCCCGGAGCCGGCGGCGAGCCGACAGCTCGTCGCCCATGGCCGCGTGGCAGCGGGACGCCAAGCTCAAGGTAAACGGATGCCACACCTCGTCCGTGTCGTACAAAAGCGGCGCCAGCGTATCCAAAGCCGCCCGGGGATCGCGCTCGTGCTCGAGGTAGATGGCCGCCAGGTTGTTGAGGGCAAAGGGCAGCGGGTACAGGTCCGAGGCCTTTTGAAACAAGCGCTTCGCCTTGTCGAGGCGGTTTTCCCGCAAATACCGGTGGGCCTGCTCGGCCAGCTCCGCGGCGGCTTCCAACGCAGCCTCCAGCGACTCAGGCGGCCTCAAACCCGTTCACTCTCCTCTCCCGAAAGGACGCACAAGGGGCGGCAGCGAATGTTCAATGGATTCAACACCCGGCAAGGGCGGCAGGTGGCCTTCGCCAACCTTTCGGCCAGGCGCCGGGCGGTCCCTGCTCTCGGGGCGCGATCTGCCATTGGAAGACAGGAGGACATCACGTGGTTCAACCGGCCCAGCGCGTCCTGCATTTCACCGAATCGGTCATCCGGGAGGTCACCCGGTGGGCCGACGAGAGCGGCGCGCTCAATCTCGCACAAGGCTTTCCCGACTACGATCCCCCGGCGCTGGTGCTGGAGGCGGCGCAGCGCGCCATTGCCTCAGGCGAAAACCAGTACTCGGTCACCTGGGGTGACCCGCGCCTGCGGGAGGCCATCGCCCGCAAGGTAAGCCGGTTTTGGGGCGTCCCCGTCGACCCCCAGCAGCATATCACCGTCACCTGCGGCGCGACCGAAGGCGTAGCCGCGTCGCTGCTCGCGGTGCTCAACCCGGGCGATGAAGTCATCCTGCTCGAACCGTTCTATGAAAACTATCTCCCGGTGTCTCACCTTGCGGGCGCGACGGCCAAGTTCGTCCGCCTGGCCCCGCCCGAATACCGGATCGACGAAGACGCCCTGCGGGCGGCCATCACCCCCCGCACCCGGGCCCTGGTGCTCAACACGCCGGGCAACCCCACCGGCCACGTGCTGTCGCAAGAAGAGGTCGAGGCCGTGCGGCGGGTCTGCCTCGAGCACGACCTCATCCTGATCACGGATGAGATTTACGAGCATTTCATCTACTACGGCCGGCGCCACATCCCGCCGGCCACCCTGCCGGGGATGCGCGAGCGTACCATCAGCGTAGGCGGCCTCTCCAAGACACTGGCCATTACGGGGTGGCGCATCGGCTACGTCATCGCTCCGCCGGAGCTGTCAAACGCGGTGCGCAAGGTGCACGACTTCCTCACGGTGGGCGCGCCAAGCCCCCTTCAGGTGGCCGCAGCCGAGGCCCTCGACACGTTGCCCGACAGCTACTACACCGACCTCGCCGCCGCGTACCAGGTCAAGCGGGACCGGTTCGTGAACCTGCTGCGGCAGGCGGGGTTTGAGTGCCGCACGCCGGAGGGCGCGTACTACGTCATGGCGCAAGCGCCCATGCTCGCCGGCCTCAGCGACACCGACGCGGCCCGGGAGCTCATCCGGCGGGTCGGAATCGCGGCCGTGCCCGGCTCGAGCTTTTACGAGACGAAGGAGGCCCCCGCGCCCGGGCGCATCCCCGTGCTGCGCTTCGCCTTCTGCAAAAAGGACGAGACCCTCGACAAGGTGGGCGAAATCCTCGCCGGGCTCGCCGGCAAGCGCTAGCCCGTCATCTCTTGAAACCGAACGGCCCGGGTTTCTTGGGAAACCCGGGCCGCCGTGTTCCGTCTTGCCTGGCCAACGCCCATCGCCCCGGCAACCGTCACCCGCGTTTCTGCAAGGCGAGCAAGGACAAGATCTCGTAGGCGACGTTGGCGGCCAGCATGGCCGTGACCTCGGCGACGTCAAAGGCGGGCAGCACCTCCACGACGTCGGCGCCGACCAGGTTGACGCCGGCGAGTCCCCGCACGAGGCTGAGCGCCTCAAAGCTCGTAAACCCGCCCACCTCCGGCGTGCCGGTGCCGGGCGCAAACGCGGGGTCCACGCCGTCGATGTCAAAGGAGAGGAACACGGGCCCCTCCCCCGCCCGCGCCCGGGCGCGGGCGATCGTCTCCGCGAGACCTATCCGGCGCACCTCATCCATGGGGATCAGCTCAAAACCAAGGGCCCGGCCGTCCTCCAAGTCGCTTTCGCCGTATAGCGGCCCCCGCAGGCCGATCTGCACGACCCGCGCCGTATCCAGCAGGCCTTCCTCCACGGCCCGCCGGAACACCGTCCCGTGGGTGTAGCGCTGGCCCCAGTAGTTGTCCCACGTGTCGCCGTGGGAGTCCACCTGGATGATCCCGAGCGGACCCCAACGGCGGTGCAGCGCCCGCAGCTCGGCCAAGGTGATCGAGTGGTCGCCGCCCAGGCAGACGGGCACGACGCCCGCTTCCACCAGCGGCGCGAGCCCCCGCTGGATGGTTTCGTACGACGGCTCGATGAAACCGGGCACCACCGGCACGTCGCCGTAGTCCACCACCGACAGCCACTCAAAGATGTCAACCCGCTGGGCGGGATTGTAGGGGCGCAGGAGGGTGCTTCCCCGCCGGATCGCCTCCGGGCCGAAGCGAGCCCCGACCCGGTAGCTCGCGCCGGTGTCAAAGGGCACGCCGACGATGGCCACGTCGACGTCGGCCAAGTCCCGCACGTGGGGCAGGCGCATAAACGTACGAATGCCCGCAAAGCGCGGCACTTCCATCGCGCTTTGCGGCCGGTACTTGGGCATCTCCAACCTCTCCTTCTGCAAGTTGCGCGCTCCTTCGCCCCGAGCGCGCGGCTTTCGATGGCGTCAATCCCACAGGCCGCCCGCCATCCGGTCCGCGACGGCGACCAGCACGGCCGTGCCGAGGATGAATACGACCGACGCCGCGGCGATGACCGGGGAGTATGAGTAGCGCAAGGATGCAAACAGCTCGATGGGCAGCGTGACGACGGTGAAACCGGCGACGAGGAACGCGACGATGTACTCGTTGAGCGACAAGATAAACGCCAAAAGCGCCCCGGCAAACACGTCCGCCCGGATGAGGGGCAACGTCACGGTGCGGAGGACGACCCCCGGCCGGGCCCCCAAGTTCATGGCCGACTCCTCGAGCTCCTTGCCCACCTTTCCGAGGCCCGCCGAGATGAGCATGAGCGGGAACGGCGCGTTGAACACCGCGTGGGCGATGATGAGGTTCTCGATACGGCCGGAGAAACCGATGGCGTAAAAGAACGAGACGTACGCCACGCCCATGATGACCGGCGGCAGGAACAGGGGCAGCATGCCCAGCTGCCGGAACACGGCGCCGAACCGCACCGGGTAGCGATCCAGTACCAGGGCCAGGATGAGCGCCATGGCCGTAGCCAACAGGGCCGACGCAAAGGCCACCACCAGGCTGTTGCGGATGGCGTCCGTCCACTGCGAGTTCGTAAACAACGTTTCGTACCAGCGCAGGCTAAAGCCTTGCGGCGGGAACGTCATGAACCGTCCCGGATGAAACGACACGGCGGCCAGGATGAGAAGCGGCACGCCCAGGAAGGCCAGCACGATCCAAAACGCAGCCCGCACCGACCACACGACCGGATCCCGGTAACGGAGCCCGCGGCCGCTCACGCCCCCTCACCCCCTTGGGCAACCCGGCTGCCCGCGTACGGGTTGACCCTCGCCTTGCCCACGAGGCGCCCCGTAGCGTAGGCGAGCAGGCCCAGCACGGCCAGGAGAATGACCGACATGGCCGCGCCAAAGGGCACGTTGGACTCGTTCATCACCTGGTTGGTGATGATGACCGGCATCGTCCACTGGGCCGGCTGGCCGAGGATGCTGGGCACCACGTAGTTGCCCATCGTCAAGAGAAACACCATCACGGCCCCGGCGGCCGCTCCCGGCAGCGACAGCGGCAACACCACGTGGAGAAACGTGCGCCACGGCCGGGCGCCCAAGTTCATGGACGCCTCCTCCATGGACGGGTCGATGGCCCGCAGCGAACCGTAAAGCGACAGGATCATAAACGGAAGGAAGACGTAGACAAGCCCCACCACGGTAGCGACGGGCCCCGGCGTATACCCCGTCGGCCGGTCGACGAGCCCAAGCCACATGAGGAGCTGCCCGACGCCGCTCGTGGCCGAAAGCAGCACCGACCAGGCGTACGAGCGCACCACATAGGTCAGCCACAGCGTGCTGATGGAGAGCGTCAGCCCCACCTTGCGCCAAAAAGGCGACGCGAGCCGGACGAGGTAGTACGTAAACGGGTAGCCGATGAGCAGGCACAACACGGCGTTGAGCGCCGAGATCTCGAGGGTGTAGACGAGCCGGTCCCGGTAGAGCCCCCGGGAGAAAGCCCGTACGTAGTTTTCCAGCGTAAACGCCGGCTCCCAGCCCGCCCCCGGCAAGTTGCGGTAAAAACTCACCACGAACATCATGATGAGCGGAACGACGAAAAAGACGACGAGCATGCCGACGGGAAACACCAGCAGCGCCCTGGCCAGCCGCCCGCCGGCGCCTTGCGCGGGGAAACCGCCCCTCATTGCCACAGCACCCGCGCCTCCCCCGGCTCGACCCGTACGAGGGCCTGGGCCCCCTGCCCCACGGCAGGCGCCGCCTGCCCCCGCTGGTACGTGCAGAGAATCTCCTGGCCGCCCGGCGTGAAAAGATGGTACTCGACCAGCTCGCCGACGAAGCGCACCATGTCGACACGGACGGGAATGCCGCCCGTGCCATTGCTTTCGCCTGCGGCTTCGCCGCTTTCCCGCGCCGTGGGGGTACCGGCCTCGCCCACCGCGCCAGCCTCGCCCACCGCGCCGGCGGCCCCGGCTTGGACCAACCGCAAAGCTTCGGGCCGCACGGAAACCGTCACCGGCTGACCCGGGGCGAGCGCCTGCGGCGGCGCACCGTTGGTCCGAGGCGGCCGGCCGGCGATCTCGAAGCCTTCCGCGGTCCGCACCCGGACGAAGCCCCCGTCTTGCGCGACGACGTGGCCCTTAAACAGGTTGGTCATCCCCACAAACCCCGCCACAAACACGGTCGCCGGCTCCTCGTACACTTCCTGCGGCGTACCCACCTGCTCCACGCGCCCGTCCCGCATGACCGCGACGCGGTCGCTCAACGTCATCGCTTCCCGCTGGTTGTGGGTGACAAAGACGGTCGTAATGCGCAGCCGCTGCTGGAGCCGCCTCAGCTCCACCTGCAGCTCGTCCCGGAGCTTCGCGTCCAGGGCGGCGAACGGTTCGTCCAAAAGGAAGATGGACGGGTTGACGGCCAGCGCGCGGGCAAAGGCCACCCGCTGGCGCTGGCCGCCGGAGAGCTGGTGCGGCCGGCGCTGTTCATAACCGGCCAGCTGCACCAGGGCCAGCATCTCCTTGGCCCGGGCTTCGGCTTCCGGGCGCGGCACGCGCCGCATGCGCAGGCCGTACATGACGTTATCCAGGACGCTCATGTGGGGAAACAAGGCCAGCGACTGGAACACCATGCCCGTGTCCCGTTCGTAGGGGGGTACCCGGGTCACGTCTTTGCCGCCGATGAGCACCTGCCCCGAGTCGGGCTGCTCAAAGCCCGCGATCATGCGCAGGCTGGTCGTCTTGCCGCAGCCGCTCGGGCCAAGCAAGGTCATGAACTCCCCCGCCTCCACCGTGAGCGACACGCCGTCCACGGCCTTGACGCCGCCTGGATACGTCTTGGTCACCTGCACCAAATCGACCCGGCTCACGCCGAACTTGCCCTCCCCGGACCACCGTCAACAAAAGGGGCGGGCTTGCTGCCTGCCCGCCCCTTTGCTCGGTTTGGCCAATGCTGCTTGTGGCGCTGGTTTCACGCGACGCGACGCTTGCCACGCCGGCCGGGAACATGCGCTGCCCGCCGTCCCGGCCGTGCGCCGCCCGCCGTCCCGGCCGTGCGCCGCCTTGACCGGTCACGCCGGCACGTCGGTGACGATGAGTTCCTGCCAGCGCTCGTTGATCCAATCCTCCCAGTCCAGGTAGATGTGGTACTGGGGCACGATGGAGCCTTCCGCGCCGGGGCCGATAACCCGCTCGCGGATGTCGGCCGGAACCGTGACAAGCTCCGAGCGGATGGTCGGGATCGTGTACAGGTTGGTGGTAACCCGCTGCTGTACGTCGGGCCGGAGCGAGTAGTTGACGAAGGCTTCCGCCTCCTCCTTGCGGCCCGAGGTGCGCAGGATGACCCACTCGCCGCGGTCTACCACCGGACCCTCCGACGGGAAGATGGAGCGCACGGGCAACCCTTCGTCCACCAGGACTTGGGTGACGTCGTTGTAGAGCTGGCCGATGGGCACTTCGCCGCTGACGAGGGCCTGCTGGAACGTGGCCTCGCTCAAGTACCACATGCGCACGTGCGGCCGCACTTCGGCCAGCTTGCGCATGACCTCCATGATCCCGTCCTGCGTCTGCAGGATTTGGGGCCCGCCAAAGAACGTATGGGCCGTAATCTCCAGCAGGAAGCTGTTGTTGGCGTGGGCGAGCAGCCCCAGCTGGCCGCTGTAGACCGGGTTCCACAGGTCGCTCCAGCTGGTGGGCGGGCGGCTCACGAAGCGGGTATTGTACACCAGGTTGATGTACCACGCCAAGGCGGCCACCGACACAAGCCCCTCGCCGCTGTAGCGCCGCAGCTCGTCGGGCACGTTGGCCACGTTGGGCACGTTGCGCTCGTTAAAGGCGTGCCAGTACCCTTCGCGCATGCCGCGGATAGCCCAGCTGGAGGCGAGCATGACGACGTCTACCGGCGCCTGCCCCTGCTCCACCGCGCCCCGCACCTGCGCGTACATTTCCGGGCCCGTCGGCGCCGGCCGCGATTCCACCGCGATGCCGGTATCCCGCCGGAACGGGGCAAACAAAACCTCGTCCAAAACTTCCTTGAAAATGCCGCCGTACACCGCTACCTGCAGCGGCCGCGCCTGGGCTTTGACCCAGATGTGGGGCAGCGCCGACAACACGCTCGCACCCGCTACAGCGGCGCCGGCCTTCTTGATCAGCGTCCGTCGCGAGTACCGTTGCTGATCCATCGGTCGCTCGCCTCCCTCCAAGGTTGTTCCTGCGCCGTCCGCCAAGCACCGGGATGGCCGTCGCTCTCGTGGCGGGCGCGGGATTGATCGGCGCGATTCGACAAGATTTGGCAACTGTCCTGCCGAACGCTGCTGTATACCTACCGCCTGCGGTTGCCGTGCACGCCGGGGCAGGTTACCATAGGGATGAGCCGCGGGCGCCCGCCGGGCGCCTTGTGCAGCAGGATGGGGGTCGACCCAATGGCGGACAACGGCCGCATGACGGTGCGGGAGATTTTGGCGCTGCCCGTCAACACGCAAGTATCCGGACAGTTCCTCGTGCGCGAATGCGAGGTGCGGGGCAGCGAAGGCCGCTACTTCCTCCGCCTGCTGCTTGGTGACCGCACCGGCGTCATCCACGCCTACGTCTGGAACTACGACATCAACCAAAAGGGCCCCAAAGTCGGCGACGTGGCCAGGCTGCAAGGCATCCGCGGCGAGTTTCAGTCCCAGCCCAAGATCGACGTGCAGTGGGGCAACATCCGCCGGGGCGACGTACCCCTTGAGGAGCTGGTCGAGCGGCCCGCCGTGCCCGGTTTTGCCTGGAAACACCTGGAAGCCATCGATCGGCTTCTGGCCTCCGAGCTCACGAACCCGCACCTGCGGGCTTGGGCCGGGCACTTCCTGGGCAACCCCGAGTTCCGGGAACGGTTTGCCCTTTGGCCTGCCGCCAAGTCCAACCACCACAATTACCCCGGGGGCCTCGTGCGCCACACCTACCACGTCATGCAGCTGTGCCGCCAGGCGGCCAAGGAGATGTACCCCGACCTGGTGACGCCGCTTGGGTATGAAACGCTGCTTTTCGCCGCGTGCTTCCACGACGTCGGGAAGCTGGAGGAAATGGCGTTTCACCCCATCACGGGCGACGTCTACTACACCGACCGCGGCCAGCGGTTCGGCCACATCCTGCTCGGCCGCGACATGCTGCGGGCGGCCGCGGCGGAACTCGGAGTCCCCACGGACCTCGCCGAGCGGGTGGACGAGCTCATCCTGGGCCACCAGGGCAAGAGGGAATGGGACACGCTGCGGGAGCCCCTCACCCTCGAGGGCGTCATCCTCGCCTCCGCCGACTATTTCGACAGCCAGATCGGCAACATGGAGAGCGCCTACCGCGGCACCAGCGGCAACGACGACTTCCAGTTCGTCAAGTCCTTTGGCCGGTACATGTACGTGGGCGACTTGGCCGAGCGGGAGCGCCACAACTTGCGGGAGGAAACCGGCGACGACCATGTGCCGTGGTCCGGCGACGAGCCGGGCCCGGCCATGCGGGCGAGCGTGTCATAGCCTGGGGCTGGAGCGGGTCCTAACCGTCGGCCGGAGAGGGTCCCAGCCTCCGGCTCGAGCGTGTCCGAACCGTTGCCCGGGCGTATCCGAGCAGCCAGCCGGAAAGGGGGCAGGGCCGGCAGCCCACGATGGGGGATCGGGGCGCCGGCCCTGCCGTGCGGATGGGGGTCCGCTGGGGAAGCGTTGGTTGCAGCAGACGCCGGGTCAGCTCTTGCCGCCCGCGGCATCGTCGGCGAACCCGCGCAGGAGGGTGTTTTCCGTCACGACGCGCGTGTCGACGTACTGCTTGAGATAATCCGGGCCGCCGGCCTGAAAGCCTGTGCCCGACAAGCCGAGCCCGCCGAAGGGCTGCCGGCCTACGAGCGAGCCGGTGATGGTGCGGTTGATGTAGAAGTTGCCCACGCGGAACTCCTGGCGGGCCCGCTGGATGCGGGCGGGGCTGCGGGAAAAGATGCCGCCGGTGAGCTTGTAGTCGATGTCGTTGGCGATGTGGAGCGCCTCGTCAAAGTCCTTGGCCCGGATGACCGAAAGCACCGGCCCGAAGATTTCCTCGCACGCCAGCACCGCCGTGGGCGGCACGTCCGCGAAGATGGCCACCGGCACGTAGTAGCCGCCTAGCTCCTTGGCCCGGGACGGAGGCTCGTGAATGAGCACCGGCCGGCCCTCCCCATGGCCCTTTTCGATGTAATTGAGGATGCGCTTCCGGGCCTCTTCCTCGATGACCGGCCCGACATACGTGAGCGGTTCCCACGCAGGGCCGATGATGAGGCTCCGCGAAGCTTCCACGAGCCGCTCCAAGAACGCGTCGTAGATGCGCTCCAGCACGATGGCCCTCGAAGCCGCCGAGCATTTCTGCCCCGCGTAGCCAAACGCCGAGGCGACGACGCCGGCCACGGCCTCGTCCAGGTCCGCGTCGTCGTCGACGATGATGGCGTTTTTGCCGCCCATCTCGGTAATGACCTGCTTGATGTGCCGCTGCCCCGGCCCGAGAACGGCGGCCTGCTGCAGGATGTGCAGGCCCACCGAACGGGAGCCCGTGAACGCAACGATGTGCACGCCCGGGTGGGAAACCAGGGGCGCTCCCGCCTCCTCGCCGTAGCCGGGCAAGTAGCTCACGACGCCCGCCGGCACGCCCGCCTCCCGGTAAATTCGGGCCAGCTCGGCCGCGATGACGGGCGTCTGCTCCGCGGGCTTGAGGATGACCGCGTTGCCGGTCAAGAGCGCCGCGGAGGACATCCCGGTCAGGATGGCCAGGGGGAAGTTCCACGGGGCGATGATGGCCGCCACGCCCTTGGGTTCGTACATGTAATGGTTGATCTCGCCCGCGAGGTCCGCCATGCGGATGGGACGGCCCAGGCGCAGCGCCTGGCGGGAGTAGTACTCGATAAAGTCGATGGCTTCGGTGACGTCGCCGTCGGCCTCCCGCCACGGCTTGCCGTTTTCCAGGGACACGAGGGCGGCCAGCTCGTAGCGGCGCTCCCGCATGATCTGCGCGGCCCGGCGCATGATCTCGACCCGCCGCTCGGCCGGGGTGTCGCGCCAGGCGGGAAACGCCTTATTGGCCACCTGGACGGCCCGCTCCACGTGCTCGGCCCGGGCGCGGGCGGCGTAGCCGACGACCTCCGACGGCTTGGAAGGGTTCACCGACACGATGGCATCGGCGGTCTCCACTTCATCGTCGCCGATGAGAAGCGGGTGGCGCCGGCCCAAAGTCTCGCGCACCCGGGCGAAAGCTTCCTCCATGCGCCGGCGGGCGTCAGCCCGGGAAAAGTCCGTGTGAGGTTCGTTGCGGTACGGCGGCAGCCCAAACTCGGGGCCCGATCCCCAGCCGCCGTAGGCCATGCCCGGCCCCGCCAACGGGTCGGCGCCGGGCGCCCCGCCGGGTGCGGCGACCGTGGCCAAAGGCGCCGTCTCAGGAGCAAGCGCTGCCGGCGATGCCGCCTCCCGGCCGACCTCCTCGGGACTGCGCAACAGCGTCTCGGGCGACTCCCCTTCCGCGAATCCTTGGCGCAGGAACGACTCTTGGGACGTGTTTTCCAGGAGGCGCCGCACCAGGTACGCCATGCCGGGGATGAGCTCCCCGTAGGGCGTGTACACCCGCACCCGCTCGCCCATCTCGGTCAAGGCCCGGCGCAGCGGCGTCGCCATGCCGTAGAGCACCTGGAACTCCATGGTGCGGGGCGGCAGCCCGAGCTCCTTGCTGACCGCCATGGCGTGGGCGATGGAGCGGATGTTGTGGCTCGCCACCGCGAGGTCGACGGCGTCGTGGTTTTCAAGGAAGAGCCGGGTGATCCGCTCGAAGCTCGCGTCGCTCTCCCACTTCCGCTCGTACACCGGCACCGGCCAGCCTTCGAGGCGCGCGTGGACGGTTTCAAAGTCCCAGTAGGCTCCCTTGACGAGCCGCACGGTCACGGGCGTCCCCCGCCGCCGCGCCCATTCGATGAGCCGCCGGGCGTCGGCCTCGGAGTCCTTCAGGTACGCCTGCAGCACGATGCCCAGCCACCGGTAGTCCTTGAACTCCGGGTCATCGCACAGCGTTTGGAAGATGTGGAAGGTCAAGTCCTTGACCTTGTAGTCCTCCATGTCGATGTGGATGTGGGCGCCCCGCTCTTTCGCCAGCCGCACGATGGGGCGCAGGCGGGCGATGACTTCCCGGGTGCTCGTCTCCGGGTCGATGGGGTCGAGCTGAGAGTAGAGCGACGACAGCTTCACCGACACGTTGACGCGGGGCATGGGACCCCACGGGGCGGTGTCCACCTGATCCACCTTGGGCCAGCGGGGCGCCTGGGCCGTCAACGCCTCCAGCAGCTCCAAGTACCGCCGGCGGTATACTTCCGCCTCGGCCTCGCTTAAGGTCGCCTCGCCCAGTACGTCCACGGTGAAACCTTGCCCCTGGCGGTGGAACTGCTCCACGGCCTTGAGCACCTCGTCGGTGTTGGTGCCGGCGATGAAGGACCGGGCCACCTGCTCGACGCCTTTGCGCAGCGTGCCCGCGGTCATGGCCGCGCCCATGCGCCCCATGCCGGCCACGCCCAGGCCCACCTTGAGCATGCCGCCGAAGGGGTCCGGCTTGCCTTCGAAATACTCCCGCAGGTGCCGCACCACGTCCTCGGGGTCGTGCAAGGTCGGCAGCACGTCCACGAACCGGAACAGCTGCAGACGCGTGTCGCTGTGGCGCATGGACCACTCCAGGAGCTGCCCGGTCCAGCGCTCGGACCGGAAAAACGCCCCGGATTCGTGCTTGACCCGGTCAAACAGCTCCCTCCCGATCCGCTGGGTCTCCTGCTCCACTCGCTCCATGTCGAACCCGCTTGCCGCCGGCGCCATCGCTCAGTCCTCCTTTACGGCGTAAGTGTGCAGCACATCCGTGCGCTCTATGGCATTACCGAAAACCGGGCCGCCTTCGCCAGCAGCATACGGCCCAGATCGTGCAGCTTCTCCTCCTCCACGGCGTAGGCGGGCACATCCAGGCTCACCGCCATCGGGCGCTGGCCGCTCAAGGGGATCACGGCCCCCACCGACCACACCCCCGGGTATCCGTCGCCGACCGCCAAGGCGTAGCCCCGCACCCGGGTTTCCTCCAGATCGTGCCGCAGCGCGTCCGGGTCCATGATGCGCCACGGCTCCCCGTCGAAGCTCCTTGTCTCGCTCGCCGTCAAGAGCGCCTCCCGCTGCGGGCCGTCCAGGTGCGCCATGATCGCCTTGCCCATGGCCGTGCCGTGCGCGGGCATGCGCTCGCCCGGAGAAACCACGACGCGGATCCGCTCCCGCCCTTCCTCGGCCGCCAAGACGACGCACTCGGGGCCGTCCAGCACGCCCAAGTACGTGGTGTATCCCGTCTCCCGGGCCAGCTCGTCCAGCATCACGAGGGCCGATTGGGGCGCTCCCGTACGGCCCAGGTAGCGCAGGCCCAGCTCAAACGCCCGCAAGCCGACCCGGTAGCGGCGCGTACGGGCGTCCCGCTCCACGTATCCGCCCGCGACGAGGGGCACCAGCACCCGCGACACCACGCTCTTGGCCAATCCGGTGCGCTGGCTCAGCTCCGTAATGCCCAGTTCCGGATCGCGCCCTGACTCGAGAAAGGCGTTCATGATCATGACCGCCCGCGCGACCGAGTTGTTACGCTCCGTCATCAACATCCAGCCCCCGTGCGCAGACCGGCCCGCGGAAGTTGTTCCGCATTTCGGTCTTCCATTCCACTCAACGGTGCTGGCCCATAATTTCGACAGCACCGTCCGGCCCCCTGCTGCCACACGGCGGCGGAAAGCCACCGCGAAGAAGTGCGAACTTTTTCTCCTCCTCGCACGACTTGTCCTGATGTGCGGAGAAAGTTGCCGAGGGTTTAGAGGACTCGGGCAGGGAGCATGGAACCCTTGAGGCGACACGACGGAACCGTAAGGAGGGCGCCTTTGGCTCGCATCCACTGGCGCAGCAGCCCCACATACCGGGGCGGTTTCCGGCCCAGCCGGGCATCCGCCGGGCGAGCCTGGCTAGGCCGGCTCCTCTTGGCCGGGGCGGTCGCCACGCTGGGCGAGGCCGCTGCCCGGTTTGGCTGGCTCACCGCCCCCACGGGCTTGCCGTTTCCGCCGGAGGCATTGGCGCAACAGCTGTTTGCCGTCGTGCCCATGGACGTGTTCGCCCTGGCGGTGCGCTGGCTTGGTTCAGCGGCACAGTGGGTCGCATTCGTCCTTATGCTGGTAGTGTGGGCGGCGGTGGCGGGCGGTCTTGCCCATGCGGTCGCCGCCGTGACCAACAGGTCCAACGTTGTCTGGGCGCTGCTCGCTGGCGCGGGCCTAGGCCTCCTGGTGCAGGCGGCGCTCTGGCTGGCGGCGCCGGTGCTCGCGCCCGGCGGCTGGGCGGCCGTGTCGTCGGCCGCCCTCTGGCCCGGGGCCGCGCTGCCGGCAGCCGGCTACGGACTTGCAGTCTTGCTCAGCCGGCGGGGCGAAAGCCGCCGCCTGCGGTTGAAAGGGGCGTCACGGGCATGGCAGGCGCGATGACACGCCGGGCATTTTTGGAGCGCGGGGCTCGGCTCGCCCTCGGGGCCGGGGCGGCCCTCGGCGCAGCGCCGGTGCTGGGGTTGGCGGCATCCGGTTTCCAGCGGGCGCTGGCGCAAGGCGCGACATCCATCTGGGAGCAGCCGGGCATGTCTCGGGAAGTCACGCCCGTCGGCCAGTTTTACACCATCTCCATCAACCTGTTTGACCCGCGCATCGACTACCGCCAATGGAAACTTGAAATCGGCGGGCACGTGGAGCGTCCCCTGACCCTCGACTACCAGCAGCTCATCCGCTCGCCGGACAGCGTCGAATCGTTCGTCACGCTCACGTGCGTCAGCAACGAGGTGGGCGGGCCGCTGGCGGGCAACGCGATCTGGCGGGGCGTGCGGGTGCGAGACCTGCTGCAGGAGGCCGGCGTCAAGCCCGGGGCCGTCGACCTCGTCATGGAAGCGTACGACAACTACACCGACAGCATCCCGATCGAAAAGGCGATGCACCCGGACACGCTGCTCGTCTACGAGATGAACGGCGAGCCGCTTCAACCGCAGCACGGGTTTCCGGCGCGCCTGATCGTGCCGGGCATTTATGGGATGAAAAACGTCAAGTGGATTCGGCGGCTGCGGGTCGTGGACTACGACTACAAAGGCTACTGGGCCCGCCGGGGCTGGAGCGATACCGCCGTCATCAAGACGTGGTCCCGCATCGACATCCCGACCGCGGCGCAGCTGCGGGCCGGGCAGACGGTGGTCGTCGGCGGCGTCGCCTTTGCCGGGGATCGGGGAATCCAGGCGGTGGAGCTGTCGGTGGACGGCGGGCAGACGTGGGCGCCGGTAAGGGCGGTCAAGGAACCGCTCGGCCCGTACGCATGGCGGCTGTGGGCGGCGCCGTGGCGGCCCGAGGCCGCCGGCACCGCCGAACTGGTCGTGAGGGCCATCGACGGCCTCGGTGAGGTGCAAACGGACGTCCTCGCCCCGCCTTTGCCCGACGGGGCGTCAGGCTGGCACCGGCGGAGGGTGACCATCCGGGCATGACCGGGACGTAGTCTGGTATGATGGAACCGGTGATGCCCATGCCCTCCGTGACGGTCTACACGGTGCCCAACTGCCTGGACTGCGGCGCGGTCAAAAACCTCCTGGACGAGGCGGGAATCCCGTACCGGGAGGTCGACATCAGCCGGATTCCAGACAGCCGCGAAGCCCTCGCGTTGCTGTCGGGCCTCCGCAGCGTGCCGCAGGTTTTTGTCGACGGGCGCTTCGTCGGGCAAGTCGCGGAGGTGCGCCACCTCGTCCGCACCGGCCGCCTTCAGGCAATGCTCACGCACCCGCCTGGCGCGGCGCAGCCGCATACGTCCCCACGTTCAGATCCGCCTGCAGGCGGCTCGTAAGCACGCCCGCCAGCATGCTGTCGCTCACGTTGAGCGCCGTCCGCCCCATGTCGATGAGCGGCTCGACCGAGATCAGCAGCCCCGCCAGCCCCACCGGCAAGTTAAGGAGCGACAACACCAAAAGCGCCGCAAAGGTCGCTCCCCCGCCCACGCTGGCGATGCCGAACGAGCTGAACGTCACCACGGCAACCACGGTGAAGATGTAGCCCGGCGTGAACGGATCGATCCCGACCGTCGGGGCGGCCATCATGGCCAGCATGGCCGGGTATATGCCGGCGCAGCCGTTTTGCCCGATGGAAAGCCCCAGCGACCCCGCCAGGTTGGCCGTTCCCACGGGCACACCCAGCTCCCGCTCCTGGGTTTCCACGTTGAGGGGCAGCGTAGCCGCGCTGGAGCGGGATGTAAAGGCAAAGGCCAAAACCGGCGCCGCCTTGCGCACGTACTGCACGGGATTGAGCCCCGCCAGCGCGAGCAGCAGCAGGTGAATGCCAAACATCACCGCGAGCGCGACGTACGAGGCGACTACGAACTTGCCCAGCTGCACGATGGACTCATAGTCGCTGGTCGCCGCCACCCGCGTCATGATGGCCATCACGCCGTAGGGCGTCAGGCGGACCACGATGCGGACGATGCCCATGACAATGCCGTGCAGGGCGTCCATCGCCCGGCGGAAGGTGGCCGCCGTCGCCTCATCCCGGCGCAGGAGCGACAAGTACGCCATGCCCACGAAGGCCGCAAAGATGACGACGGCGATGGTCGAGGAGCGCCGGGCGCCGGTGAAGTCCTGGAAGACGTTGGTCGGCAAAAGCTCCAGCAGCTGCTGCGGCAGCGTGCGCCCTTCCAGCGTCGTCGCGTACGTGGTTTCCAGGCCCGCCATGCGGGCCATCTCCCGCTCGCCGGCCACGATCTGCCCCGCGTCGAGCCCAAACACGGCGGTCGCGCCGATCCCGACGAGGGCGGCGATGGCCGTCGTCCCCAGGAGCACCAGCAGGATGAGCCCTCCGACTTTCGCCACGTTGTCCCTGAGCTCCATCTTCGTGAACGCCGTTACGATGGAAACAAATACGAGCGGGATGATGAGCATCTGAAGCAGGCGAACGTAGCCGTTGCCCACCAGGTTAAACCAGTCGATGGAGCCGTTGATCACGCTTCCGGGACCGTAGATCCAGAGCAGCACCCAGCCGTAAACGATGCCCAGCGCCAAACCGGTGAAGACGCGGGCGCCAAAGGACGCTCCTCGGCGTTGCATCCGAAACAGTCCGGCCAGCAGCAAAGCAAACACCAGCACATTGACCGCCACTTGCCACGCCATGCGACAACCCTCCCAGGCGGTGATGCTGACTTGCTAGTCGGGCGAGCGAACTCAGAACGCCCCTTACACTCAATTTACCATATTCTTTTGTCGACGTAGGAGCGACTCGTTGGCGAGTTCAGGCGAGTTGCGAGAAGGACCTCGGCCGCGTCATCCCGCATATATGTTCGCAAGCCTACGTCGGCTCGCATGGGAGGGAGTCGCTGTGGCTGGTCGTAGTCGTATCGAGTGGACGCAGGCCACCTGGAATCCCGTCACCGGCTGTGATAAAGTCAGCCCGGGGTGCACATACTGCTACGCCGAGCGCATGGCGCGGCGCCTGCACGCCATGGGCAACCATCGATATCGTAATGGTTTCCGGGTGACCCTCCATGACGACCTTCTCACGATCCCGCTCCGCTGGAAGACCCCGCACTTGGTGTTCGTAAACTCGATGAGCGACTTGTTTCATGAGGACGTGCCTCTGCCATTCATTCAACGGGTGTTCGCGACTATGTGCGAAGCATCCCAACACACGTTCCAAATCCTCACGAAGAGGACGTCCCGCCTTCTTGATGTGGCCCCCTATCTGCCTTGGCCAAGGAACGTGTGGGTTGGCGTCAGCATCGAAAACGACAAGTATATATGGCGTGCCGATCACCTGCGGCAAGTGCCGGCCGCAGTAAGGTTCCTGTCTCTCGAGCCGCTGCTCGGACCGGTGCCGTCTCTGCGTCTGGACGGGATCGACTGGGTAATCGTCGGTGGTGAGTCTGGACCCGGCGCACGCCCTCTAGATCCGAACTGGGTGCGGGACGTGCGCGACCGCAGTGTGGCCGCGGGTGTCGCCTTCTTTTTCAAGCAATGGGGAGGTCTACGACGCACCGCTGCTGGGCGATTGCTTGATGGCCGCACGTGGGACGAATTCCCAACAACGGGGCCGCGGAACGCCGCTTATGGTGCAGAGCCACGCTTTCCGCACCCCGTGAGAAAGCAAGCGGTGCACAAAGCTATGGTCAAGGCCTACATCGTGCGGGATCAGACACACGGTACGCGCTCCGTGTCCACGGTGCCCGCGACGTCCCACTCGGGTTCGACACACCCGAGCCGGGAAGATCACCTGGACAAGGTACCGGAGCCGCCGACTACCTCCAAGGACTTCGCAAGCCGGCGACAAACCTGATCAATCGTGTGTCGAGCCGAGCGGCCCGACAACGATAGACACGTGGAGGGAACGCCATTGGACGTACAGGAACTGGTGAAGGGCGCCCTGATAGCCGGCGCCCGCATGCTTGAGAATGCGATCAAGGATGTTACGGACGAGGAGGCAGCCCAGCGTCCGCAGGGGCTTGCTCCCATCGTCTGGCAGGTGGGACATCTGGCCGTCAGTGAGGCCGGCATCGTAAAGCAGCTAACGGGTGAGGACGTCTCCCTTCCTGACACGTATGCCCAGATTTTCGCGTTCGGAACGTCGGGCGAGGCGAACTTTCCCCCTCTCTCGGAGGTGCGTGAGGCGTTTGCCCGCACCCAGAAGGCGCTTCTGTCCATCGCCGATGGCGACCTGGCCCGCCCGGTCGAGGGCGACCGGTTTTACTCCAACGTCGCCGCGGCGCTTTTGTTCGCCGACCGCCACCGCTGGT
>CALFSR010000013.1 GCA_937916565.1 uncultured Bacillota bacterium | reverse complement strand
CCCAGTCAGCGGCCAAATCATCCAGACGGCTGCCCGAGCCGATAAGGATAAGGCGCTCGCGGGCGCGAGTCAGCGCTACGTAGAGCACGCGCATTTCTTCGGCGAGTTCCTCCCGGCGGCACCGCTCCCGCACCGCGTCGTGCACGATCGATGGCCAGGCGAGCCGGCGCTCACCGTCGACGACGGCCGCTCCAAGACCCAGGTCGCGTTGGAAGGCGAGGTGGGGATGGCGATCCCGCTGCCGGAACCGTCGCCCCATGTCCAGGACGATGACGATGGGAAACTCCAGGCCTTTGCTCTTGTGGACGCTCATGACCCGCACGACGTCGTCGCTCTCGCCCACCGCGGGCGCGGTGCCCAGGTCGCCGGCGCCCTCCCTTAGGCGATCGATGAAGCGCAGGAAGCGGTCAAGGCCGTGGCGAGCGAAGCCGTCGAACTGTCGCGCCCGCTCGTACAAAGCCCTGAGGTTGGCTTGACGCTGTCTACCGCCGGGCATCGCGCCGGCGTAGTCGAAGTACCCGGTCTCGGTTAACAGGTACCAAACGAGTTCAGACAAGGGCTGGCGCCGCGCCCGGGTGCGCCAGTCATCGAGCCGCTCAACGAACTCCCGGAGCCGGTGTCCGAGCAGGCCGAGGCTTTCGTCGCCGGCCCCTGCCGCCACCGCGTCGTAGAAGTCGCCCTCCGGCCGTGCGGCGCGCACGCGGGCAAGATCATGGGCGCTGAAGCCGCCGATGGGCGACCGCATTACCGCCGCGAGGGGGATGTCCTGCCGGGGATTGTCGAGCACGGCCAGGAGCGCCACCATGGTTTCGACTTCGAGGGCGGCGAAGTAGCCGGTGCCGAGCTCGGCATACGCGGGCACCCCGAGGCGGGAGAAGACGTCCAGCACGGTGTTGGCCTTATGGCGCGTCGCCCTCAGCAGGACCACCACGTCCCCGTAGCGGGCGGGCCGGTAGCCCCCCGCCGCCTTGTCCCATACCTGCGTCCCGCCTTGCACGAGGTCCCGGATGCGCTGGGCAGCCACGATCGCCTCCCGCTCGAGGGCGCCTAAGTCCTCCAGGGAGTCCTCCTCGGCGCCGGCGGTTGAACCATCGGCTGGCGCGTCCTCCCCGGGAGAAGCCGCCTCCATTTCTGGCGCCGGAGCGAAACCCTCGCGCAAGGCAGCGGCCGGCCTGCCGTCATCTGCGTACAATTCCACCGTGGCAACCGTCTCCGCGGCAGCGGCAGCCTGAGCCGTCGCGGTCTGTTGTACAGCTGCCCGCAAGTAGGCCGCGTCCCGCTCCAGGAGGTGGACTTCAATGGCCGCTTCGGGGCCGCCCGATCCGTAGGGAGCCCGGTACACGAGCTCGGCGGCCGCGTCGTAAGCCATCTCGCCCGCGGCAGGGGTCATGATCTGCCGGAAAAGGAAATTGACGCCATCCACCACCGATCGCCGGCTGCGGAAGTTGGCCTGAAGATCCAGCCGGCGCTCCCCGGCCGGCTCGCCGCTCGGGATGTACGGAACTGCCCGCTGGTAGCGGGCCAGGAACAAGGAAGGATCCGCCTGCCGGAACCGGTATATGCTCTGCTTCACGTCGCCGACCAGGAAAAGACGGCCGCCCGCGCCCGGCTCGCCAGAGATGCGGCTCAGAATCGCCTCCTGCACCCCGTTTAAGTCCTGGCTTTCATCCACGAGGACCTCGTCAAACCGGGCGCGCAACTCCGCCGCCGTCTCCGGATCGTCGAGCAGGCGCAGGCACAGATGCTCCAGGTCGGCAAAGTCGACCGCGCCCCGCTCCCTTTTTGCTGCGGCGTACTGTTCGTCCAGAGCGAGCACTTGTTCCACCAAGGCGTCCATGAGCGGCGCGAGCCTGCGGACGTCCGCGACTTGCTCCGCCAAAGGCCGGGACAGCCACCGCCCAGCCACGTCCTCAACGGCCTTCTTGGCCGCCTCCCGCAACTTCTGAACGGCCTTGCGCACTTCCGGGTCGTCCTCACCCTTTTTCGCCGCCTGCATCCGCGGAAATGCCGCTTCGTGGGCGACGGCGGCCAGGGAGGACAGGCCCGCCGCTGCGGCCTGCTCAAGTCGCTCGACCCGGGTGACATCCTGCTCTAGGGTGGCCGCGTGTCCGGCTGCCCCTCCAGGCCCCATCGCGAGGCCGAGCGCCTGGCGAAGCAGCGCCGCCGCGCGCGCAAGGCGCGCCCGGGCGAGCTGCGCCAGTTCTCTCCCCCAAGGGCTCGCGTCCAGTTCCTCCGGCACCAACGTGTGGTACGCCCCAGCGCACTGCCGCAGCCACTGGGCGGGCTCGGGAAGGCTGCGGGCGTAGTCGTGGAGGGCGAGCATAAGCTGGCGCAGGTCGCCGTCGCCGCCCTGGCCGCCGTATGCGAGTACCAGCCGGGTAAAGGGCCCGGCCGCCCCCGACCGGTCGTACGCCTGCTCCAGTACGTCCTCAAGCACGTCCAAGCGCAGGAGCTGCGCCTCGTGTTCATCCATCACCCGGAACTCAGGATCGAGGTCCAGGCGGTAAAAGTGCTGGCGCAGCACGGTCAGGCAAAAGGCGTGCAACGTGCTAATGCTGGCCTTGGGCAAGAGCATGAGCTGCCGCATCAGGTGGCCGTTGTGAGGATTGGCCGCGAGCCTCCCCTCCAGAGCCTGCATGATGCGGTCCCGCATTTCTCCCGCCGCCGCCTCGGTAAAGGTGACGACCAGCAGCCGGTCGATGTCGACGCCGTCGACGGTGATCAACCGGATGATCCGCTCCACCAGGACCGCGGTCTTGCCGGAACCGGCCGCGGCCGACACGAGCAGGTGGCCGCCCCGGGCCTCAATGGCCGCCTCTTGCGCCTCCGTCCACTTCGGCCCGCTCACGGCGCCACCCCCTCCTGCCGACCGTGGCCGGCGATGTCCGGCGGCTGCCCACCCGCGCGCGGCCTGCCCGCGACCTTCCCCGCAGCCGCCTTACCGGGCACACCGCTATGGATTCGCTCCCAAGCCTCCGTCCGCTCCAAGGCGGGCAGGTTGCGGTAACCGTTGCCTTCCAAGAGCGGGTCAAACTGGCATAGGCTGTGGAACACGCAGTGGCGGCACGGCCGCACCTTGCCGACGCGGTACGGGGCAACGGCGATCTCGCCGGCGAGGACGCTCTCGGCGAGGGCAGCCGCCTGCTCCCGGGCGAACTCCATCAGCGCTGCAAAGTCCTCTTCGGACGCCGCGTTGCTCTGCCGGCTGACGGAGCCGTCCTTGTTCACCCGGACCATGAGCAGGTCCGATCCGGTCCGCACTCGGTCATCCATGAGCTCCAGCGCCGCGGGGTCGTCGATGAAAAGCCCTCGCATGCGCAGGCGCCTCCTCAGCAATTGGTCCAGCTCCCGCCCATCCACCGGACCTTTTTCCGTCACAACCGGATCCCGGATCGGAAAGTACAAGGCGCCGGCCGGCCGCACCGGCATCCCGGGCGCAAGGCCCAGTGCGGGGAGGAGCGTCGCGGCGTGCTCCAGGGCGACGGCAAGGTAGACGGGCAACTGCAGCGACAGGCCATGCACCACGTCTCCCGGGCGCAGCTCCTTGTCGGAGCTCTTGTAGTCAATCACCCGCAGCCACGCCCGGCCGGCTTCGCCGGCGGCCACATCAATCCGGTCAATCTGGCCGGAGAGGTGAAGCTCTCGTTCGCCGTCCAGCGGGATCACCCACGGTCCCCAAGCCGCCCCGCGGCGCCCAAAGGCGGCCTCCACCGCCACCGGGCGGAAGCGGCCGCGTCGGGCATGCTCCGTAAGAGCCCACACTGCCCGCCGCACGGTGCGGCGCAGCACTTCACCGAGAAACGCGTGCCGGGCCGAGGTCATCATCAGCTCGTTGCCGAGCTCGGGCAAAAGCTCCTCCACACAGCGATCCGCTAGGCCCAGCGCGGCGTCATCGTCAAGACCGCCCCAGTCCGTGCCGGCCTGCTCCAGCGCTTCCGAGAACCGCCGCAAGGCCGCATGGAGGAAGATTCCCACCTGCAGCCGGTCGAGCCGCCAGCGCGGTCGCTCCCGCAAGTTGAGACCGTAGGCGGCGAAATGCTGAAACGGGCAGGCGGCGAAGCTTTCAAGGCGCGTCACGCTGCTTCGCAGCGGGCGGCCAAAGAGGTCCTGGGCGAGCGACGCCGGCAGCGCCGGCACCGCGTTGTGGTGGTTGAGCGCTCCAAACAGCCTCGCCGCGCGCACCCGCAAGTCCGGGTCCTGGGCTACCCACTGGTACATCCCCCACCACAGGTCTCCCGCGTCCTCCCCGGCCCTGTGGCGGCGCAGGCGCGCGGCGAGATGCGCCACGAGCCGGTCGGCGTCGACGAGGCGCTCAAGCCACATCCAATCGTCGACGGGCTCCACGGGCGCGGCCTCGGGGCGGAGGTTTGGAAACAGCTCCTGGAGCCGGCGGACGACGAACGATGGCGCCTGCTCCCGCCCGCGCGGATCTGCCGCGGGCCAGCTGACCCACAAAAACTCGCTGGCCCGGGTCAGGGAGATGTACATGAGGTACTGCTCCCGGAGCAGGAGCGTGCGGCTGGTGGGCGAGAGCTCAAGGCGCGTCTCGGCCAGCAGCTCTCTCTCCCGGTCACTGAAGATCACGTCTTCCGCCGGCGGCAGCGGGAAGCTGCCGTCGCAGGCTCCGAGGACGAAGGCTGCCTTGATGTCCGGCTGGCGAGACCGCTCAACCGAACCGACGAGCACCTGGTCGAGCCCAGGGGGCACTAGCCCGATGCGCAGCGACTCCAGGCCCGCTTCGACCACTTGCCGGAACTCGGCCAGCGAGAGGCGCTGCTCGCCCATGGCGTCCACGAGCTCGTCCAAGATCTGCAGCACCCCTTGCCAGGCGCGAGCGTGCTCCTGCACCTCAAGGGGACGACCGGCGCCCGTGGCCGCCTCCATCCAACCTTCCAGCGTCTTGGCTACCCGGAGTTCATCGAGGAAATCCCAAAGCGCGGCCGCCATGTCCCGGACGGTCGCCCCGGCCGCCAGCCTCTTCCCCAAACGGCGCAACGGCCCGAGGGCCACGACGCGGGCCGTGTGGAGCTCGGCCAGCTCCTGCTCCGCCGCCTCCGCCGGGACGGTGCCCGCGTCCAACGTGTAGCGCCGCAAGTACGTCCACGGCTCTTCCCGCGCCCACACCGGCCCGTCGATGCCGTGCGCCAGTGCGTAGTTTTCCAGCCGATCCGCCATATCCCGGGAAACCGGCAAGAGGTCGGTTTTCAGGCAGCGCACGACGGCTTCCGTCGGCCAGCCTGCGGCCACAGTCTCCAGGGCGGAGCGCACGAGCTCGGTCAACGGGTGGTGGGACAGCGGGCGACGACTGTCGATGAAGTACGGGATGCCGTAGCTGCTGAAGACGGCGGCCACCAGGTCCCGGTATTGCTCAAGCTGGCGCACGATCACCGCCATATCCCGGAATCGCCAGCCCCGTTCCCGGGCGAGCCGCAGGATCTCGCGGGCCGCGGACTCCACCTCTGCGCGCGCATCGGCCGCGGCCACGAGCTTGACCGCTCCGTTCACTTCCGGAGCAGGCGCGCCCTGGCCTCGCGGGCCAAACAGCCCCCGTTCGATGCGGGCCAGCGCCGGCGTCCGGGAAAACCGCGGCGCGGGTTCCGCGCCGAACACATACGGCTCCTCCACACGGATGCCGTCCTCGTGGGCCATGCGCACCAGTTGCTCGTACGTCTCCCGGGTCGGGGCAAACACATCCGCGCCCGGCTGCGGCTGGGCGGCGGGCTCGAGGCAGAGGGCGACCTCGACCCGGCCGGCAACGCGCCATAAGGCCCGCAGCACGGCGAATTCCTGCGGAGTAAAGCCGGCGAACCCGTCTACCCAGACGCGAGCGCCCTGCACGAGACGGCTCTGGCCGACATGGGAGGCCACGAGGGTCAGCAACTCGTCGGGATCCGTGAAGCGCTCCTCCACGTAGGCGACGAAGGCCCGGTAGATAAAGGCCAGATCCAGTAGCTTGGCCGTGAGAACCTTGTGGGGCGAGTCCGCCAGAAGCCCGCAGCGGGCCTCCAAGTCTTCGGGCCGGCAACGGTACGCCCGCAGCTCCGTAAGGGTGTTGGCCAGCTTGTCCACAAAACCGGGCTGGCGGGCCGCCTTGCCGAAAAGCTGCAACCGGCCGGCGTGCCTTTGGATGAGAGAGCGCAGCACCATCCGCTTGCCAAGCTCCCCCAAGGGCGGCCGTGCGCCAAGCCCCGTCTCCTGGAGCACTCGCGCCGCGAGCCGCTGGAAACTCAAGACGTGGGCCCGGTGCGTCGCCGGGACTGCCGGGCTTGCCAGCAGCGCTCGCTCCATCTGAAAGGTCGCTTGCTCCGGGGTGAGCAGGATCAGCGGCGGGCCGGACGGACCTTGCTCGAGCTCGCGCCGGATCGCCGTCAAACAGGCGAACGTCTTGCCGCTTCCCGCCCGTCCCAGAAGAAACCGCAACTGTGCCGCCACCGGCCGCTCGCCCCTCCCCTCAAATCCCCGTGCCCGCAGCCGGCCCGCCGCCTTCCACAGCCCGGACGGCTCGGCCCCACTGGGCGAGATCGCTGCGGTGCGTAAACAGGACGACTTGCCGCTCCCGCGCGACCTCGGTCAAGGCCGCGCGGATGCGCTCTAGGCGCACCGCGTCGCAGTTCACGAACGGGTCGTCCAGCATCAGGGGCAGCGGCGCGTCGCCGGCCACCAAGTCCGCGACGGCTAGCCTGAGGGCAAGATACAACTGGTCCTGGGTCCCCTGGCTCAACTGGGAGACGGCGCACGCCCGGCCGTCGGGCTCGATAACCGTCACGGCAAACGACTCGTCGAGATCGACTCGACGGGGAACCCCCGTAGCCCGCTGAAAGTAGCGGGTCGCGGCGCCGGCGAGACGGCTCCGGTGCGTCGCCTGGTACTCCTCCACGGCCGCTGCCAGCTCCCGGTGGGCCCGGGCCATGGCCTGCACCTCTAGGGACAGCCGCGACCGCTCACGGCGCAGGGCGGCCAGCTCTTCCTCCCCCTGGGCGATGTTGCGCACCCGCGCACCGGCGAGCCGCGCCTGCTCCTCGAGCAAGCCGCGCCTTGTCGCCGCCGCCTTGTCGGCCTCCGCCCGCCACCGGTCCCGGTCCTCCTGGAGCTGGCGCAACCGCGCCTCGAGCGCCTCCCCGTCCGCCGCCTCGTCGGGGTGGGGAAGTCCCGGATGCGCCGCGCTCCACTGCTCCAGCTGCTGCCAAAGGGCGGCCGCCTGGTTGCCCACATCGGCCAGCCGCTCCTTCAAGTCGGTCACCGACGCGGCGCCGTGGGCGGCAAGCACACCGGCCCTTTCCCGGCTGAGGCGCTCGATAGCCTCCCGCGCGGCCCGCCATGCCTCCCACCGGGACAAGGCAAGGCCGGCGTCGCCCCCTGCGGCAGCGAGGACGGCGGCTAGTTGGCTGCGCAGCTCAGCCGCCTCCGCGATGGCCGAAGCCAGGGGCTCCTCCCGCTCCCGGGCGGCCCGCGCCTCCTCCCAAAACTCCTCAGGCAGGACGGTCACGTGAGCCGCCACATCGCCGAGCGTTGCGACGGTGCGGCCGGAGGCGGCGAGGAGCCCCGCCAGGACGCCCCAGATCCCCGGAAGCACGGCCGCCGGGACGTCCTCGGGTTTCTCCCCCGCCAACCCGGTGTGACGCCCGGCAAACGCCGAGATCCTCTCGCGAAGCCCCTCCGCCTCGTGGGTCAGGCGCAACCAGCGCCGGTAGGCGTCTTCGATGCCGTCGCCGAACAGGGCCCGCGCCGGCTCCGTCTCGGCCAAAAAGGCGCGAAGTTCGTCTTCCGCCCGGCGCACCCTCGCGAGCAGCAACCGCTCCTCATCTTCGGCGGGCAGGGCCACCCGCATCCCCTCCAGCGCCGCGGCAGCCTCGTCGCGGGCCAGGAGCCGCTGCCGCAGGGCGCCCAGCTCGGCCGGGCCCATCCCGGCCAAGCGCTGGTCCGCGGCGGCCCGAGTGTCCAGGTTCTCGAACTCCTCGGCCGCGGCTCGCGCCTTTGCCGCCAGCTCCCGGACGGGCGTCCCCAGGCGCCGGAAGAAGACGCCGAGGAGCGCCAAGACGACCGCCAAGATACCTAGAACGCCGCCCAATCCCAGGCTGCGGTGGACAACGTAGCCCAGCACCCCGGCAAGGGCCAGCCCAGCCGAGCAGGCGACCGCGACACGGGTGCGAAACCGCCGCCGGGCGGTCTCGAGCAGCGCTTGAACACCCCGCAGCCGCTCTGCCGCCTCGTCCCGCTGCTTAAGGAACGTGACCTGTGCCTCCACGATGTCCGCGGCCCCGTCGGCCCACGCCGCGAGATCTCCAAAGGCCCGGGCAAACTCGGCCTGCTGGGCTGCGTACCGCTCCCGGGGCTCGCGCCAGCGGGCAAGTTCCTTGCGGGCCTCGTCCAGCTCCCGCTCCAGCTGCAGTCGATGAGCATGGTACGACGCGAGCCGCTCCCGCAGCGTCGGGCCGGCGGCGGCAAAGACCCGGTAGTCCTCCATCTCCGCCTCCACGGCCGCAAGCCGCGCCTTTTGCGCCTGAAACTCGGCCCACTCCCGGGCGAGTTCGGCGGCCCGCTGCTTTACCCCGGCGATTTCTCGCGCGATCGCCTCGCGCCCGGTGCGGATGCGCTCCTCCAGCTGCTGAAGGCGCACGAGCCGGCTGCCCACGTCGGAATGCCCGGCACCGTCCTTCTCATGCCGGACCAGTTCGGGATACCCGGCGGCAAGCGCACGCTCCCGCTCCTCCTGCGCGGCCTCGAGCTTGCGGACGGTCTCGAGGGCATGATCCAGCTGCACCTGACGGTCCAGCAATGTCCGCCGGCGCCCCAGCAGCGTCCGCCAGTGGCTCCAGGCGTTCAGGGCGGCTTCCGCTGCTTCGAGCCGGCGGCGGGCCTCGGCCTCCCGCCCCTCGAGGGCGTGCAATTCCGACTGGAGGGACTCCAAGGAGTCGGCGACCGCCCGGCTCGCGTCGATCTCCCGCTCGAGAGCGGCGATGCGCTCGTCCAGCTCCTCGAGACGGCCGGCCTTTTGGGCATTGCGGTCGGTGACGCCCAGTTCCCGGCTGAACCTGGTCAAAGTCCGGACGCCCGTCACCAGGTAGTTAAGAGCTTCTTGATAGGCCGCCGCGCCGGCCCCCGAAACCAGCTGCTGGACCCGTTCATCCAACCCGTCCGGTTCGGGCAGGGGCTGGCCGAGGACAAACGTGCTCATGAATAGCTCGCGGGAGGCAATCCCGATCTTACTCAGCAGGAACTCCTCGTAACGGGCGTTGCGCTTGCGGGCGCCGGGGTTGTGCTCGCCGTGCATTACCGGTTGCCACGCGCCCGGCGCTCCCTGGGCCACGTGGACGCGGTGGCTCGCGAAGTCCCGCTCGATACGGTAGAGACATCCTCCCGCCTCCAGCTCTAGCTCGCCGGCAAACCGGGGCGGCGCGGACCAGTTGCGCCAGCGTCCTCGCCCAAAGTCGGCGGGGCCGCCTCCGGTGGGCAAGCCGAACAAAACAGCCGCCAGCCCGGCGAGCACGGTCGACTTGCCGGATTCGTTGGGCGCCGCCCAGACATTGATCCCCGGACAAAGATCAAGGCTAACCGATCCCTGAAACCGGCCAAACCCGTGCAGCACCAGCCGCCGCCAGACGACGGTCCTCATTGGGCTTGTCCCTCCAGCGCGGCCAAGCCGTAGCGAAGAGCCTTGAGCAGCAGCCGGCGTTCCTCGGCGTCCGCGGCCTGGGCTATGGCCGCCTGCAGGCGCCGCACGAACTGCCCTCGTACGGTGGGCTCGGCGGCCCACGCGGCAACGGTTCCTTCGTCGAGCGCCGTGGTGTCGTCCACGATCTCCAGGTGGTAAAAGCCGGAGCGGAACCGCTCTTGCCAGGCGGCGACCGGCAGCCGTCCGGGGGCGCCGCCGGTCAGCCGCACCTGAACGATGGCGTCAGGGTCCTGCAGGTCCTTGATGCGCTCGCCCACGTCCTCAACGGCGAGCATCGCTGTGGCGTCAAGCTCCACCACCCGGACCGGCCGAACTCGCGCCGGAACGGTTTCCACGCGGGCGGGCCCGTTGCCCAAGGTCACCAGCGTATAACAACCCACACCCGGATCGGAAAAGGATTTGCCTTCGATCATGCCCGGGTAGACGGCTAGGCCAGGCCCGACCCGGTGCACCTGGTGCTGGTGGATGTGCCCAAGGGCGATGTAGTCGTAGCGCGCCGCGGCGAGGGCTTCCGCGAGCAGGGGCAGGCTGCGCTCGCCCGCGTCCCAGTTGAGTGATCCGTGAAGGACGGCGATGTGCAACCCGTCCGCGTCCACGTGCGGGAAGTCCCGCAGCGGCGGGTGCGTCCGGGTGATGCCGCCAGTGTAGGCAAGGCCGTAGACGTGCACAGAGGTGTTGCCCACGCGCAGCGTCTCCACGTGGGCGGGCATGGGGTCGCGAATGAGCACCCCGGGCCAGCGGGGACCTACCTGGCGGTACACGGAATCCGGGTAGGTAATCTCGTCGTGGTTGCCGGGGACGGTTACCACCGGGACGCCGCCTTGAACGAGGCGCTCTAGATCCCAAAGGACCTGCTCCGTGAGGGACGCGGGCGGCCGGTGGGTTTCAAAAAGGTCGCCGGCGATGATCACCATGTCGGCGGCGCGGGCGGCGAGCACCCAGTCGACGGTGCGGCGCAACAGGCCGTCCCGTTCGGTTTGGCGCTCCTCCGCCCGCGCGCCGAGAAATTCGGGTGTCCATCCCAGGTGCAGATCGGCCAGATGGAGGATGCGGATCAACGGTCAACCCCCTCCGGTTCGGTCTCCCGGGACGTCCACGGTTCCGGGCTTGATGTCCCGCGTCTTGACCGCTGCGGCCGCTCAGTCGGCAGCCTTGGCCGTCGCCTTCGCGCCCTGGGCCGCCTCCCGCACAAGGTCAGCCATGATGTCGGCCACCAGTTCCCGCGCTTCCTGTACGGCGCGCACGTGCTCCCGGTCGCCGATGCCGTCGACCATCATCTTGTGCAGGTAGATGTCGATTTCTTCCAGAGCCATCTCCCGCAGCTTGGCGACGTCAACGTGCGGCTTGTAGCGGTTTTGGTCCACCACCCACACCGCGATGGACATGACGCGGTGCAGCGCCTTCTCGGCGACGGGATCGTCGGTTGCGCGGCGGCGCTCGTCGATCGCTCCGACGATGCGGCTGCGCAGGTCGGCGTATTCCATCAACGGCTCACCCCTTGGGGTCGACCATGCTGGACGGGTCGAGAATTTGGTTCAACTCGTCTTCCGGCAGCACTTGCTGCTCCCGGGCCACCTCCCGGATTGTCCGGCCGGTCTGGTAGGCGATCTTGGCGATGGCCGCGGCCCGATCGTAACCGATCTTGGTGGCCAAGGGCGTGACCAGCATCAGGCTGCCTTCGATGAGTTCCTGGCAGCGGCGCTCGTCCGCTTCGAGGCCCTCAATCGCCTTTTCGGCGAAGGCCCGGGCCGCAGCAGCCGTCAGCTTGGCCGACTGCAGGAGGTTGTAGCCCATGAGCGGCAGCATGGTGTTGAGTTCCAGGACGCCCCACTGGCCGCCGATGTTGACCGCCACGTCATTGCCGCTCACCTGGGCTGCGGCCTGGATGACGACCTCGGGGATGACCGGGTTGACCTTACCGGGCATAATCGACGAACCGGGCTGCAAGTCGGGCAGCTTCAGCTCGCCAAGGCCGCAGCGAGGGCCGGACGCGAGCCAGCGGATGTCGTTGGCGATCTTCATCATGCCGGTCATGACCGTGCGCAGCGCGCCGCTCATGAACACCATCTTGTCCTGGGCGCCCTGGGCCTCGAAGTGGTTCTTGGCCTCGACGAACTCGATGCCGGTGCGCTCCCGCAGGTGGCCGATGGCCCGGCTTGCAAACTCCCGGTGCGTGTTGATCCCGGTGCCGACGGCCGTACCGCCCAAAGCCAGCTCCAGCATGCCGGCGCGCGCCGCCTTGACCCGCTGGATCCCGAGCTCAACCTGCCGGGCGTAGCCCGAAAACTCCTGGCCTAGGCGGATGGGGGTCGCGTCGGCAAGATGGGTGCGGCCGATCTTGAGGATATTCCAGTACTCCTCAGCCTTGCGGGCAAGCGCCGCGTGCAGCCGCTCCAGAGCCGGGATGACCTCGCGGTCGACGACCTCCATCACACCCACGTGCAGCGCCGTGGGGATGACGTCGTTGCTGGACTGGCCCTTGTTGACGTGGTCATTGGGGTGCACCGGGTCCTTGCTGCCGATCTGGCCGCCCAGAATTTCAATGGCCCGGTTGCTGATGACTTCGTTGGCGTTCATGTTGCTGGACGTGCCCGAGCCGGTCTGGAAAATGTCGACCGGGAAGTGCGCGTCCCAGCGCCCTTCGATGACCTCGTCGGCCGCCTGCATGATGGCGCCGGCCCGGCGCTCATCCAGGAGCCCAAGCTCCAAATTGGACTTGGCCGCCGCCCACTTCACCAGTCCCAGAGCGCGGATGAACTCCCGCGGCATCCGCAGGCCGCTGATGCGGAAGTTGTCCACCGCCCGCTGCGTCTGGGCTCCCCAGTACGCCTCCGCGGGAACCCGCACTTCACCCATGGAGTCTCGTTCAATTCTCTCCGGCACTATGGCCACCTCCAAAAAACAAACTGCAGCTGGTCGTCCGGTCCGTGCGCGAACGGTTGTCCAACCAACTGTGTTTCGCCAAAGGGCGGGGCCATCCTGCCCCGCCGCGGTCGGCCCAATACGGGTGCGCACCGGCGAGACCGGCCCCGACGC
>CALFSR010000012.1 GCA_937916565.1 uncultured Bacillota bacterium | reverse complement strand
GCGGCGTCGGCTATCGCGCCAGCAAGCAGGGCGAAAAGCTTGTCCTGGCGATGGGCTACTCGCATCCGGTGGAGATGGAGCCGCCGCCGGGGATCCAGTTTGACGTGCCCGCGCCCACAAAGATCTCTGTGCGCGGCATCGACAAGGAGCTGGTCGGCGAGGTGGCCGCCCGGATCCGCCGTGTGCGCCCGGTTGAGCCTTACCTGGGCAAGGGCATTCGCTACGAAGATGAGGTCGTCCGCCGCAAGGCCGGCAAGGCCGGCAAGGTTGGCGGTAAGGGCGGCGGCAAGGGCAAGAAGTGACGCTGGAGGGATCGGCACGTGGCTAGGCTCACGCGCGTTGAGGGCCGCAAGCGGCGCCATCTCCGCCTGCGCCGCAAGGTGCAGGGAACGACGGAGCGGCCCCGCTTGTCGGTTTACCGCAGTTTGAAGCATATGTACGCCCAGATTATCGATGACACGCAGGGCCACACCCTCGTGGCCGCCTCCACGCTGGATCCGGAGTTGCGGGGGCGCCTGGAGCGGACGGGCAACATCGATGCCGCCCGCGAGGTGGGGCGCTTGCTCGGCGAGCGCGCCAAGAGCCAGGGTATCACGAAAGTGGTGTTTGACCGCGGCGGCAACCTGTATCACGGCCGCGTCAGCGCCCTGGCCGAAGGCGCCCGCGAGGCGGGGCTGGAGTTTTGACAGGGGAGGTGGAGGCCCATGCGTAACGAGCGGACAAGGCGCGACAACCAGCCGGAGCTGGAGGAGCGGGTCGTCTGGATTAACCCGGTTTCCAAGACCGTCAAGGGCGGCCGCACTCGCCGGTTTGCGGCGCTGGTCGTCGTGGGCGACGGGGCCGGGCGCGTAGGCGCCGGCGTCGGCAAGGCCCGTGAAGTGTCGGAAGCGATTCGCAAGGGTACCGAGGCGGCGAAGAAGGAGATGCAGACGGTTCCCGTCGTGGGTGGTACGCTGCCCCACGAGGTTACCGCCCGCTTCAGCGGGGCGCAGGTGTTCCTGAAGCCCGCGTCGCCCGGTACGGGCGTTATCGCCGGCGGCCCGGTGCGCGCCGTGCTGGAGCTGGCGGGAGTCAAGAACGTGTTGAGCAAGTCGCTCGGGTCCAACAACCCCATCAATGTGGTGCGGGCGACGCTCAAGGGGCTGTCGGAGCTGCGCACGGTCGAGCAGGTCGCGGCCATGCGGGGCAAGTCCGTCGAGGAGATCGTCGGTTAGGAGGGCTCGTGATGCCCGGGCAGTTGAAGATCACGTGGAAGAAGAGCGCAAACGGCTACGCGCAGGACCAGAGGGATACGCTGCGCGCGCTGGGGCTGCGCCGCCTGAACCACTCGGTGGTGAAAGAGGACACCCCGACGGTGCGCGGGATGGTGTTCAAAGTCCGGCACCTGGTCGAAGTGGAGGAAGTGTGAGATGAAGCTGCACGAGTTGCGTCCAGCCCCTGGAGCGCGCCGGGAGGCCAAGCGTCTTGGCCGCGGCACGGGCTCCGGATGGGGCAAGACGTCGGGCCGCGGCACCAAGGGTCAAAAGTCTCGCTCCGGCGGGGTCAAGGGACCGGGCTTTGAAGGCGGACAGACTCCGCTGGCCCGCCGGTTGCCCAAGCGCGGGTTCACGAATGCGCCCTTCAAGCAGGCGCCGGCGACGATCAACGTGGACGCTCTGAACCGCTTTGAACCCGGCACGGTGGTGACGCCCGAGCTTCTGGTGGAATCGCGGGTGGTGCGGAACGCGAACAACGGCATCAAGGTGCTCGGAGAGGGCGAGCTGACGCGGCCGCTCACGGTCCGGGCGCACGCCTTCAGCAAGGCCGCGGCGGCAAAGATCCAGGCTGCCGGGGGCACGGTCGAGGTGATCTGAGTGCTTGACGCGCTGCGAAACGCGCTCCGGATCCAGGATCTGCGCCGCAAGCTGCTCTACACCATGGGCCTGCTCGTGGTGTTTCGCATCGGATCGTTCGTGCCGGTGCCAGGCGTCAATGCGGCGGCGCTGGCGGAGCAACTGGGCGTCGCCGGCGGGAACATCTTTGGTTTCCTGAACCTTTTCTCGGGCGGCGCGCTCGGACGGTTCACCGTGTTCGCGATGGGCGTGAACCCGTACATCACCGCGTCCATTATCCTGCAGCTGCTGACGATCGTGATCCCGCGCCTTGAGGAGCTGGCCAAGGAAGGGCCGGAAGGGCGCAAGGTTATCCAGCAGTACACCCGCTACGGCACGGTGGTCCTTGGCGTCATCCAGGCCATCGGCATCACGGCGCTGGCCAACAGCTGGGGCGTGCTGCCGGATCCGAACGCGTTCACGTTCTTCACCATCGTGGTAACGCTCACGGCGGGCACGACGTTTCTGATGTGGCTCGGGGAGAAGATCACCGAGCACGGCCTTGGCAACGGGATTTCGCTGATCATCTTCGCCGGTATCGTCGCGGACGTTCCGGTGGGGACTTATAACCTGCTGCAGGCGGTGGGCGAAGGCGGCATCAACCCGTTCAGCCTGCTGTTCTTCCTGGTGGCGGGTTTGGCGGTTATCGCGGCCGTCATCATGGTGCAGCAGGGCGAACGCCGCGTTCCCGTTCAGTACGCGAAGCGGGTCGTCGGGCGGCGGATGTACGGCGGCAGCACGACGCACATCCCGATGCGGATCAACCAGGCGGGCGTGATCCCGGTCATCTTTGCCTCGTCGGTGCTGTTTTTCCCGTTGACGATCGCCCAGTTCGTCCCCTCCATCGCCCCGTTTGTGGACCGGGTGATAGGAATTGGGACCCTTGGGTATAATTTACTGTACTTCCTGCTGGTGATCTTTTTCACGTACTTCTACACTGCGGTGACGTGGAATCCCATCGACGTCGCCGAAAACATGAAGAAGTACGGTGGGTTTATTCCAGGCCTGCGGCCGGGTAGGCCGACCGCCCAGTACCTGGACCGGGTGCTGAGTCGACTGACGCTGGCGGGCGCTCTCTTCCTGGGGGTTATCGCCATCATGCCGTACGTGATGGCGGCCATCACCCAGATGCCCACGTCGTTCCTGTACTTCGGGGGCACGGGCTTGCTCATCGTGGTGGGCGTTGCGTTGGACACGATGAAGCAGATCGAGGCGCAGCTGTTGATGCGTCATTACGAGGGGTTCCTCAAGTAGGGGGCCCGGTCCGGACGGGGGCGATGACGTGCGGCTGGTCATGCTGGGACTACCCGGGGCGGGCAAAGGGACCCAGGGAGAGCTTTTGGCCAAGCGCCTGGGCATCCCGCGGATCTCGACGGGTGACATGTTCCGGGCGGTCCTGCGATCGGACACGGATCTGGGCCGCCAAGTGAAGGAATACGTGGAGCGAGGGGAACTGGTGCCGGACCATCTGACCGTGGCTCTGGTCGAGGAGCGGCTGGCGCAGGCCGATGCCCGGGAGGGCTTTGTCCTGGACGGGTTTCCGCGCACAGTTCCCCAGGCGAAGGCGCTGGACGAAAAGCTGCTGGCCGCGGGCCGGCCCTTGCGGGCCGCGATTTACATCAAGGTCCCGCAGGAGGTGGCTATTCGGCGGATCTCTAGCCGCCGCGTGTGTGCCCAGTGCGGCGCGACGTACAGCCGGGAGCAGCTCGCGGGCAGCAGCCCTCGGTGCCTTGCTTGCGGCGGCCCGCTGGTACAGCGGCCTGACGACTCGGAGGAGACCGCGCGGCACCGGTTGGAAGTGTACATGGCCCAGACACATCCCGTCGTCGAGTACTACCGGCGGGAAGGGAGCTTGGTGGAGGTTGACGGCCAGCAGGCAATCCCTGACGTTCTGGCCGACATCCTGGAAGCGCTGGGGGCTCGCCGCCAAGATGTAGGGGCGGGCGGCGGACGATGATCGTGCTGAAAAGCGAGGCTGAAATCGCGCTCTTGCGGCGGGCAGGCCGGGTGGTGGCCCGGTGCCATGAGATGCTGCGGGAGCGGTTGCGCCCGGGCATCACTACGGGCGAAATTGACGCGTGGGTGGAGGAGTTTCTCCTCCGGGAGGGTGCTCGGCCGGCCTTCAAAGGTTACCGGGGTTACCCGGCCAGTTGCTGCACCAGCGTCAACGACGAGGTGGTGCACGGCATCCCGGGTCGGCGGGTGCTCGTCGAGGGCGACATCGTCGCGGTGGACATCGGGGCGTTCGTGGACGGATTTTGCGGGGACATGGCGTGGACGTACGCCGTGGGGCCGGTGTCGGAGCTCGCGCAAAATCTTATGCGCGTTACCGAGGAGGCGCTTTACAAAGGTATCGAACAGGCCGTTGCGGGGAAGCGCCTGTCTGACATCGGCCACGCCGTGCAGACCCACGTGGAGGCGGCCGGTTTCTCGGTGGTGCGGGACTACGTCGGCCACGGGATCGGGCGGGCGATGCATGAGCCGCCGCAAATTCCCAACTACGGGCCCCCGGGCCGGGGGGTGCGGCTCAAGGAGGGCATGGCCCTGGCCATCGAGCCGATGGTGAACGCCGGGGACTACCGGGTGCGGGTGCTCGAAGACGATTGGACGGTGGTCACCGCGGACGGCAGCCTGTCGGCGCACTTTGAGCATACCGTCGTCGTCCGGCCCGGGCAGGCGGAGATCTTGACACGGCTCTAGCGGATGGGCCCGGGCCGGGTGAAGGAGTTCGAGCATGCGGTTGGAACCGGGCATGGTGGTGTCGTCCCGGGCGGGCAGGGACCGCGACAAGCTTTATGTGGTGTACCGGGTGCTGGAGGATGGTTTCGTCCTCGTTGTCGACGGCGACAAGCGAACGACGGCCCGCCCCAAGCGGAAAAACCCGCGGCACCTTGTGGTCCATCCCGTCGTCGCCGAAGGGCTGGGGGACAAGTGGGCCCGGGGCGAGACGGTCAAGGACGCGGAAGTGCGGGCGGCCCTGGCGGCCCTCGCGGCGAAGCTGAAGGAGGCGGGCTGAGCCGATGGGCAAGGACGACGTGATTGAGATGGAAGGCACCGTCATCGAGCCGTTGCCGAACGCGATGTTCCGGGTGGAGCTGGACAATGGCCACAAGGTGCTCTGCCATATCTCGGGCAAGATGCGCATGCATTTCATCCGCATCCTGCCCGGTGACCGGGTGACGGTCGAGTTGTCACCCTACGACTTGACGCGCGGGCGGATTACGTACCGCAAGCGGTGAGGGAGGCGTGGGCCCATGAAGGTGCGGCCGTCGGTTAAGAAGATCTGCGAGAAGTGCAAGATCATCCGCCGTCACGGGCGCGTGATGGTAATCTGTGAGAACCCCAAGCACAAGCAGAAGCAGGGGTAGGAGGTGAAGACGGGTGGCACGTATTGCCGGCGTTGATTTGCCCCGCGACAAGCGGGTCGTCATCGCGCTGACTTACATCTATGGCATTGGTCGGACCCGAGCGCAGACGATTCTCGCGCAGACCGGGGTCAATCCCGACACCCGCGTCCGGGATCTGACGGAGGAAGAGGTTAACCGCCTCAGGGAGTTCATCGACAAGAACTATACCGTCGAAGGCGATCTGCGCCGCGAGGTGCAGACCAACATCAAGCGTCTCATCGACATCGGTTCGTACCGTGGGCTGCGCCACCGCCGGGGTCTCCCCGTGCGGGGGCAAAGGACGCGTACAAATGCGCGAACCCGCAAGGGTCCCCGGCGCACGGTGGGCGGCAAGAAGAAGAAGTAGAGCTGACGCTTGGGCGGCAAGGCGGCATGGCCGCCTTGCGGCACGGTAAGCGCAGGAGGAGGCGTTGGCATTGGCGAGGCCGAAGCGAGGTGCCAGGCCGCGGCGGAGGGAACGGAAGAACGTACCGAGCGGCGTGGCCCATATTAAGTCGACGTTCAACAATACCATCGTGACCATCACCGACAAGCAGGGGAACGTGATCTCCTGGGCGTCGGCCGGCGTCACCGGTTTCAAGGGCTCCCGCAAGGGGACGCCGTACGCGGCCGGTCAGGCGGCCGAGGTTGCCGCCCGCACGGCCATGGAGCATGGCATGCGGGAAGTGGAAGTGTGGGTGAAGGGGCCCGGCTCCGGCCGTGAGGCGGCCATCCGGTCGCTGCAGGCTGCGGGGCTGGAAGTCAGCCTCATCAAGGACGTCACGCCCATCCCCCACAACGGGTGCCGTCCGCCCAAGCGCCGGCGCGTCTAGCGCAGGCGCAAGGCGGCGCCGCGGGCTTTGGAACCCGCCAGGAGGAGGGGTACGCGATGTTGGAGATCGAGAAGCCGCGCATTGACACGGTGGAGGCCACCGGGACGTACGGAAGGTTCGTGGTCGAGCCGCTCGAGCGCGGCTACGGGATCACCTTGGGCAACTCGCTGCGGCGGATCCTGTTGTCGTCGTTGCCGGGCGCGGCCGTGACCACGGTGCGCATCGATGGGGTGCTGCACGAGTTTTCGACGATTCCGGGCGTGGTGGAGGACACCACGGACATTATCTTGAACTTGAAGCGGCTGTTGCTCAAGCTGCACACCGACGGTCCCGCGACCTTGCGCCTGGAGGTTGAGGGTGAGGGCGAGGTGACCGCGGCCCAGATCGAGCACAGCGCGGACGTTGAGATCCTTAACCCCGACTTGTACATCTGCACGCTGGACAAGGGCGGGCGGCTCTCCATGGAGATGACCGTGGAGCAGGGCCGCGGCTGGGTGCCGGCCGACCGCAACAAGAAGCCGGATCAGCCCATCGGCGTCATCGCCGTGGATGCGATCTTTTCTCCGGTGCAGAAGGTGAATTACCGGGTCGAGGACACCCGCGTCGGGCACGAGACCGACTACGATCGGCTCATCCTTGAGGTGTGGACCGACGGCAGCGTCCGGCCCGAGGAGGCCGTGAGCGTCGCGGCCAAAATCCTCATCGAGCACTTGCGCCTGTTTGTCAACTTGACGGACACGACCGACGCGATCGAGATTCTGGTGCGCAAGGACGCCGAGCCGCGGGACCGCTACGAGCAGATGAGCATCGATGACCTCGAGCTTTCGGTGCGGTCTTCCAACTGCCTGCGCCGGGCGGGGATCAACACCGTTGGTGAGCTCGTCCGCAAGAGCGAGGCGGACATGCTCAAAGTGCGCAACCTGGGTAAGAAGTCGCTGCAGGAGATCAAGGAAAAGCTGGCGGGGCTGGGCCTGTCGCTGCGCCAGCCCGAAGAGTGAGGGGAGGGACTCAGGCATGAAGCTGCAGAAACTGGGCCGCACCAGCGGCCACCGCCGCGCCCTCCTGCGTCATCTGGCGACCGCCGTTATCGCGAAGGGCCGCATCACCACCACGGAGGCGAAGGCGCGGGCCGTGCGGCCGGTGGTGGAGAAAATGATCACTTTGGGCAAGCGGGGGGACCTGCACGCCCGGCGTCAGGCTGCCGCGTTCTTGATGGACCGCCAGGTGGTCAAGCAGCTCTTTGATGAGGTGGCGCCCCGATATGCGGAGCGGCAGGGGGGCTACACCCGCATCGTGAAGATCGGTCCCCGCCAGGGCGATGCGGCGCCCATGTCCATCATCGAACTGGTGTGAGGCCAAATCGCGAGCCCACTGATCGAACTTGAGGGCGCCGGCTACACCTACCCCGGAACGGGGATTCGGGCGGTAGCCGGCGTCGATATCACCATACACAGGGGCGAGTTTGTCGCCGTCGTCGGGGCCAACGGTTCGGGCAAGTCCACGTTGGCCCGTTTGTGTAACGGGCTTCTCCTGCCCACGGAAGGGGCCGTGCGGGTTGCCGGGCAGCGTACGGACTCCCCGGATGCCCTGTGGGATATACGCCGGCGTGTGGGCGTCGTATGGCAAGACCCCGACAACCAGTTGGTGGGCAGCACCGTTGAGGACGACGTCGCCTTTGGGCCGGAAAATCTGGGTCTGCCTTCCGACGAGATCACACGCCGGGTCGAAGCCGCCTTGTCCGTCGTCGGTTTGGAGGATTTGCGGCAGTTTCCGCCGCACCGGCTGTCGGGCGGCCAGAAGCAGTTGCTGGCCATCGCCGGCGTCCTGGCCATGGGACCCGAAGCCGTCATCTTGGACGAAGCCACGTCGATGCTCGATCCGGGCGGGCGGCGGCAAGTGCTGGCCGTCGCACGGAGTCTTGCTGCGGAACACGGGGTGACCGTGGTGCTCGTCACCCACCACATGGACGAGGCGGGCGCCGCCGGGCGGGTCATCGCCCTAGAGCGCGGTCGCGTTGCCTTTGACGGTGCACCGGACCGGCTGTTCGCGGATGCGGACATTTGCCGGCGCTGTGGACTGGAACCGTCTCCACTGGTGCGCATCGCCCGCGGCCTCCGCTCGGCCGGGATCGACGTGCCCGCCGCTCCCCGAGGGCTTGCGGAACTGGTGGAACATCTATGCCGATCGTGGTGAGGGATCTGCACTACGCCTACGAGGGCGGAACGCCGGTGGCCGTGCCGGCGCTTCGGGGCGTCAGCCTGACCATCGGCGACGGTGAGTTCGTTGGGCTCATTGGGCCGATGGGAGCCGGAAAGTCGACGCTCCTGCAGTTCCTCAACGGGCTCCTCGTACCCCCGCCTGGCACGGTTTTTGTAGACGGCCAGGACTTGGGCGCACCCGGTGCGAACCTGTCGGCTGTACGCCAGCGGGTGGGACTTGTGTTCCAATATCCCGAGCATCAGCTGTTCGCTGAGACCGTGCTGGCCGACGTGAGCTTTGGTCCCAGGAACCTGGGGGCTTCCCCGGAGGAAGCCCGCAGGCGGGCCGAAGAAGCGCTGGCCGTGGTCGGGCTGGATCCGGCGTTATACCAAGACCGCTCGCCTTTCGCCCTGAGCGGTGGCGAGCAGCGGCGGGTCGCGCTCGCGGGCGTGCTGGCCATGGGTCCTCGGTATCTGGTGTTGGATGAGCCGACGGCCGGGCTCGACCCCGCGGGCCGGCGCGACCTCCTGGACCTGTTGTCGCGTCTGCACCGGCAGGAGGGAATCGCCGTTGTGCTCGTCACGCATCACCTGGAGGACGTAGCGGAACGGGCGCAACGGGTGATCCTGCTCGGGCGGGGCGAGGTGGTGGCGGCAGGACCGCCCGGGAACGTGCTTAGCGCCGTGCACCGGCCTGCCCTACGGCAGCTGGGACTGGATGTTCCGGTGGCGGCGCAGCTCGTCGATGAGCTGCGCCGCCGTGGGTGGCAGCTGCCCGGGGAGCTTGTGCAGGAGGCGGACGTGGTGAGCGCCGTCGCTGCGGCGGCTCGCAGGCGCGCAGCGGGAGGCGAAGGCCATGGCGCTTAGGGACGTTACCCTGGGGCAGTTTGTGCCGGGCGATTCCGTGCTGCACCGCCTGGACGCCCGGGTGAAGCTCGTGTGCGGGCTGGTGCTGGCGGCGGCACTTTTCGCCACCGGTGCTTGGGCCGGTTACGGCTTGCTGGCGGCGTACGTGGGCTTGGCGACGGGGGCTGCTCGCCTGCCCGCGGGGGCGTTCGCCCGGGGACTGCGGCCGGTCTTGTGGCTTGTGGCGCTGTCGGTGACCTTTCACGCCTTGCTGACGCCCGGAACGCCGGTGGTCGACTTTGGGCCTCTCGCGGTGACCGTGGAGGGTCTCGATGCGGCGGGACGCCTGGCAGTGCGGCTTGTCCTTTTGGTGATGGGCGTGCAGCTGGTGATGATGACGACGTCGCCGGTCGCGTTGACCGACGCCCTGGAATGGCTGCTTACGCCCGGACGGCGGCTGGGACTGCCCGCCCACGAACTGGCGATGATGGTCACCATTGCCCTGCGCTTCGTGCCGGCGCTTGTCGAGGAGCTGGATCGCATCATCAAGGCGCAAAAGGCCCGGGGCGCGGAACTGGAGCGGGGCGGACCCATCAGCCGGGCGCGAGCACTTGTGCCCATCCTGGTACCGCTTTTTATCGGTGCCTTCCGGCGGGCTGACGCGCTCGCGCTGGCCCTTGAGTCCCGCTGCTATCGCGGTTCCCTAGGCCGAACGCGATGGCGGGCCTCCCGGTGGGCGGCCCGCGACTGGACCGCCCTTGCCGGGTCGCTGGTGGTGATGGTGCTGGTGGGATGGCGTTTCCGGTGAGGAACATCCGTTGCGTGGTGGCCTACGACGGCACAGACTTCCTCGGCTTCCAGCGCCAGTCCCGGGGTCCGACCATCCAGGGCGTGCTGGAGGAGGCCATCCTCTCGCTAACGGGCGAACGGGTGCGAGTGCTGGGGGCGGGACGTACTGACGCGGGCGTGCATGCCCTCGGCCAGGTGGTGAGCTTCCTTACGGCAAGCCGGATCCCGGTGGAGCGGTGGCCGCACGCCCTAAACAGCCGGCTGCCCGGGACGGTGGTCGTGCAGCATGCGGTCGAGGCGCCTAGTGCGTTCCATCCCATGCGGGACGCGACGGCCAAGGTGTACCAGTACACGGTATGGAACGGGTTGTTCCCGTCGCCCTTTTGGAAACGCTGGGCTCTGCACGTACCACCGCCTCTGGACGTGGAGGCCATGGCGCAGGCGGCCGGATTCCTCGTCGGCCGGCACGATTTCGCAGCGTTCCGGGCGGCCGGCAGCACCCCGGTGCGCTCGACGGTGCGGCACGTGATGGAGCTTACGGTGGAACGCTCGGACAGCCAGCCCGAGTGCGTACGCATCACCGCCCGCGCGGACGGGTTTCTGTATCACATGGTGCGCAACATCGCCGGGACGCTGCTCCTGGTCGGCCAAGGGCGGCGCCCGCCGGAGTGGGTGGCTGATGTGCTGGCGGGGCGGCGCCGGGAAGCGGCCGGACCAACCGCTCCCGCCCATGGGTTGTGCCTGGTGCGCGTGGAATACGGTTGACAGGGGAAAAGGCGTGTATTAATATCGAGTTTGGCCGCGGCGCTTTTCGGCACTGAGAGGGCCGCTGCCGGGAAGGAGCTCAAAGCCTATGGATCGGACGTATATGGCCAAGCCGGGCAGCGTGGAGCGCAAGTGGTACGTCATCGACGCCAAGGGCAAGACCTTGGGCCGTTTGGCGACCCAGGTGGCCATGGTGCTCCGGGGCAAGCACAAGCCGCAGTTTACGCCCCACGTGGATACGGGCGACTTCGTGATCGTCGTCAACGCCGACCAAGTACGGCTGACGGGCAACAAGTGGGACGGAAAGATGTACTACTTCCAGCGGTCCCACCGGCCGGGCGGCCTCCGCACGTTTTCGGCGCGGCAGTTGCTCCAGAGGGACGCGACCGCCCTTGTGAAGCAGGCCGTCTGGGGCATGCTTCCCCACAACAAGCTCGGGCGCAGGCTGTTCGCCAAGCTCAAGGTGTACGCGGGGCCTGAGCATCCCCACGCGGCCCAGAAGCCGGAAGCGTTTCCCCTGTCGGTGGGCTGATCGCCCCCGCACAGCTTTGTACGGGAGCCTGACAGGTTGCGCTCGGGGCGCGTCCTGAGCGTGTGCGGAAAGGAGGTGCCCAGGTTGTCCCGACTGGCACCCAGCACTGATTTTGCCGAGTACATGGCCACTGGCCGCCGCAAGACCTCCGTCGCGCGGGTGCGGCTTGTGCCGGGCAGCGGCCGTATCGTCATCAACGGCCGAGAAATGAGCGCGTACCTTGACCGGCCGACCCTCGAGACGGTGGTGCGGCAACCTTTGCGCGTCACCGAGACCGAAGGCCGGTTTGACGTGTTTGCCAATGTGGTGGGCGGCGGCGTGACCGGGCAGGCGGGCGCGGTGCGTCACGGCATCGCTCGTGCGTTGCTCCTGGTCGACCAGGAATACCGCCGGCCGCTCAAGCAAGCGGGTCTTCTAACACGGGATCCCCGCATGAAGGAGCGCCGCAAGTACGGCCTCAAGAAGGCTCGCAAGGCACCGCAGTTCTCCAAGCGGTAAAGATCCTCGGCCGGGCCCGGCTCGCATGTGCGTGTTCAGGGCCCGCCGGGGCTGGTGGTAGATCGCCGTCGCCTGCAAGCCCGCGTGTCCTGCGCGGGCTAAGCGCGCGTAAAAGGGGATTGTCATGGCCGAAAAGGCGGGGAAGCGGGCGAAGGGCAGGGGTGGGCGTTCCCACGCAAGCCGTCGTCCGCTCGTCATCGGCGTGGGCGCGGGGTTGCTCATCGTCGCTTGCGCGCTGCTGGTGGTATTGATGAACCGGGAGCCGGCCGTTGGCTATTACCGCCACAGCACGCCGTCGGAGGTTAGAGCCCTCATCGACAGCGGCGAGCCGGTCATCGTCTACTTCCACTCACCGACCTGACCGTTTTGCCGCCGCACCTCTCCGGTCTTGGAGAGGCTGAGCCAGGAGTATGAGGTCCCCGTCTACGTGGTGGACGTCAATCGTTACACCGCCGTATGGCGGGAGTACGATGTCCGCGCCACCCCGACGGTTGTCCGGTTTGAGGCCGGGCGTGAACACCTGCGCATCCAGGGGGAGCAGGCTGAGGAGACGTGGCGGCGCCTGCTGGAACTGCACCAGGAGCGGTTTGGGGGCTGATGGTCATCCCCTTTCTGCGCCGGACGGGCACGCCGGGCGGCGCTGCAGGAAACCTGCGGCGTTCCGGAAAATAGTGCCGAGCAGGGTCAAAAGCAAAGCGCCAGCGGGTTGGGGAGGAGCCGCCATGGGACGTCCGGTATCGCTGGGATTAAGCCTGCGCTATGGCGCCGGCTATGCGGGCATTGCGGTCGTTACCCAGACAGTGCTCGTGTGGCTGGCGTATTTTTACGCTCCGCCGGCCGAAGCGGGTTTGCCGGCGCTGGTGCCCATCGGTTGGGTCGGCATCGCCATGCTGGTGGGCCGAGTGGTCGACGCCATCTCCGACCCGCTGGTTGCCGCCTGGAGCGACGCGACCCGCAGCCGGCTCGGGCGTCGCCGTCCGTTCATGCTGGCCGGCGCGGTCCCGCTGGCCGTGACGTTCGCGCTTCTCTGGTGGCCGCCTGCCGGGCTGGCGCCGGGGCCCATGGCCCTCTATCTGGGTGCCATGGTGTCGCTGTTCCTCATATTCTTTACGGTCTACACGGCTCCGTACTTGGCTCTCTTGCCCGAGCTTGGGCGCACTCGAGCCGAGCGCGTAGGCTTGGCCACTTGGCAGGCTGTCTTTCAGATCGCCGGCCTTGCCATCGCGATGGTGGGGTCGGGGCTGCTCATCGACCGCTTCGGATTCGGCGGCATGGGCGTCGCTTTGGCGACGTTTTCCCTTGCCACCTATCTCATTACCGCGCTCGGCGTGCAAGAGCCGTCGAGCAACGCTGCTCCGCCAGGGCCCGGCGTCCTGGAGTCGGTTGGGCTGACGCTGCGAAACCGGCCGTACGCGAAGTACGTGGCGAGCCACGTACTCTTTTGGATCGGCTTCAACGCCGTTGTAGCCGCCGCGCCGTACATGGTGACCGTTGTGATGGGCGGCAGTGAGGGGGACGCCTCCCTCGCCCTGGCGCTGACTTTCGTTGTCGCGGTGTTGTGCTTCCCCGTTCTCGGGCGGCTGTCCAACCAGCGGGGCCTAAAGTGGAGCATGCAGGTGTGCATGGCCGCTTTAGCAGGGGCGCTGGTCTTGTGGGGCTTGGTCGGCCGGCTGCCGGGACCGTTGGACGGGTTCGCACAAGGGCTTTTCGTGTTCGCCGTGGCTGGGATCGGCGTTGCCGGACTGTTTGTACTGCCCAACGCGATGGTCGCCGAGATCGCCGACTACGACGAGCGGCTACACGGGCTGCGCCGGGAAGCGATGTTCTTTGGGGTGCAAGGATTCTTGGTCAAGGCCGCCATGGGGATATCGTCGTTTCTGACGACGGCGCTGCTGGAGACGCTGGGGTTCAGCGGCGATCAACCGTGGGGCCTCGTGCTCCTGGGACCGCTGGCCGCGGCGTTTGTGCTGGCGGGGATGGGGGTGCTGGCGGGGTACAACGAGGCGGAGGTGCGGGGAGAGGCGACCGCGGTCCGTCAGACGAGGCCGCCGCATTCTTCGAGGATGTGAACCGCGCGGTTGACGTGGTCTTCGGGCGTGACAACGGTGATGATCCAAGATGGCTCGGGCTCCGTGGGAGACTCGCCCAGTTCATGGGCGAGGCCTGAGGCGGCGGTGCTGGTTGCGGCAAGAGGGCCGTCATCGTCGCCGCCAGGGGCGGGATGGAGTTCATCGAGCTGCACGGTCTCGAACCCGGAGCGGAGCAGCGCCGTCTTGGCTCGCTCCGCCGCGGCGCGGTCGGTGAAGTAGCCGAGGATGCTGCGGCCGACAAGCTCCACGGGCGGCACACCTCCTGTGGGCGCGGTGGTTCACGGGTGCGTCTCTCGGTCTAGTTTGGTTCGCGCCGATGTCGGCCATGCGCGCCGTGCAGGCAAGGAAATCCGGCGCCTAGAAGGTGATAGCGAAGCCACCGGCTGCCCGTGCATCCTCAGACGTTCCGACGGTGAGTTGCCAGCGCCAGCCGCCGGCGTGGGGTTCTCCCTGGATCACAAGGGCCGGCAGGAGACGTCCCTCCGGGCCGAGGGCCACATCGAGGCCCGTCGTGTAGGCTGCGTCGTCGGTGAGCAGTTCATATCGTACGGATACGGCAGGCTGGTCAGAGAAGGCGGTGGCCGACGACGCCGCGATGGAGAACTGGGAGTAGGCGCTCGGACGGAAACGATAGCCGGCCGCCAGCACCGGCTGCCACCCACCCGCTGCCAGTTTGATGCCGGCTTTGCCCAGGAGCCACCCCGAACCGGCTCGCAGCTCGGCGCCGCCCGCGAGGACCGCGGCGCCAGGCGCTCCTATGGGGTATCGCGGCTTGGCCCACTGGAACTCTCGGATTAGGTTGAGTTCCCGGTTGGGCTGCTGCCTGAGCTCCGCCCGGACGTGCCAGCGGCCGTTGCCCGCCCCTGCCAGCGCCATCCGGCGCGGTGCGTCCCACGGCCAGATAGGAAAGCCAGGGACAACCGCATCCATCTCCACGGTGCCCGTCACATTGCCGAGTACCCCTTCGCCGCGCAGCGAGAAGAACGAGCGCAACGGGTCGGTCCCCAACTGGCGCAAGGTGAGGTGCGCGTCGACCTGGTAGTACCCAAAGAGCGAGACGGGCTGGAACCACTGGGCCGATCCGTCCAAGCTGATGGCAGCCGGCGCGCCGTTGGCCGTTGCAGCGCCCTGCAGCTGCATGAGCCACCGCCAGTCGCCGGTGCGCGCCCCCCATCCGGTGCCCGCCAGGTACAGCGGCTCTACGTCCCCTGCCGGATAACCGACGCCTACGGTCCATTGCCACCCGCCGCCGCCCTGAGCGCCGGCCTGCCCGGGAGAGAGGAGGATTACCGCCAGCAACAGGCCCGCGATCCCTGCTTTCGCGCCCGCCCGCGGCGGGCGGCGATCGCGAAAGCCGCGCCCGGCGGCGGCGACACAGAGGGCGGGGACGACGAACAGGGTCAAAACGGTGGCCGTGGTCAGCCCGCCAATCACGGCCAGCGACACGGGTACTTGAAACTCGGTACCTTCGCCTCGGCTGACGGCCATCGGGATCATGCCTGAGATCGTCGTTAAGGCGGTCATTATGACGGGACGCAGCCGGTCCCGCGCCGCCTCCAGGGCCGCGCCGGGGGCGTCCATCCCGCCCCGCACTAGCTGCAGGAAGCGGTCGACCAGGACGATGCCGTTATTGACCGCGATGCCGCCCAGCATAATCAGGCCGATAAGGGAGGCGACACCGAGCTTTTCGCCCGCAAGCCACAGCGCCCAGATCGAGCCCATGCCGGCCATGGGCACCGTGACCATGATGATCAGCGGGTGACGCCACGACTCAAACTGGGCTGCCAGTACCAAGTAAACGAGTACAACGGACCAGATTAGCACGGCGGCCAAGTCGCCCAGGGACTCGTCGATGAGCTGCCGGATTCCGCCCGTACGTATCTCGTAGCCCGCCGGCAGCTCCAGGTCAGCGATGGCCTCGTTCACCGCCGCGAAGGTGGTCGCGAGATCGGCGCCGGCCGGGAGCACCTCGACTTCCACGGCCCGCATGCCGTCAATGCGCCGGATCGCCTGGGGAGCGGTACCCTCCGCGACGTTGACCACGTTGCCGAGCCGGACGCTGGCCGGTTCGTCCAGCGACACGACCACGGGCGACGTTACGGGATAGTTTAGGAGCCGCGTCAAGTCCTCCGTCTCACTGGGCTGCGGCCGCATGACCACCGGGATGGTGCGCCCGTTATCCCGCACTTGGGTGACTTGGATTCCGGTGAGAGCGTTCCGCACTGCAAGGCTCACTTGGGCGGTCGTAAGTCCGCCGATCAGGGCACGGGACTGGTTGACCGCGAAAAACAGCTCCGGCTGTACCGACGAGTAAGGCACGTGCACGTCGGAGACGTAAGGGCTGGCCGATAAGCGGTTCTGCAACTCCCCGGCGATGCGCTGCAGCGTTTCCAACTCGGGCCCGCTCACCTGCAGCACGATGGTGCTGGCAAACAGGTTGCTGCTGGAGCTCCACGCGTCGCTGACCGCCAGGCGACGAGCGGGCAGGTCGGCGAGAGCGGCCTCGATGGAGTCCGTCAGCGCAGGCGCGTCATCCGGGCTTGCAGCCTCCCGCAAGAAGGCAAGCAGTTGGATGGTGTTCGCCCCGTAGTCGCCGAGCAGAGAGACGATATCCTCCTGCCGCTGTTCGCCTACCTGTGCGGCCACATGCTCGACGGCCGGCAACGCCGCGAGTCGCGCCTCCGCCTCGCGGGCGACGGCGTCGGTGTGCGCAAGGGGGGTACCGGGCGGCATCTCCAGCGTTACGTAGAGCACCCGCTTGTACATGTCAGGCAGGAACTCGGTGCCCAGGTGCGGCACGAGGGCGATGGTGGCCGCTACCAATAGCGCGGTGGCCAGAAAGATGATGTCGCGGCGAGCTAGAGCCCGCTCCAGCAGCGGGATGTACCACCGGACGAGCCGGCCGCTGTCCCAAGCCGCCGTCACCGGCGGCAAAGAAACCCGGAACAGGCGGGCAGCGAGGCTGGGCACGACCGTCAGGGCGATCAGAAGTGAGGCGCCGAGCGCGAAGGACACGGTGATGCCCAGTTCTTTGAAGAGCTGCCCGGCGAAGGTGTCCATGAAGGCTGCCGGGAGGAACACGGCCATCGTCGTGATCGTGGCGCCGACGATTGCTCCCGTAATCTCCTGGGCGCCCAAGATGCTGGCGGTTTCCGGGTCGTGTCCCTGGCTGCGGCGGCGGAATATGTTCTCCACCACGATGATGGCGTTGTCGACCACCATACCGGTGCCGAGGGCCAGACCCCCCAAGGTCATGAGGTTCAGGCTCATGTTGGAGGCGTAGAGCGCGATCAAAGTGAGCAAGACGGACAAGGGAATGGAGAGCGCCACGATCAGTAAGCCGCGCCATGACCGCAAGAACACGAACAACACCGCAACCACGACGCCGGCCCCGATGACGCCGAACACGACGAGGCTCTCGAGGGATTGCCGGATCGAGGTGGACTGATCGGTGATGACCGACAGGGTGAAGCCGGGCATCGCCGTTTCAAGTTCTTGCAAGGCCGCCCGCACGCCGTCGGCCACGGCCACCGTATTGGCTCCGGCTTGCTTGTACACTTGCAGGATGACCGTCGGGCGGCCGTTCATGCGGGCATAGCCGGCGGGATCCTTGACGCCGTCCACGACCTGGGCGACATCCTTAACGTGCAGAAGAGGCGGCCAAAGCGCGGCGAGTCCCTCGACCGGAAGCCGGCTTTCCCCGATGACGAGATCGCGGATCTCCTGGACGCTGGTGAAATGGCTGCCGACGCGGGTCTGGTACCGGCGACCATTGTGCTCGATGACGCCTGCAGGCACCATGGCGTTCTGCAGGGACAGGAACTGCTGGAGGTGGGCGGGCGTCAAGCCGTTTTCCCGCAGCTTGGCGCTGTCGTACAACACTTGGATCTCCCGTTCCACGCCGCCGAGGACCGCGACCTGGGCGACCCCCGGGACGCGCTCGAGCCTGGGGCGCACGACGTCCAGCGCAGCGTCGGTTGCGGCCAGCAAGTCGTCGTCACCCGATACGCCGATCATGAGGGTGGGGAACTGGTTCGGATCGATGCGCAGGACGACGGGGGCCTGTGCTTCTGAGGGCAGCGTCAGCGAAAGAAGGCTGAGCCGCGCCCGGAGCTCGGCGATAGTTTCTTCAAGGGGTGTGCCCCACGCGAACTCCGCAAAGACGAGGGACACGTTCTCCATGCTCACCGAGTCGACGCGCCGCAAGCCGCTGGCGGTGGCGAGCACACCTTCCACCGCATGGGTCACTTCGGCTTCGACCGTCTGCGGATCGGCGCTCGGGTAAAGGGTGGCGACGGTGATGAAGGGCAGCTGCAATTCGGGGTAAAGTTCAAGGCCTAGCCCGGCAAGGGACATCAACCCGAAAAGGGCGATGGCCAGAAGGAACATACCTGTCGTGACCGGACGGCGTACGAACAGTTCGGACAGCCTCACGGGGCTCTCTCCTCAACGACCTTGGGACATCCGAGCCTGGTCAGCGCTGGCGGATGATGGCCTCGGGCATGGCCCGCAGGTGCCCTTCAGCCAGGCCGGCGTTGATACGCACGTCGCGGAGCGCCGCGGCCAGCGCCAGCCGACCCTCCACGTCGTAGTACCGGAACTGGCTGATCATCCATGTCTCCGGGTGGACGAAGAACTCGTACAGTTGGCGGGGATCGGTTCGGGGCCGTGCGAGGACAATGTAGTACGGATCGCCGTTGCTAAAGCCGATGCCGCCGGCGGCCAGTTCGTAGTCTTCTTGGCTTGGCAGAGAGATCCAGCGGTCTAGGTCCTGGCCCAAGTTCTGCTGGGCAGCGAGCCGGTCCCAGCGCTGGACGATGATCTCTTCCCGGATCGGGTTGTACTGCCGCGCTTCGTTTCTGCCGCGATCGACCAGCAGAATGGAACCAGCCAGCATGTCCGGTTCGAGCCAGTCGAATCGGAATAGATCCGGCAAGATAGCCATGAGCCGTCCCCGGCCAGGCGTGACGCCTCCGTCGGCGGGGCTGTACTGGTCCACCTCGACGGTGATTTCAATGGTCTCGATGCCGGAGAGGGCGACTTGCACGTGCTGGACGAGTTCGTCAACGGTCAACGGCGGGAGCGACGGGGAACCGGATGACGGCGCGGCGGCCGCGCCGGACGCCTCTTCCGCTCCGGCCAGATCGGCCGGCACGTTTTCTCCGCCTTGTACGCGCCCGGACGCGGGTGCGGCGACGGCCAGCAGCACAGCCAGCCCGGCCGCGGCCGCAAGGAAACGAAATCTCTTTGTAAGCAAGCGCCAGTGCATGGACGCCGGGTTCCTCCTCGTAGTTCACGCGCACGCAAGGCCCGTGCGACAAGGCCCCATATCTGGGAAGCACTTCGTGTTGGGGGAAACGTTTCCTGCCCACCAGTTTGGCGTACGAAGGGCGGGCGTGTGATTTTCTATGATTCTTCCTCCATAGAATTCGACGCCTCAACCCGCAGCCCGTCGTAAGCAAGACGCACCGTCGGTGGAAGATCCCGTTCGGCGAAAGCGTGATCTACTTCGTGCGAGAGGTGGGTAAGAAACGCTCGCCGCGGTTTGAGCTCTGTGATGACGGCAAGAGCTTCGCTGATGGACATGTGCGTGGGATGGGGCCGAAAGCGCAAAGCACCGAGCACCAGCACGTCCAAGCCCGTCAGCAACTCGAGAGATTCGTCCGGAATGCGGCTGGCGTCGGTGATGTAGGCGACGGGCCCGACGCGCCAGCCGGTCACCGGCATGCGGCCGTGCCAGACGGGGATGGGCGTGAATGTCAAGTCGCCGATGCGAAAGGCGCCGGCGACCGGGTGCAGCTCTACTTCCGGCTTTGTCCCGCCCGGCTGGGGCGGCCGGAAGCAGTAGGCGAAAATGCGCTGCAGTTCCCCGAGGGTTTCGGAGCTGCCGTAAACCGGGATAGGGCGGCCTTGCAGGTGGTTGAACCGCCGCAAGTCGTCGAAGCCGAAGATGTGATCGGCGTGGGTGTGGGTGAGAAGCACGGCGTCCAACCGGCGCAGTTGGAAGCGGAGCGCCTGCTGGCGCAACTCGGGGGCGGTGTCGATGAGAACGTGGATATCGTTGTGCCGGACCAGCAGAGACGAACGGCAGCGCTGGTTGCGGGGATCCGGCGACGTACAGACGGGGCAGTCGCAGCCAATCACGGGCACGCCCATCGACGTCCCCGTTCCCATAAACAGTAGATCCAAGCGGCACGCTCCTTTTGCACCAAGTTTGCCCCAACGTTGATGTGGGAGGAAAACTCCACCCCTGCCAGAATATATACCACTACCCTTTTACCCGGGGAAGCGTCTGACGCCTCATTCTGCCCAGGTTGGCCCGCATATGATGATGGCGACCCGCACGCGGCGGGGTTGGATCCGGAGCAGACCGGGGTGATGGCCATGACACCCAAGCTCGAGGCCATAGCACGATTCGCCGAGCTGCCGCTCAAGCAGCCCATGAGCAAGCTTGTGCTCAACGCGCTGCTGGACAATCCCGCGTTTGTGGACCGCATCACGTTCGTCGCCAGTCGCGAGTTCCTGCCCAACACGATGGTGGTCTCCGAAGAAGGCAGTGACGGTATCGGTTTTGAACTCGAACTCGGGGCGTGCCAGAGGGAAGAGGTCACCATCGTAAACGGCCGCCTCGTGCGCCATACGCACCGCACGAGCACCGTCCGGTTGCACGACCCGGTGGAGGCGTTGACCCGCCTTGGCCAGGTGCAGACCCGCCTCTACGTCACCTTCTGCTTCGTGGGCAGTCCCCCTCCCTGGTATGTCGCCGTCGTGGAGCCCAATCCCGCGCTTGCGCCGGAGGCAGGGACCAAGGAAAGCCTGGAGCAGGTACTGGACGAGATCGTGCGCGAGCAGATCGACCTCGCGGTGTTGGCCATCTTGCTGCGGGACGAAATCGACCAGGCGCTCGCGGACGGCGACCGCCGCACGTTTGCGGCCCGCGCTCCGGTGTACCGGGAGCTTGTCAACCGCTGCCTCTGGGATTTGTGAGGGCGATCGGGGCGCTCGGTAGGCGCGGGCTTGCCCGCACCACGCCGGCAATCCTGTGACCTCCCCGGCACGAGTGCTCCACGATCCGTCGCGCTTCAAAATCCAGCGGTCCCCGTGCAGGATTTTGTGCCATCCATTCGAAGTCTACGCAGGTAGGACATTCTTCCGCGGGTGCCGGCCTTCGGCCCAGGGCCGTTGGGCGTTGTTCCCTTACGGAGGTGCATACAGGGTGCGGCCTGCACCCCAAGTTCGTCCCCGCAAGTCTCCCGTGCGCGAATACGTGGAAACCCTTATCGGGGCCGCGATTCTCGCGGTCCTGATCATGACGTTCGTCGCACGAGCGTTCACCGTAGACGGGCCATCGATGCTGCCGACGCTGCAGGACGGTCAGCGTCTGCTGGTGGACAGGCTGACCTACCGGTTCCAGGAGCCCCAGCGCGGCGACGTCGTCGTTTTCCGCTACCCGGCCAACCCGCGGCAGCACTTTATCAAGCGCATCATCGCCGTTCCCGGCGATCAAGTGCTTATCTCCCGGGGCACCGTGTACGTGAACGGGGTGGCCCTGGAGGAGCCCTACATCGCCGGGCCCATGTTCGGCTCGTTCGGCCCGGTCATAGTGCCGCCCGACAGCTACTTTGTCCTGGGGGACAACCGCAACAATAGTGAAGACAGCCGCGATCGCCGGGTCGGGTTTGTCCCGCGGGCGAACATCGTCGGGCGCGCCATCTGGCGCTACTGGCCCCTGACGGAGATGTCTATCCTGCGCACCCCGGCCACGTTTCAGCTCGTGCCGGATCCCGCCGCCTCGTCTTGACGTTCGCGCGGGTGCTTCGCCTGCGCTGTCGCCGTTCTGGCCAACGTTCGGTCGTTGGCCTAGGCTCTTTCACGGGCCCTCCTGGCCGGAGGCCGCCGCCGGCGGCGCCGGCACCCGCAGCTCCCACCCGGGCAGGATAAGATCCGGATTCTCGAGCCGGTTTTCCTCAGCGAGCCGCGGATACGCGAGTGGGTCGCCCAGCAGGCTGCCGCTGATGGCCCACAGCGTGTCGCCTTCCCGCACGACGTAGCGGGGCGGCAGCGTTTCGGGCGAAGGCGGGCTTGCCGCCGGTGGGCGCGGGGAAGCGTCTGCGGACGTGGACTCCGCGGTAGCGCTGCCGGCGGGAACGATGGGCTCGGGATCGGCTCGGCGCGTTGCACCGGCCGCGGCAGCCGCCGGGGTCTGCGTGGCGCGCACGGCTTGCTCGAGGGCGGCATGGCGGTCGCGCACGGCCTCAAGCTGCGCCTCGAGCCGGGCGGCTTCCAAGGACTGCCGGCGGACGGCCTCCCTGAGGGCCGGCAGGGAGCCTGGCAACCCAGGAACTAGGGCCCATACGGCCAGCCCTACCAGCGTAGCGAGCGCCGCCGCCTGCGGCCAGCGGGCGACGGCTCCCCCAGGGGACCCCGAATCGGCTGCTTCCGCCGGGTCCGCTGGCACCGGCTCTCCCGTCTCGTACACCCGGAACCCGGGGACAGGCGAAAGGAGTCCCTCGTGCCAGCGGTAGATCCTCTGGCGCAGGTTGACCGGGTCGACGATGTACGTCAGTTGCCACCACTCGGGGAAGTGCCGCTCCGCGAAGATTTGCTCGGCGGACGAAAGGCGCGTGCCGAATCCCGGATGCGTGCGAAACCACCCGACCGCGAGGCGGCGGCCGCCGTGGCGGCGCCAATAGGCGTGAAGTGCGTCCCAATCCTCTTGGGTGAAGCGAAAGGTCCCCAAAGCAGCGGTTCCATGGGTGGCTGGCACAGCCTCTTCGATGAGCAGCACAGGTCCGCTCCCGTCGTCGCAGAGGCTGCCAAACAGCAGGCCGGCCGCCTCGTGCTGGCCGTACGCGGTGCTGGCCGCGTCGATGACGTCCCATGCCGCCCGGTGAAGGTACACGCGCGGCTCCTCGGAGGTTGAGCTGGGATCGCGTCCGATGAGCCGCGCGTTCTCCGGCGCGCGACCGGGCGGCAAGGCAGCTGCGGCGGGGCCCCGGCGGTACCAGGGCAACCGGTTTCCGTCGGGCATCGGTGTCACCCCTTTTGGAAAAGTGGCTTCGCGGTTGGCCGGGACAATTCCTGCTGCGGCGGGCGAGCGCCCCCAGGGGACAGGAAAATAATCACAGGCGTCGAAGCACGGGTTGATGAGGGGTAGGGTCGTTGGACGCGGAATGGAAGGGGGCCGTTCGCGTGCAAAAGACGATCTGCCCGCACTGTGAACAGCCGAGTTACTCATCCATGACCGATACCCAGGTATGGGAGTGCCCATACTGCGGCAAGCCGTTTCTTGCAGTGGAAGGGGAAACCCGCGGTCGCCACATCGAGCCGCCCGAACGGCAGAGCGACGGCGCGGCCGACCGGCGGTGATCGCGACCGGGATTGTGCACATGGGGAGGCCTGCTGTGTGCGAATAACCGTGCGCGCGTTTGCCGCTCTTGCGGAGGCGCTGGGACAGCGGGTAGTGACGCTGGACCTTCCTGCAGGGGCCACCGTCCAGGAGGCGTGGCAGGAACTGGTCAAAGTCCATCCGGATGCCGCGCGCTTCGAACGGCGCCTTATGGTGGCGGTCAACCTGAACTATGCCACGTGGCAGACGCCTCTCGGCGACGGGGACGAGGTCGCATTCTTGCCTCCCGTAAGCGGCGGCAACAGGGCAGGCGAGCCCGGAGCGCCCGATAGCTTCGAGATCGTTGAGGAGCCGCTGTCGGTGGACGCGGTCATGGCCAAGGTCAAAAGCCCACGGGCAGGAGCGATCGTGGTTTTCGCCGGCATCGTCCGGGAATGGACCGGTGACCGCCGCACGGTACGCCTCGAGTACGAGGCCTACCGCGAAATGGCCCTTTCGGAAATGGCCCGGATCGGGCGGGAGGTGACCGGCCGGTGGCCGGACGTCCGCCTTGCCGTGACTCATCGTATCGGGCATGTCGCCATCGGCGAAGCCAGCGTGCTCGTGGCCGCCGCCGCGCCGCATCGGGCCGACGCCTTTGAGGCTGCCCGCTACGCAATTGACCGCTTGAAGCAGATCGTGCCCATCTGGAAGAAGGAGCGCTGGGAAGACGGTGAAGAATGGGTCGGGCCGCAGACGGGGCCCTGAGGAAGGACGTCCGCTGCTGCACGCGGACGCCATGACGGTGCTCCAAGCCCAGGAAGACGAGCGCCGGCGGGTTGCCCGGGAGCTCCATGACGGTGCCGCCCAAACCTTGGCGAACCTGGTTCTCCGGGTAGAAGTGTGCGAGCGTCTCATGGACGTCGACCCGCCTCGGGCCAAAGAGGAGCTCGGGCGGCTCAAGGAGCTGTTGCGGGCGAGCCTCCGGGACATCCGGCAAGTGATCGCCGACCTGCGTCCCCTGGCCGTCGACGAGCATGGGCTGTTTGAGGCATTGCGGCTGTACGTGGCCGACTTCCAGCAGCGAACCGGCATGAGGGTTGACCTTGAGTGCGTCGGCGGGCCCGAGCGGCTCTTGCCCCACGTGGAGCTGGCCGCTTATCGCCTTGTGCAAGAGTGTCTGAGCAACGCCAGCAAGCATTCGGGCGCGGCCAGCGTAGCTGTTACCGTCGTCTGCTCAGACGAGGAGTTGCGCGGCGAGGTGCGCGACGCGGGCCGCGGGTTTGACCCGTCGCAGGTGTCCCGTGCCGCAAGCCGCTTTGGCCTTCAGGGCATGAAGGAGCGGCTGCAGCTGCTTGGCGGATGGCTTGACGTATCCTCGGCGCCCGGACAGGGAACGAGCGTCCGGTTCGGAATCCCTCTCAAAGGAAATTTGGAACACGGCTAGCAGGAGCCCTCGCCCGGGCGGCGAAATCCATCGAACAAACTCATCATAGATCGTTCCCGTCTTTGCTGAAAAACACGCAATTCTCAACGTTTTTCGGGCAAACCCGTGCGAAAGCCGGGGACGCAAAGCCGTGAGTCTAAGGTCGACGGCGCGCTGTTGACAACTGGCCTCGCCGCACGCGGGGGAGCGGGCGCTGTCGACGATGATAGTCAGGCTGCCGTTGAGGTTGGGGGAAACGCGTGCAGGTTGCCGCGCCTGCCCGGCCGAACGGCCCGGGTAGGCGCTTTTTTCGGCGCATCGGCAGGGGGGTTCCGATGCTCTCCTCTATCAACGACGATTACCGCCAAGGCCTGTGGGCATGGGAGCGCGGGTTATTGCTTCTTGCCGAAGAATGCTGGGAGCAGTGGCTCGAGCGCGCCCGGGCCGAAGGCGACGTGACGTCCATGTTGCGCAGCCTGAATGCGCTGGGATGCGTTCACTACGAACTCGGGCGCATGCGCGACGCGGAGGCCCGGTGGCAGGAGGCGCACGCGCTGATCGAGCAAGACACCGCGTCGGCTCCCGAAGATCGCCTCAAGGTTTTGACGAACTTGGCCGTACTGTTGTACATGACCGGCCGGGTAGACGAGGCGACCCTCTTCCTGCGGGCGGCGCAGCGGTGCGGAACCGACGACGTACCGGCTTTTTGGAATGCTCACGCGGACCATGTCGCCTCCATCGTGTGGATGGCGCTGGAACACTGGGATGAAGCCGAGGTGGCGGCCCGGCGGGCGCTGGCCGTGTTTGGCAGCGTCGCCGATCACGTGCGCAGCGCCCAGATCCAGACCAACCTCGGCCTCATTTGCCTTGAACGTAGGGAGTACGCCCAGGCCCGGGCATACCTCGAAGCCGCCCGGGAAGTTCTCGAGCGCCTCGCCGCCGACCCGCGCCTAGGCTACACATACTGCGCGCTCGGCCGCTTGCACTATGTAATGGGTGACCTGGACCAGGCGGCGACGTACGGCAGTGAGGCTTTGCGGGTGCTGTGGTCCAACGTCGTCACGCTGCACAAGTCGGAAGTTGCGCGAGTGAGCGAGCTGTTTGGGTATATCGCCCTGGCCACCGGGGACCGCCACGGCGCTCTCATGGAATTGCAGCGGGCGAGCACGTACTACGCGCAGTCGTCCATGTGGGGCGAATGGTCCCGGGTGAACCGGCAGCTTGACGAGCTGGTGCGCCAGCGCTCGTTGGGTACAGCGGCCCACGGACGGATGGCGACGATTCACCCGGAGTCCAAGGAGCGCCTGCGGTACTTCACGACGCTGCTTGACCTGCTGGACTCCATCGAGAGCCTATACCCGGATATGCGCCAGAAGGCCGAGTTGACCGGCCGGTACGCCCATCAACTGGGGCAGGCCCTTGGGCTGTCGCCCGAGGAGCAAGAGGCGTTAAGCCACGTGGCAAAGCTGCACGACATAGGTCTCACGTCGCTGGACCCGGAGGTTGTGGAACGGGACGCGCCGCTTAGCCCGGCCGCTCGCGAACGGATGATGGCCCATCCGCTTTTCGGTGAGAAGATCCTCAGCCTGTTTGCCGTTCCGGAGTTGTGCCGGGACGCGGTCCGCCATCACCACGAGCGGTACGACGGGCTGGGGTTCCCGGATGGTCTGCGCGGGGAGGAAATACCTCTTTTGGCCCGCATTATCGCGGTGGCAGGGACCTACGTCAGCCATGGGCTTGAGCGCGGGCACACGGCCGCCATCGTGGAGCTCCGCCGCCGGCGCGGCACCCAGTTGGACCCGCGGCTGGTGGACGTCTTTGTCGCCATGCACGATCCCGTCGGCGCCCCCGTCGGCGCCGGCGCAAGCCTGCCCCGGCCTTAAGGGCGGCTCTGCACCGCGACAGGGCCGGCGCGAAGGGCAAAGGGATTGGGGTAGCTCGCGGTGGCAACACCGCATGAATCTGAAAGGAGGAGTAGGTGGATGCGGCGTTGGTTGTGGTTGGCGTTGGCGTTGGTGTTGGTCTTGTCGACGCTGGCGGCGGCGGGCCCGAGCGTGCCGCCGGTCATCCCCGGGCCGCAGGTCTCGGCGTCTTCCGGGCCGAGCGTGCCGCCGGTCATTCCCGGGCCGCAGTTCACGCTGTCCTCGGGACCCAGCGTGCCGCCCGTCATTCCTGACTGAGCGGCCAGCACTGGGAGCGGACCCGCCCGCCGGCTGCGGCCGCGCGGGCGGGTGCCGCGCCTCACCGTTCCTTTGCAGGAACGCCCGCGCCGCGCCTGAAGGGAGCCGCCGCGAGCCACACTACCCGGTAGCAGGGGGTGGGGCTGTGAAGATCCGTGTCCTGGGAGCGGGTTATGCCGGCGTGCGGGCGGCGCTGGACCTGGATTGGCGCCTTGGGCGGCGGGGCGTGCGGGTCACCCTCGTCAACGCTGGCCCGGATCACGAGCTCATCACGGAACTGCACCGGCCGGCCGCGGGCACACGGGTAAGCGTGTTAGCCGTGCCCCTGGCTGACATTTTCGCGGGCACCGGCGTGGAAGTCGTACAAGGCACCGTGACGGACATCCGCCTTGGCGACCGGGAGTTCGTTGTCGACGGCCGGCGCGTCTTTGGCTTCGATTACCTCGTCGTGGCCCTCGGCAGCGAGCCCGAGTATTTCTCCATTCCCGGCTTGCAGGAACACAGCCTCACACTACGCAGCCTCAACAGCGCGGAGAACATACGCCGTCACATCGACGACATGATGGACCGGGCACGACGCACGGAGGACCCCGGTCAGCGTCAAGCCATGCTGACCATTGTGGTCGCGGGCGGGGGGTTGACCGGGGTGGAGTTTGCCGGCGAACTGGCGGACGAGAGGATCGCGCTCGCGTTGCGCCACGGGCTGCGCCCGGATGAGATCCGCATCGTTACCGTCGAGGCGGCTCCTGACATTTTGCCCGGTTTTGATGAGCCGCTGGTCGACGCAGCGGTCGACATGCTGCTGCGCAAAGGGGTCAGCTTGCTGCTGGGCACGGGCATCGTCGGCGTCGACGGCGACGGCGTCGTCCTCCGGGACGGCACGCGCCTTCGCTCCCGTACGGTCGTCTGGAGCGGCGGCGTGCGGGCAAATCGGCTGGTCGAGCGGGTGTTCACCACTCGGGCGAGGGGTAGGGCGGTCGTCAACCGGTACCTGCAGTCGGTGGACGCGCCAGGCGTGTATGTCATCGGCGACGCCGCGCTGGCGCTCAACCCACGAACGGGCCAGCCGGTCCCGCCCACCGCCCAGCACGCCGTGGTCCAAGGGCGCCTGGCCGCCCGCAACATTTGGGCCGAGATCGTGGGCCGTCCCCTGCGGGCGTACACAGGACGGACCGCAGGAGTCGTGGCCACCGTCGGGCGCGGCGCAGGATTGGCGAGAATCGGCCCGCTGCGGATGGCGGGATGGCTGCCGGCATTCCTTAAAGACCTGAACACATGGCGGTACCTGCACGACCTCGGCGGCGCACGCCTTGTTTTCCGGGCGCTCCTTCGCCAACGCTCGCTCCGATGGGCGGGCGCCTAACCCGGCTGGCCGGCCCGGCGAGCCGGTGGTAGACTGGAGGTGATGGTCAAGGTTTTCCTTGTGGGGAGCGTGATACCGTGGATACGTTCGTGCCGGAGGCGGACGCGGCGCTGATTGTGGTGGACGTTCAAAACGACTTCTGCCCCGGCGGGGCGCTTGCGGTGAAGGACGGCGACCAGGTGGTGCCCGTGCTCAACTGGTGGATCCGCCGTTTTGTCGAGGCCGGGCGGCCGATTGTCTATACGCAGGATTGGCATCCCGCCGATCATTGCTCCTTCGCCGAGCAGGGCGGCATCTGGCCGGTCCATTGCGTCCAGGGGTCCCCGGGCGCCGCCTTTCATCCCGATCTTGTGGTCCAGGGCGTGGTATTTCGCAAAGCTTTCCGCAAGGACGCGGAAGGCTACAGCGGTTTCGACGGGCGGCTCGCCGAGGGTGAGACGGCCGCGGCGGACGTGGATTTGGCCGCGTGGCTAAAGGAGCGCGGCGTGGGGAAAGTGTACGTCGGCGGGCTTGCGACCGATTACTGCGTACGTGCCACCGTCCTGGACGCCTTGCGGCATGGATTTGAGGCGGTGCTCATCCAAAGCGGGTCGCGAGCAGTCAATGTGTCCCCGGGGGATGGGGAGAAAGCCATCGCCGACATGCGGTCAGCGGGCGCGCACGTCGTCGTGTAGCCGGGCCGCAGCCTGCGGCTGGTCACGTTTTACTCGGCCCCGCCGTCGTCTTCCGGTCCGGGCGCCTCATCTGAGTCGTCGTCTGCACCGCCCGGGAACAAGTTCAAGGGGTCTCCGCTCAGTACGAGCACGACCTGGTATCCTTTGGTTTTGGCACGATTGTACAAGGTGGCCACAGTGGCCGGCGACACGCTCAGCCGACGAGCGATGGCCTGGTTGCTGTGGCCCATTTCTTTCAGCGCGACGACCTACCGCTCGCGAAAGCTTAGGCGCTCAACGCCCCGGATTTCGATTTGCACCGTGAGAACTCCCCCGTGCCCGCCGGTTATCCACAGATTGTGGACAACCTGTGGACAAACCGTGGACAATATGAGGACAAGAGTGCCGGTGCCGGAGACTTTTCGTGCCGTGCTTGGGCGGATCCTCCCCCGAACGTGTGGATAACGCGCGTATCACACCGCGTGGACAAAATGTTGACGAGTGGCAAGCGACGGGAGGAACGTGGGGCGCCGGGCGGCTACCAGCTCGTGGCGCCGCCCTCCACCGGCAGGATGACGCCCGTGATGAAGGACGCGGCGTCCGAGGCGAGAAACAGGGCGGCGGCGGCGATGTCGAAGGGGGTTGCCAACCGTCCCAGCGGGTGGCGGGAGACGAGCTCCGCGTATACGCCGGGGTCTTGGCGCAGGTCTGCCGTCATGGGCGAAGCGACCCAACCGGGACAGATCGCGTTGACTCGCACGCCGTTTGGCGCGTAGCTGACCGCCATCGCTTTGGTCAGGGCCAGGAGCCCGCCTTTGCTGGCACAGTAGGCGTGCGTGTCGTAGGGCGGCAGCGGGCCGACCAGAGCGTCGTCGGAGGCGATGTGGATGACCGCGCCGCCGCCTGCGCGGATGATGGCGGGCAAGGCATAGCGCGACACCAGGTAAGGACCGGTCAAGTTGACGGCCAGGACGCGTGCCCAGGCCGTTTCGGTGCAGTCGGTGACGGGACCGTCCCCGATGGGGCGCCCGCTGATGCCGGCGTTGTTGACAAGGATGTGCAACGGTCCCTCCGCCGTGATGGTCTCTACCATCTGCCGCACCTGCTCGGGCGCGGTGACGTCGGCGGCGATGAACCGGACGGGAAGCCCGGATTGAATGAGCTCCTCCTCCAGCCGCACGCCGCGGTCGACATCGATGTCGCAGAAGGCGACCCGGGCACCGGCCTGGGCAAACAGACGGCACATTTCACTGCCGATCCCCCCGGCGCCGCCGGTAATGAGGGCGGTCTTGCCTGCCAGAAGCCCTGCGAAGTTGGGTGAACTCATGAAGAGGCGGCCTCCTTGCGGCGCTCGGCCGCGTAGCGGCAGAACGGCTCGATGGGGCAAGCGTGGCAGCGCGGGCTGCGGGCACTGCACAGAGAGCGGCCATGGTGGATGAGCCAGTGGTGGGCCTGACTCCAAAGACGTTCGGGGATTGCCTCCATCAGCTGCAACTCCGTCTTGAGCGGGTCGGCAGCGTCGGCGAGGCCGATGCGGTTTGCCACGCGAAAGACGTGGGTGTCCACCGCGATGGCTGGCCGCTGAAAGGCATTGCTGATGACGACGTTGGCGGTTTTGCGCCCGACGCCCGGAAGCTGCATGAGCTCGTCGCGGGTTTCGGGCACTCGGCCGTCGTAGCGCTCCAGGAGAATCTTGGACAGCTCGACGATGTGCCGGGCTTTGCTGCGGTACAGGCCGCAGTCCTTGATCTCTTCGGCCAACTCGTCGGGAGTCATGGCGGCGAAGTGCTCCGGCTGGTTACAGCGAGGAAACAGCCGCGCGGTGACGATGTTGACCCGTTTGTCGGTGCACTGAGCCGAGAGGATGCACGCTACGAGCAGTTCAAACGGAGTGGTATAGTTGAGGGCGCAGCGCGCGTCCGGATACGCGGCCGCGAGCCGCTCTAGAATCTCCGTCACGTTGACGGGCCCGGTGTTGGCCTCAGGTTTCCCGGCCGCTCTGGCCATGGTGCGTCGCCTCCCGCACCAGTATACCAGAATGAGGGGACACCGGGGCCCTCTTGCGCCGGTCAGCGCAAGCGGCGCAGCACAAAGCGCTGGCCGGCCCGGAAGAGCCAGTTGAGACCGACCAGAGCCAGAACCCGCAAGAGCCAGCGGCCCATAGGCGTCGCCTGCCTTTCTGGTTTGGTGTCGCTGTTCCCAGACTGGTTGTAGGTTGTCCTGGACTTGTCTCGGCGTGAATGGTATAATCAGCCTATATTGCCGGTTCCTCGCCAATTCAGGGTCAACGGGATCAGGTCGCGGCATAATGTGCCAATGCCTGCAGGAAGCGCTGCCGGCTAGCGGCGTGGCCGGACCCGCCGGTGGTCCCTGCCGGACCACCGGTGCGTTTTGGCCCGGTGGGCGAGCACGACCAGGCAAGAAAGGGGGCGACTCCCTAGAGGGACCTTGCGCCGTTCCCACGGCATACCGACAACCGCATAGCTGAAAGCGCCTGGACTTGCCTCAAGCCCTAGGCGGGGCAAGTTGACGAGGAAGTGGTTCATCGAACCATCGGCGGATGCCACTCGGCTTGGCCACGGTCGTAAGGCGTTCCTTAAATCCTGCGAGCGATCGCGGGGACAGAGGGGGCGCTAGTGGTTCCAGAGGTCACCCGCGCGGGTTTCACCGGCGCGGGCGGCTTTGTTCGCGCGCGTTCGTTTCGCACCTGCGGCGGACGCCCGTCGGCCGCAGGCAACGACTGAAGGAGGTTTGGCCTCAGCATGATCACCTTATCGGTGATTAAGGCGGACACCGGAGGTTTTGTCGGGCACTCGGCGGTTCATCCGGACATGATGCGGACCGCCGAAGCCGAACTGCAGAAAAGCAAGGACAAGGGCTTAATTGTCGACTTTCGCGTCGGGCGCGTCGGCGATGACATCGCCCTGATTATGACCCACCGCCACGGCGTCGACAGCGAGCTCGTGCACCGCATCGCCTGGGACGTGTTTCAACAGACGACGGAGCTGGCCAAGCAGCTGAAGCTGTACGGCGCCGGGCAAGACCTGCTCAAGGACGCCTTTGCCGGCACCGTAAAGGGCCTGGGCCCCGGCGTGGCGGAGATGGAGTTCGAGGAGCGGCCCAGCGAGCCTGTCATCGTGTTCCTCGGCGACAAGACAAGTCCCGGCGCCTGGAACCTTCCGGTGTACCGCATGTTCGCCGACCCGTTCACAACCCCCGGCTTGGTCATCGACCCAAAGATGCACGGGGGTTTTGACTTTGAGATCCTCGACCTGAGGGAAAACAAGTCCGCCCGCTTCCACACGCCGAGCGAAAGCTACGACTTGTTGACGTTCATCGGCTCCCCCAGCCGCTTTGTCATCCGCAACGTCTACCAGGCAGGCGGGACGGAGGCGGTGGCAACCACATCCACGCAGCGGCTCAGCCTGATCGCGGGCAAATACGTGGGCAAGGACGACCCCGTGCTCATCGTTCGCTGCCAGAGCGGTCTGCCGGCGGTCGGGGAGGCGCTCGAGGCCTTTGCCCAGCCGCACTTCGTGGAAGGCTGGATGCGGGGTTCGCACTGTGGGCCCATCATGCCCGTCGGTTTTGATCAGGCGGATACCAGCCGGTTCGACGGGCCGCCGCGGGTGGTCGCCTACGGTTTCCAGCTCAGCGATGGTCATCTGGTCGGCCCGCGCGATATGTTCGGGGATCCGGGCTTCGACAAGGCGCGGCAGACGGCCCTGGAGATGGCCGACATGATGCGCCGCATGGGGCCCTTTGAACCGCACCGGCTACCCCTGGACGAGATGGAGTATACGGCGATGCCTGACGTCATGCGCAAGGTGGCCGACCGGTTCAAGAGCCTCGAGCCTGCCCGGCAGGCGGCGACCCCGCGCTAAGGTACAGGAGAGGAGACGGCCGGCAAGGCCGATCCTCAGCCGTTGAATCCCGGCAAGAGGAAAGGGCGGGCTTGGCCCGCCCTTTCTCATCCGGCCGGTGGCGCTTGCCGGGGCGGTCAACCTTCGCTGCGGCGGGGCCGCAGCACCCGGAGCCGTGCCGCCGGGCGCGAATCGGATTTTGCCTTACGCTCCCTGGAACCCGCGTAGATGTCGATCGGTCCGCCCAGGCGGGATTCCTTCATGCCCAACGCTTCCCGGGCCCGTTCCTCGTGCATCAGGAAAGCCAGCTGCATCGTGTGTACCAAGTTCATGGTCACCGCAAGTCACCTCCGGCCGGGCTCGTGAGGCCCGTGTTTCATTGTATTAAGCAGGGGTATTGCAAACCGGAAGCCTGACGGTGCGCACCATTCATCTTCCACTTTCACTATAGCAGTCTACGCGCGAGGGATCAAGGGATGTTCATGGGGTTAATGAAGAAATTTAATGGTCGTGCTTGATGTCCGTGACTCGGATGTGCGAAGCGTTAATGTGGCCAGGCGGGTCGCCGAGGATCCGGGGAGTACCCACCGCGTTCAAGCCTCGGGCTCGAGCACGACTTTCCCGAACTGGGCTTGGGCCTCCAGCATCCGGTGGGCGTCGGCCGCCTGCGCCAGGGGCAGGACCGCGTGTACCACGGGCTTGAGCCGTCCCGACTCCACCCACGGCAACAGGTCGAGAAGTTCCCCCTTGCTGCCCATGTAGGACCCGAGAATTGACAGCTGGCGGGCAAACACGTAGCGCAGGTCGGTATGGCCTTCCCAGCCGGAGGTGTTGCCGCAGGTGACAAGCCGCCCGCCGGTGGCGAGCATCCTGATGCTGGTGGCCCACGTGGCCTGGCCGACGTGCTCAAACACGACGTCCACGCCCCGGCCGGCCGTCAGACCCCGCACCTCCTTGAGGACGTCGACCGCTTGATAGTCGACGACGGCGTCTGCGCCGAGCGCTCGCGCCTTGGCCGCCTTTTCCTCGCCGTGGGTTGCGGCGATAACCCGCGCGCCCAGAAGCTTTGCGATCTGGATCCCCGCGCTGCCGACGCCGCTGCCGGCCCCCCAGACGAAGACATCCTCGCCCGGCTTTACTTGGGCTCGAGTTACCAGCATGTGCCAGGCCGTGAGAAACACGAGGGGCACCGCCGCCGCTTCGGCGAAGCTCAGGTTCGCGGGTTTGGCCACCACGTTGGCCCGGGGAACGGCCACAAGCTGCGCATAGCCGCCGTCCCGGCCAGCCCCAAAGAGGTGGTAGCGAGGGCACTTGTTGTCCTGGCCGCTCAGGCAATGACGGCACCGGCCGCAGCTGACGCCGGGATTAACGATGACGGCCTGACCGGGCTCGAAGTCGTCAACCAGGTCACCGGCGGCCACGACTTCGCCCGCGATGTCTGAGCCCAGGATATGTGGCAGCCTGACCATCGGCCGGGGAAGTCCCTTGCGGTTCCAGATATCCAGGTGGTTGAGGGCGCATGCCCGCACCCGCACCAGCACTTCATCCGCTCGTGGAGCCGGATCCGGTACCGTCTCGTACCGCAGCACCTCCGGCCCGCCATGCTCGTGGATCCGCACGGCTTTCATCTTTCTATCCCTTCCCTTCCATGGAAAAGGTTCTTGACACGGTGCATCACTCCTTTGCAGAGCGGCCGCGGTCGTATTTACACGCATCGGCCGCAGGCGGTAGAATGGGTCAGGTCGAGGCGCGGGCGGGGCCGAAGCCGGGCGCCGGCGGCCGCAACGAGGAGGGAAACCCGTGACCCAAAAGGCGATGCCTGAGCCGCTCCAGGCCGTTATGCTCCGCCTAAAGCAACTGGCGGCGGCGGGGCAAAAGGAGGAGTTCGCCGGCTACTGCCGGGAGGTGCTGCGCCGCTACGGCAAGGATGACGAAGCCCTGATGCGGCTTGCCCGCTTCTGTCAAAAGCAGGGCTGGCATGGGGGCTTTGAGCTCTTCATGATCCGGCTGAGCGAGCGCCTGCCGGAAAGCCGCGCCGGCATTCTGCTTACCCTCGGAGAGCACTTGTTGCGTTCCGGCCGCCAGCGGGGACTCGACTACGTGCGGCAGGCGGTCGCCGCGGCCAGGGGCCAGCCCGACGCGGACGCCGTGCTTCAGCGGGCGTTGCGGGCCGCGGCCCGGCAACTCAAGGACCGGGACGATTGGGAGGCCGCGGTGGAAGAGTTCCCGCCCGAGGCGCGGGGTGACTTGTACCTGGATCTCGCCGCGCTGTGGGGTACGGAGGAGCCCGAGAAGGCGTGGCGGGCTTACCGGCGGGCCCTGCGGCAAAACCCGGACGCCTGGCCGGGCGAGGCGCTCGTTCAGGTAGCCGTGGCCTACGCCCGCCGCGTCGGCGCCGCAGAGCCGGCTCGGGCCATCGACGCGCTGCTGTGGGCGGCCGAACGCGTCGACGAACCGAGGCTCGTCGCCCAGGCGGCCGCGCTTGCCCTGCGCGCGGGCGACAAGGACCAAGCGCTGCGGCTAAGCCGGCAAGTGGCCCGGCGGCTGCCCGACGATCTTGACAATCTGACGCGCCTTGCCACGCTGCAGGCCGAGACGGGCGAGTGGGGCGCCGTGGCGGCGCTCGCGCCGGCCATCGCCGTCGCGGTAGGGCGCCTGAACCCATGGCAACGGGAGGACCACCTGGGCGCGGTGGAGGTTGCCCTCGAGGCGTGCCTGCGTACAGGGCAGGAGGCCCAGGCCAGGGCGGTCATCAGCCAGGCAGGCTTGCCGGAAGGCTGGCGGAGCCGCTGGGAGGCCCGGCTTGCCGGCGGTTCCCGGCGCTAGGACTTCTCGCGGGCAGGGCCGCCGGTTCGAGTTCCTGGCCTGCCTTGGTTCCTCAGCGGTTGAACCACAGGCGGAATGCCGTATACAGGGCCAGCAAGGCGAAGAGGCGCTTGATGAACAGCTCAGGCACGTAGCCGACGATCCGGGCGCCAATGTAGCCTCCGGCTACCGCGCCGACCATCACCAGAAGGGCCACGGGGAGCTGCAGGTTGCCCCGGCTGTAGTGGGTGAGCGTACCTACCAGCGCCGTGGGGATGATTATCAGGAGCGACGTGCCCACGGCCTGGTTCATAGGCACGTGGAAGAGCTGGTTGAGCACGGGAACGATGATGATCCCCCCGCCGACGCCCAGCATGCCGCTCAATGCGCCGGCGATCAACCCGAGCAAGATCAAGGCTGCTGCGTTCATCGCGCGCCGTCCTTCCTGGCAGTCTTTGGGCAAGTGTAGGCTTGTCCCACACGCTATCCTACCATAAAATAGAGAATGAGGTAACGCAGGCCGGGCACCGCCGCGACCGGCGGACCCGCCGGGCCGCTCACCGCCACATCACGGGTCTCAACGAAGTGTGAGGAGTTGATCGCCGTCGTGTTCGAGAACTTGTTCCCCGGGATCTGGGGGGAGCTGGTCCTAGTCCTGATCGGCGGAGGCGCGTTTACGACCGGTCTCGTCGGTCTACTCCTGGGCGGGCGCCGGTTGCCGCCGTTTGAAATTCCCGCACGCCTGCGCGGTTTCGCCAACTTGACCTTTGCACTG
>CALFSR010000011.1 GCA_937916565.1 uncultured Bacillota bacterium | reverse complement strand
GAGGCGAGGCAGTGGCGCGCCGGGCTGTCGGAATCGAAATTAACGGCGAGGTCATCCGGGCCGTCGTGCTCCGTCGTACCCGTCGCGGGCCGGCTGTAGAGGCGTACGTGACGATCGACCATGGCGGTGCCGTTGACGCCGCCGGGGTGGTAACGAACGCGGACGCCTATCTTCAAGCTTTTCTTCAGGCCTTGGAGCGCACGCGAGCGGGCCGGGTGAACCTGTGCATCAGCGTCGCCTGCCACCACATGGACGTGCGCGAACTGGAGTTGCCCGTCATGCCCCAACGGGACCTGGAGCACGCGATCCGCTTTGAACTCGCCAACGTAACCCGTTTTGGCACGGGAGAGGAGCTGGCCTTTGACTACGTTCCATTGCCCGGCGATCAGCAGAAGGGGCGGCGGCGCATCCTGACCCTGTCCGCTCCCCGGCGGGTGGTGAGGAGCTTTCTTGATCCGCTCTACGCCGCCGGAATTTACCCGGAGATCCTGGAGATGGGCCCGTTTTGCCTGCCCTGGGTGTGCCCGCGGGAGGGCGGCGTCTGTTACTTGCATGCAGATACCGGTGGTGCGTACCTGTTAATCCTCGAGTCCCAAGAGTTCCGGGTGGCGCGCCAGGTGAACGTGGAGCTCAAGGCTCTCATCCGGCAGGCCCGGCGTCTCTCCGGGGATGCGGCCGTCTTCGACGATGACCCGCTGGCCGTAAAGAGCTTTGAGGAACTTGCCCTGGCCGTTGAGCGCACGCTGGATTTTCACCGCGTCCGGCGCCGGGCGGCGCAGGTTTCCGAAGTTGTGGACGGCGTGGTGGTGTCCGGTGAGCTCGGCCGGGATCAGCAGTTCATCCGGGGACTCGAGCGGAGAATCGGCTTGCCCGTTGTTCCGGCGGATCCTATCGTGGGTCCGGGCGACGCCCATGTTTTTGGAGAGGATTCGCCCGTGTACGCCCTCGCATGCGGCATGGGCGCCAGGGGTTTGACGACGCTGTGATCGGGTTTAACCTGGTACCGCCCAACTTGCGGAACCGCAGCAGGACCGCAGTCAATTGGCTGCGGGTGGGGACGATTTGTGCCGTCGCGCTTACCGTGTTCGCTGTCTCGGGATCCGTGCTGAACTACATGAGCACGGGCATTTACGAACAGCAAGTGCTTGAACAGCGGGCACAGGTGTTGCGGGTCGATGTTCTGGAACGCCAAATCCGGGACGAGCGGCGGGAAAACCAGGCGCTCGTTCGCGAGATGGACGGGCTTCCTTCCGTGGCCGGCCAGGGACAGACACCCGCGTTGCTGTCCTTCTTGGCCGCGCTGTCGGCCGCGGTCACGGACGGCATCCTGTTGGACTTCATCGAGTACAGCCGGGGCGGCGACTGGCTCATCGGCGGGGTAGGCGTCGATCCGGCCGAGATTTCAAGCTTCTTTGAGCGCATCGGCCAGCTGAGCGGCGTGGAGCAGGCGGCTCTCGCGCAACTGCGGCATGTCGCCGGAGAGGAAAGCAGCCTTCGCCGGTTTGAAGTGCGGATTCAGTGGCGGGCAGGGGGGACGCAGCGGTGATGTTGGGCAGACAGCCAGCGTCGACGCCTGCTCCACGACAGCGGCCGCTGCCCCGGCGCGCGGGGCCGAAAGGGAGCCTGCAGGAACGCCTGAAGCAGTTTCTGCGCGCCGGGGCGGAGCAGCCGGCGGCGGGCGAGGCAGGGAGGCGGCGGCGACTGCTCACGTTTCTGCTCGTCGCCTACTTCGTGGTCTTGTTCGGCGGCGCCCTGGCGGTCAACGTGCCGCTGCTCAACCGGCAGACCGTTGCCCGTGAGCAGGCCGAACGCGACGCGTTGCGGATCGCGAGCACGCAGCGCCTCATGGCGGAGCTGGAGCAGGAACAGGTCCGGCACGGCCAGCTGTTGCGGGAGCTGGACGAGCGCTACCGGGCGCTCCCCGGGGCCGCCGACCTGCCGGTGGCCATGGAAAAACTGCGCGAGCTCGCGGCTGTGACGGGCGGCTCCGCCCACGGCGTGGATTACTCCGAACCCCGCTGGTCGGGAAGCAGCGGGCAGCTGCAAACGCGCGCCGCCTTCTCGGGCTTCTGGCAGGAAGCGCTGGCCTTCATCGCTGCACTGGACGCTGCGCTGCCGGCCAGCGCCCTGGAGCGGCTGAGCGTCCGCTTGGACGGGCAGCCCGGCCGCGTCGCCGTGGACTTGACCCTGTCCATGGCCGTCATGCGGGAGCGGCCGGCGGGCAAGCCTGTTTGGGACCCTCAGGCGGCATGGGCGCGGGCCGAAACCGCCGCGCGAGGCGTGGTTGTCAGCGGTTTCCCATTTACGCCAGGCGCGCTGCTATGGTACGAAGGGCGAGCCGCGGGAATGGGGCTGCCCGAGTTGCGGTTGGCCGGCATAGCTCGCCAGCGGGACGGCGCCACGGTGGCCCTGGTGGTCTACGATGGCGAATCACGGCTGGTACGGCCCGGGAGCCGCGTTGGCGTGGTCGAGGTCGTGACCGTGGAGGACGACGGCGTCGTGATCACGATCTCCGGCCGTCCCTACAAGCTGCAGGTCGGAAAGGCTCCCGTGGCCTTGTAGGGTCCCGGGCGCGGGGCGGTTATCCGGGACGATGGGTGTTGGATCCAGGAGGGATCATCGATGCGACGGGTCCTAGTGGTGCTCATCCTGCCGTTGGTGCTGGCATGCGCGGGCGTGGCCGCGGCCCAGACGGCGGGACAACATGTGGTCGACATGGAATTCGACGGGGCGCGGCTCGCCGACGTCCTGCGGGTGCTAAGCGAGTTGGGAGGCTACAACGTCATCGTCGACGCGGCGGTGCAAAACCAGGTCAGCTTCCGCCTGCAGGGCATGACGGTAGACGAAGCGCTCGAGATGGTCATCCGGACCGGCGGCTACAGTTATCGCCGCATAGGGAACACCCTGGTGGTTGGCCCGGAGGAGAGCCTCCAGGCCCGCTTTGACCGGGTCGAGTCGCAGATCATCCAGCTGCGGTATGCGCAGCCGGAAACGCTGCTGCCGATCCTGCGGCTGCTGCTGCCCAACCTTCAGGTGCAGGCGGACGTGAGCCAGCGAGCCATCGTGATGCGGGGCACCCCGGAAGACCTGGCGCGGGCAGCGGAGATTGTGCAGGAGCGGGACGTACGGCCTTTCGTTGACCAAGAGTACGTTGAAACCCCGATCGTCGAGATTTTGCGCTCCCTGGCCCGGTTGGGCGGGTACAACTTGGTCATACAAGGTGAGATCAGCGGCCGGATGACGGTGGTGCTGGACCGGGAGCCTGTGGACAGCGCCATCGGGCTTGTGGCTCGGCGAGCGGGCCTCACCTATGAAATCGACGGGACGGATCTGATCATCACGGCGCCGTCGCGGGCGACCGACGGGGAAGCGGCCGGTTCCGCTGCGCTGCAAGTGGATGAGCGCCGCATCTTCCAGCTCTCTTATATCCAACCGTCCCAAATTCTCGACGCGGTGCGAGTGCTGGCGGGGAGCGGCCAGGTGTGGGCCGACGAGATCTCACGGCTGGTGGTCGTGTCGGCATCGCCCGCGGCTTTGCGCCAGATCGAGGATCTCGTCGCCCGGCTCGATATGCCGTCGCTGGCCGTGCGGGGCGTCCTGCGCCAGGGTGAGGAGTACGTCGGCATTTTGGAAGTCGACGGCGCCAGCTACATCGTACGGGCTGGAGATACCGTCGGAGTTTTGAAGGTGCGATCGGTGGCGGCTGACGGCGTGCTGGTGGAAACCGTCCACGGCAGGCTCGTGCGCGTGCCGGCCGGGGGGTAATGCTAGATGATGTTGATGAAGACAGGCCGGGGGATGTTCCGGAGGTTGGCCTGCGCATGGATTGCCCTGGCGCTGGGGTTTTCCTCCGGCGTGCCCGCGGGCGCCGCGACGGTCGATGTGCAGTTTGACCGGGCGCCGGTCCACGAGGTGCTGCGGCTTTTGGCGGAGGCGGAAGGTATCAACCTCATCGTTGATCAGGGCGTGTCGGGCGAGATCAGCATGAGCGCCCGCAACATGGACGCCCGCGAAGCCATGGAGCTCGTCGCAGGCGTGCGTGGGCTGCACCTGGAGCAGTTCGGTAACACCCTTATCGTGTCCACCGCGCCCACCGGGCTGGGCGGCCGCACGGGCCAGGCTACGGCTTCCCGGCTGAACTTTACCCAGCAGCCGGTGACTGCGGTTCTCCAAGCCTTGGCGGAGCGCGCGGGATGGAACCTGATTATTGAAGGGCCGCTCAATCAGGAGATCACGGCCTGGCTGGAAGGCATGGAGCCGGTGGAAGCGCTGCGGCTGGTGGCGGGCGCTGCCGGGCTCAACTACCAGCTAGTCGACCGCGTGCTGCACGTCAAGGGCAGTACAGCACCGCCGGCGGACCGGATCGCGGTGCACCGGCTGGACCACGTGGACACGGAGCGGGCAATGGAACTGGTGGAGGCGTTTTTGCCCGGCGTCCGGGCCGAAGTGGAGAAGACGACGCGGAGCCTCATCGTGCAGGGCTCGGAAACGCAGCTCAAAGATGTGGCCGCCTTCCTATCGTCCCTGGACACGCCCAGACCCCAGGTTCTGGTGGAGGCCCGCATTCTTGATGTCGAGGTGGAGGCCCTCCGAAACTTTGGTGTCGAGTGGGAAAACCAGGTGGGCGTGGACGGCAGCGGCTCGCCCCACGTTTTCTACCTGAGCATGAACCTGGACCAGCTGGACGCGACGCTGCGTTTCTTGCAGGAAAAGGGGTACTCGCAAGTGCTGGCGAGTCCCAAGATCTCGGCCATCGACGGCGAACAGGCCCGCATCCTCATCGGCGAGCGCGTGCCTATTGTAACCGAGTTTACCGACCCCGAAGGGCGCATCTATCAAACCGTGGATTACGCCGACGCCGGTATCGGGCTTACGATCGCACCGATCATCGCGGCCGACGGCTCGGTGACCCTTGAGATTCGTACCGAGATCAGCAGCGTGGTGGATCCCGACGCCCGGTTCCCGACGTTCCGCACCCGGGAGGCCACGAGCACGGTGCGGGTATACGACGGGCGGCCGCTGATCATCGGCGGCCTCATCGAGGAAGAAGAACGGGAGCGGATGACCGGCATCCCGTACTTGAACCAGCTGCCCCTCTTGGGGGTGCTCTTTGGCCGCCGAACCGTCACCAACGTGCAGACGGAGACCATCATTATCCTCGTGCCCCATATTGTGAACGCGGATCCATCGTTCACCACAACCGGCCGGACCCAAGACGGGAGCTCGGGCTTGGGGACCGCGACCGAGGCGCGTGCGATCTCTGGCACCACGGGCTCGGCGGTAACGGGCGAAGCGACCCCGGCGCTGGGGGCAGGGTCGGCCATCGAGGCGACCCGGGCCATGACCCGTGAGTTGGGCAGCCCGGTCCTGGGGCTGCCTGCGTGGGAGCGCAGCCAGCTTGCCATCAGCGTGGACATGATGACCGTGCGGCATCCGGCCGCGGAAGTGCAGCTGGAGCGGGAAGAGGGGAACGTGGGCGTCATCAGCCGGCTCTATGCGTCCACCGGCGCTTACAGCGGTGCTTGGTCCATCGGCGCCGCCGTGCGGTACTACCTTGCCGGGAGCGAGCGCTCATGGGCCGTGCGGCCATGGATCGACGGAGGAGCGGAGTACGCGCTGCCGCTGTCCGATGACCCGCTGGTGGTCTACAGCGCCGGCGCCGGATTGCAGCTGAACCTCGGAGACAACGCCTTGCTCGAAATTTACTCCCGCTACCAGCACCCGGAGCGTCCGGGCGGTCTCAGCGGTCTACCGGGCAAGGCCGCGCAGCAGCTGCTCAGCGTCAAGCTGGGATGGCGCTATTAGTCATGGTTTCGACCAAGCGGCGCACGGGCGCGAACGCCATGGGGCGCCCGGCCGGCGGCGGCCGGGAGGGTGGGTTCACCCTTGTTGAGCTCATGCTGGGCATGGTGCTGTTCAGCGTCCTCGTGTACATCGCCATGTCCCTTGTCACGACGTCCGCCGGTGCCCTGCGCCGCATCTTCTCGGAGTACAGCAGCCGCAAGCAGGTGCTGGTGCTCCTGCGGGAGATGGCCGAGGGAACGAACGCCTACGGCGGCTACTTGGCGGCCAAGCGGCTGTCCTTCCGCGATGAGAACGGGAAAAAGGTCTTCCGGATCGAGTACCCCGACTTTGACGATTTCGAGCAGAGCCGTTGGGTCGAGTATGTGCTCGATCCCGAGGACAGAGGCGGCGCCATCAACCAGCGATACGTGGCCGATGAGGGCCATGTGGTTGAGAACAAATGGTTGCTGACCAACGTGGATTCGTTTGACGTCTGCAAACGGCGGGAGGATCGGTACACGTTTCGCATCGCCATCGGGCATAAGGTGCAAGGGTTCAAGAACCCCATCGTCCGGACTACCGAGGGGCAGGCCCGGAACATGACGCTGCCCAGCAACGGGTGGGAGGACATGTGGCAGCAGATGATGGACTGGTGCGACTAGGAGGGCCGGCTGTGAGGCGGCGGTGGACGTTGTGCCCTCGACTGTGGGACCCATGGGGAGGCGAGCCTGCGCCTTGGAAAGGTTGTCGCGCCGGTGGCGAGCAAGGATTTACCCTTATCGAGATCCTCGTGTCCATCATTGCCCTCGGGATCATGACCGCCGCCAGCGTTTGGTTGGTCACGCGCCTGACGGCGCCGGTCAGGACGACCGTGCGGTATGAACTGCAGTCACTGGCGGCCAACAGCGCCGCGGACACGGTATGGGGGATCTTCCGGGCCAACAAGGAGGCTGCGCCCGGAGAATGCCTGCCATGGTCCGATGGGTTGCCGCCGGAAACGGAGTTTAGGTATCTCGAGCGTATCCGCGATTCGCGATATTACTACGCGTTCCGCTGCCTCCTGTACAAGGAGGACGAAAACACGGGCGACCAGTTGTACCGGGTGCGCGTGTGGCTGCTGCGGAAAGAGGCGGGAGCCGAGGCGGAGCCTTTTCCCGCTGAGGAGTTGGAGAATCCGTTTGTCTTTGAGATGCTGGCTTTGGTAGGGGGGTACGCCGCGGATGACTAGGCGGGCGACGGGCAATGAAGCGGGAAGCGTGCTCCTGTGGATCATGGTGGCTGGGTTGTTTGCAGTCGGATCCCTTGGCGCCGCCACGCGCCTGATCCCGACCGGCGCCCTTTTCACCATGCAGGAGTCGGATACGACGACGGCGTTCATCGCCGCCGAATCCGGGGTCAACTACGTGGCGTACCGGCTGAAAACCGAAGGGCTGGCAGCGCTGGACGATCTGGACAATCCGGAGTACGTAGCGCTGCTGGAGCAGTTGTTTGGAGACTGGGCGCTGCTGGGGTCGGACAGGTTTCCTGCCACTTTTGCCGTTGAGTATGACGCGGAGAACGACTACATCATCGTCACCGGCATGGTCGCCGGCCAGTCCCGGTCGCTGAGGGCCAAGGTCGCGAGGCCACGGGAGTTGCCGCAGCCGGAGCAGCCAAGCGACGACTCCCTCGACGAGACGCCCCCCGTCCAACTACCGGCGTACCGGGAGGTCAAGCTGGATGCGGCCGTGTTTGCAGTCGCCGGGGACGGGGCCAACCATCCCGCCGTTCACCTGGTCGGCGGCGCTCAGGCTTATGGCGCGGCCGGGACCAACTCGCGGAGGGCGGAAGCCATCAAGCTCGAGGGAGGCGCGAACATCCACGGAAACGTCCTCGTGCGAGCCGATTCCCAGGCTGAGGCCGAGGCCGGCGTCTCGGTCCCCGACTGGATTACCCTAGGCGGATCGATTCTGCCGCTGGCCGAGGAGAGGGAATATCCCCTGCCGGAGTTCCCGGCGCCTTTCACCGGCCTGCCCGCTCGCGGCTCGGTGCAGACCCGGTGGGACAACCCGGTCATTACCATCAGCGAGCACGGCCATTACGATTCCATCTATGCCGGCAGCGGACAGTACAAGGTTGTCTTTGAGACCGGCGGCAGAGATCTGTTCATCCGCGCCCGGTCGTTCCGGGTGGAGGGGCACGGCAGCGTGGAGGTGACGGGAGGTGGGCGCCTGCACCTGTACGTGGATGAGACCCTCAACCTCGCCGACAAGTACTTCAACATCAACGGCGACCCGCTGCAGGCGGTCATCTACTACGCCGGCCAGAGCCAGCTGACGTTGGCCTCAGGATTCAACTTCAGAGGAGCAATCTTTGTAAAAAACGCTAACGTCCACGTGGCCGGTTCGTTTGGCCCCCAGGCCTTGATTTTCTCCGCGGGAAAGCAGATCACCATCAACGGCGGGGCAAATCTGACCCAGGATAGCATCCTCTATGCGCCTGCGGCGCACATCGTCGTAGGAGGCGGCGCCCGGGTGGGCATGGTCGTGGGCAACAGCGTGCGGGCCGAGGGCGGAGCCGCCATTACGCGCCCGACCAACAGCTTCGATGCGCTGCCTTTGAGCTTTGGGCCCAGGCCGGGCGCGCAGCAGCCTCAGGAGCCTGTAGACAAGGATGTCGTCGAGACGCTGGAGTGGCACTTCTGCTTTAACTGCCGGTCCCGTGTGGCGGAGGACTGATGCTGCATCGACCTGATGGCGTGGGAAATGCTGGGCTTGGCCGTGGCCGGGCTGTTCTTCGGAAGCTTCTACGGTGTGGTCGCCGGGCGTGTGCCCGAGGGGCGGTCCATCGTGGCGCCGCCGTCGGCGTGCCCGTATTGCGGCCACCGGCTGGGGCCGCTTGACCTGATTCCGGTTGTCAGTTTCCTCATCCAGCGGCGGCGGTGCCGGTACTGCGGGCATCCCCTCCCGTTCCGCTATTTGCTGGTCGAGCTCGCGAGCGGTGCCGCCTTCGCTGCTTCCCACTGGATTTCCGGCGGGCGGTGGCCTCTAACGATCTCGGGTATCGTGTTTCTTAGCTTCCTCGTTATCTTGAGCCTCGTCGACCTAGAGCGCCTGCTGCTGCCGGACAAGATCACCCTGCCCGGCATCGCGGCCGGCCTCGGCCTGGCGGTCGCGGGCGTGAGCTACGTGCCGTGGACGAGCGCCCTCTTAGGCGCCGCCCTCGGGTACGGGCTGCTGTGGCTCATACGTGTCCTCACCCGCGGCGCTATGGGCGGAGGCGACGCCAAGCTGCTGGCCCTCATCGGCGCGTTTGTAGGGCCCGTCGACGTGCTTAAGGCGCTGTTTTTCGCCAGCCTCATCGGCACCGTCGTGGGCGGGAGCATGCTGCTCGCCGGCCGGCACCAGCGCGGGCAGCCGCTTCCCTTTGGCCCGTTCCTCGCCGCGGGAGCAATTGTTGCCCTTGTCCTCGCCCAGCGGTTTTAGCGCGGCACCGGCGGTCTTGGCACCGTAGCAGCGGCTCTAGCGCAGCACCGGCGCTCTCGGCGTAGCGCTGGCGGTCATGGGCGCAGCAGAGATGGCGCACACCGGCCGGTGCAGTGGCGCCCGGCCGGTGCAGTGGCGCCCGGCCGCCGCAGTGACGCCCGGCCGCCGCAGTGGCGCCCGGCCGCCGGGGAAGGAATTCCTCGTACTCCGGTGGAAACACTGTGGGTGCCTGCGGCGCCCGCATGGCCCGCAGGGCAACCACTGTCAGGGAGGGACACCTATGAGCCAGGTCATGATGGGCGGCAAGCCGGTTGCGCTGGCCGGTACGCCCGTTGAGGTGGGCCAGGAAGCGCCCGATTTTACCGTGATCGCCAACGACGGGTCCGAGTTTCATTTCCGGGACACCTCGGGCGTGCGCTTGATCGCGTCCGTGCCGTCGCTGGACACCGGCGTGTGCAGCGCGGAGACGCGGCGTTTCAACGAGGAAGCGAGCAAGCTGGGCAACGTCCAGGTGTACGTGATCAGCATGGACCTGCCCTTTGCCCAGAAGCGCTGGTGCGCCGCCGAAGGCATCGAGCGGGTGCAGACGCTGTCGGACCATCGCGACGCGTCTTTTGGCCTCAACTACGGCGTGCTGATCCAGGAGAAGCGCCTCTTGGCCCGGGCGGTCTTTGTGGTCGACTCGAGCAACAAGATCACCTACAAGGAGATCGTGCCCGTCGTCAGCGACCACCCCAACTACGAGGCGGCGTTGGCGGCGGCCCGGGAGGCCAAGTAGCTCCGGGAGCGACAAACAGGAGAAGTCGGGGGCGGGTCTCCAGGGGCCTGCCCCTTCTTGATGCCACGCTTTTATGTCAAGCGGCGAAAACCTTCGCCGAGGGCTTCGTGGACGTCGGAGATGACGACGAACGCGCTCGGGTCGGTGCTGCGGACAAGTTGCTTCAGGCGGCCCACTTCGTCGCGGGAGACGATGACCAGGAGGATGTCCCGGTCGCGGCCGGTGTAAAGGCCCCGGCCCATGAGCGCCGTGGCGCCCCGGTTAAGTTCGTGCAGGACGCGGCTTGCGACCTGGTCGGGAACGTCCGAGACGATGATGGCCGCCTTGGCGTAGGGCGTGCCTTCTTCGAGTAGGTCGATGACCCGCATGGTGACGAACACCGACAGCAACGCATATAGCGCCAGCTCCGGCCCAAACGCGAGGCCCGCGGCCAGGATGACGATTCCGTCCGCCAGCAGCATGGCGCGGCCCGTACCGATGTGCAGGTAGTGATGGATGAGGCGGGCGCCCAGGGCGGTGCCGCCGGTGGAGCCGCCGAACCGGTACGTGATGCCGACGCCGATGCCGACGAGGACGCCGCCGTAGATGGCGGCCAGCACGGGATCTTCGGTGAGCGGGCGCAAGTACGGCGCCAGGGCGTCGACCGCGACGGAGAGCGCCACCGAGCCAAAGACGCTGCGGGCGCCGGCGGCTACCCCCAGCACCCGGGCGGCCAAGAGGAAGAGCGGGATGTTGACGGCGAGCATGGTGACGCCTACCGGCACCCGGAAAAGATGGTACACGACGACCGCGAGGCCGCTCACGCCGCCGGCCGCAAGGCGGTTTGGCACGAGAAACCAGTTGAGGCCAAGGGCGACGAGCGTCACGCCGGCCGTCACGCCCACATACGCGATAAAGGCCGCCCGCACGGCGGGCCAGCGCTCGCGCCACCATCCCTGCTTATCCCGGGTTTCCGTCGCCTGTGGCATCGACTGGACCTCCAAAGCCGGCAACGGATCACGCCCTGGTGCGGGCGGTTGCACGGCATCGGACTGTCCTCCAGTATAGGGCAAGGAGGAGGACGACACAATGCAGGATCATTCGACTGGGCCGCTCGGGACGGCGCCCGAAACGACGGTGCGCGCTTGGCGCGTGCGGGGGCGGGTGCAGGGCGTCGGGTTCCGAGCCTTTGTGCAGCGCAACGGCCGCGCCTTGGGGCTGACGGGCTGGGTTCGCAACATGCCCGACGGTTCGGTTGAGGTCGTCGCCCAGGGTGCCCCGGAGACGCTGGCGCTCTTACGCGACTACCTCGCGCAAGGCCCCCGCTGGGCCGTGGTGCGGGAGGTGCAAGACGTACCGCCGCCCGCGGCCTCGGGGCACGCCTGGAACGACTTTTTCATCCGCTAAAGGCAGGCCCGCAGCTCCGCCGCCGCCAGCTCCGGCGGCACGGCCACGATGGCCATCTCGGTGCCGATCTCAAAGCCCGCCTGGCGGGTCGTGCGGGGCACGATCTGCAGGTGCCAGTGAAACCGCCCGGCATGGGCCGGAGGTCCCATCGTGCCATCCGTCGCGGGCGCTGGCGCACTGTGGAACACAAGGTTGAAGGGCGGATCGCCCATCGCCTGCCGCAGGGCCGCCAGAACCCGGCGCAGCGCCTCGGCGAGCTCCGCGAGTTCCGCCTCGCCGGCCGCACCGAAGTCCTCCCGGCACTGAGCGGGCAGGATCCACGTCTCAAAAGGAAACCGGGGCGCGTAGGCGCAGGCCGCGACGAAGGCGCCGGTGTCCAGCACAAGGCGCTCGCCCGAGCGCTCCGCGGCCAGCAGGTCGCAATACAGGCAGCGGCCGGTTTCCGCTTGGTAGCGGGCGGCTTTGTCCCAGCGCTGCTTTACGTCCGTGGGCACGATGGGAACCGCGATGAGCTGCGCGTGGGGATGCGGCTGGGACGTACCGGCGTCGCGGCCGTGGTTGCGAAACAGCGACACGTACTTGACCCCGGGTTGAGCTGCCAGCGCCCGGTAGCGCGCCTGGTACACCCCGAGCAGCGCCGCGAGCTCCGCCTGGTCCATGTCCGCGAGGTGCCGGCTGTGGAACGGCGTGTCGATGACGACTTCGTGCGCGCCGACGGCGGGCTGCCGGGCAAACAGGGACGCAGACGGGTCCACCGCTTCGCCCGCTTCCCCGAGCGGCGCGACGGCGGGGAACAGGTTGGGCACCACCCGCGCCCGCCAGCCGCCGTCCGGCGCCGCGAGCCGGTACACTTCCGGAGGCGTGGAATTTTCGTTGCCCGGACAAAACGGGCACGTGGGGACAAAGGCGGGGCTTGCCGCCCCGCCCTCGCCGCTTGTCGCTTGTCCCGCCGGCCCGTGGGCGCCGGGACGCCTGCCCCGGGCAGGCGCCACGATCACCCACCGGCCGGTGCACGGATCTTGACGCAGTTCGTGGCTCATCGGACGCTCATCCCGTCGATCACCGGCGTGGCCCGCCCTCACCCGAGCTCGACGCGGGGCCGGTTTCCGTAGTGGACGCCGAGAAACGCCGTCATGTACTCCCGCAGGTGGCGGGTGAGCAGGAAGTTTTCCCTGACGTGCTCCCGGGCCCGCTCCCCGATCTGCGCCTGCCGGTCGGGATTTTGCAGGAGCCAGCGGATGCGCAGGGCCGCGCCTTCGGGTGAGTTGACCAAAAAGCCGGTTTCGTAGTCGATAACTTGCAGGCGGATGCCGCCCACGTTGCCGCCGATGACCGGCTTGTGCTTCCACATAGCCTCGGACACCGTAAGGCCGAAGCCTTCTTTGGTCGACTTTTGCAGCACCACGTCGGCGGCCCGCTGGAGGGCGTTGATGGCGACGTGGGAATCGGGCGGCAACACCAGGACGTGGATGTCCGGGTCGTCCCCGGCGGCTTCCCGGACCTCGGCCAGCACCGCTTCGCCCTCGGGGTCGTCGGTGGCGCCGCCGCCGACGAGCACCAGCTGCAGGCCCGGCACGTAGCGGCGGGCCATGCGGTACGCCTTGATAACGCCTACCGGGTCCTTGAAGCGGTCGTAGCGGGAAACCTGCACGATGAGGGGGCGCTCGGGGTCGAGCCCAAAGCGGGTGTAGGCCGACGCCGCCTCCTCCGCCGTGAGCTCCCGGTTCTTGTCGCTCAGCGGGTCAATGCTGGGCGGGATGACGAACTGCGGGTGCGGCAACGCCTGCGTAAAGGCCGGGAGCGAAAAGATGCTCCCGTCGTAGGCCTCGACCCACTGGCGCACGTAGCGCCACACCCAGCGCTGCGGGCGGCTGGCGTCGATGTGGCAGCGCCACAGCCACGTGCCCTTGCGGTTTCCAATGAACTTGAGCAGCGGCGCGGGCTGGGGATCGTGGATAAGCACGAAGTCCGCGTCGGCCAGCTTGTCCTTGAGCTCCTCGGCGTTGCGCCGGTTGACCTCTTCGTACTCCCGCAAAAGCCGCTCGGGGATGTCCACCGGGTCGCCCTGCAGGGCGTTGTGGAACGACTTGGTGCACTGGAAAAAGTCCGGCGTGCCGGTGATGACTTCCCACGTCGCGTCGATGCCGAGCTCCCGCATGAGGGGAACCATTTTCTCTAGGATCTCGGCCACGCCGCCGCCGACGCGGGTCGAGTTGACGTGCACGAACCGCTTGCCCCGGAACGGCTCCGCCAGCCGCTCGAGCTGCCGGATGACGCTCTCGCCGACGATCGGGGCGTAGTCGGCCAACGTTGTCTGCTTCGTCTCCAGCGTGCTCATGCCCGCTCACCCCCAAGATGTGCGGCGCAGATGGCCGCCACCCGCTCCCGCAGTTGGGCGATGCTCAGGAACTGCCAGTCGAGGGCCGCCAGCTCCCGGGCCGCGGGGCCGTCGCCCAGGCCCCACGCGGCCAGCCACGCCCGCACGTCGTCGAGCCCGTCGGTGCGCCGCCGCGGGGCGTCGATGAGGTGGTAAAAGAGGCTGCCGGCGGAAAAGCTCCGGACGGCCCCGGCCAGCTGCTCGGGCCGCTCGACGCGCTCGCCCGTGTCAAACACGATGACCTGCGCCTGCAGGAAGTCAAACCGCTGCCCGGGGCGGGCCCAAGGCACCATTTCTTTCTCGTCCAGCCGCTGCTCCACGATATCGAGGAGGGTCTGGCGCAGTTCCTCGAGGTCAGCAAAATCCGACGGGTTCACCATCGAGAGCCGCTCGGCCAGGACGTCGTCGTGCAACGCTCCGTTGGCCCAGGCGGCGAAGTCGTTGCTAAACTCAAGGTCGGCTTTGCGCGGCTGCAGCCGGCTCAGCCAAAAGTGGCTGTAGATGGACATGGCATCGACGGCCGCCAGGTGGTCCCGCAGCTCTCGCAAGTTTTGGGCGTGGCGCCCCGTGGCGATGGTGACCACCGAGCAGTCCTTGATGTGGAACGGTTCGGGCGTTCCGGGGGCCTGAACGGCTCCATCCGTGGGGTGCATAGGCACACTCCCTCCATATGACCTGAAGGCACAACGCTGCAAGCGTTTCTACATCTTTGAGGGGGGCTCCTCCCGAGATGGGGTGGCGGAGTGGCGGTGTCTGGGAGCAGGATGGCGCGCCGCCAGGCGTGCGCTTGCGCGCTTCCTTTCGGGCACAAAAAACGACCGGTAACTTCTTAGCGATCACGCAGCGACTCCTCGACGACGAGCATCTGCCACGGGTTCGCGCCGCGGCGTACTTTGCGGTCGCAGGCGATGACGCAGACCATGCCTTCGGCGGTTACTACCCGAAACCGGTGCTGGCGCACGTAGCCGTCGGGGGAAAGACGCCGGCCGGTTTCTAGCACGCGAGCCACGTGGTAGGCGCGCCCCCGCCAGCGGAAGCTGCCCGGGCATGACGGCCCGCCGCCGCCGCTGGGCACCATGGTGGCCGTGTCCACCTCGATGGGCTCGCCGATGAACCGGCCCCTGACATCCACTCTCGTCACCGCCTGCTCCGTCGGGGCTTACTCGCCGTAGGGTACCCAGATGTTCTTGATCTGGGTGGCCGCCCGCAGGAACTCATGGCCCGCGCCCTGCTCGGGATCGAACCAGTTGCGGGGCCGGCCGTAGTTGACCCACGTGCGCTTGAGGTTGCCCGTGGACGCCCGCTCCACCACGGCGCTGCCCTGGGCGGTGCCGAAGTACCAGACGGCGTCGACGTCCATATGCTCGGCCAGCACCTTGACGAGACCGTCCCGGGCGCCGGTGACGATGTTGACGACGCCGCCGGGGACGTCGGACGTGTCAAACACCTGGTAGAGGTCGGTCGCGGCCAGCGGCCAACGTTCGGACGGCACCGCGACGACGGTGTTGCCCATGGCGACGGCGGGTGCGACGAGGGACACGAAGGCAAGCAACGGATGGTCGTCGGGGCAGCCGATGCCGATGACGCCCACGGGCTCCGGCATGGCGACGGTGATGTGGCGCTGGGCGGTGCGGTGCACCATCCCGTCGTGCTTGTCGGCCCACGCTCCCCACGTGAACCAGCGCTCGACGGCGGCATCCACTTCCCGCAGAGCACTCGCCTTGGACTGGCCGGTCATGGCCGCAAGCCGGGCGGCGAACTCGTCCCGCCGGACCTCGAGGTTTTCGGCGATGTAGTAGAGCACTTGGGCCCGCTGGTGGCCGGATATCTGGCGCCAGCCGGAGGCCTTGCGGGCCGCTTCCACGGCGTTGCGGACGTCCTTGCGGCTGCCCTCGCCGACTTCGCCCACGATGCGGCCGTCGGGGCCGTAGATGTGGCGGGAGTAGGGCGCGTCGGGCCGTGCCTGCTTGCCGCCGATGTACATCTTGGGCGTGCGGTCGATGGGCGGGGCGGCCACGGACTCTGGCCATTCGTCTTCATCGCCGTCGAAAGCAGAGCTCCCCGGGCCGTCCCCGGTGAGGACGGTTCCTCCGTCGTCAGGGCCGGCCGTCGCACCGGTAACGCCGCCGCCGCCGGCGTTGCCGCTACCCGCGCTGCCGCCACCCGCGCTGCCGCCGCCGCCGGCGCCGGGATCTTGGGCGCTGCCGGCGCCAGCGCTGCTGTCGCCGCCAAGGTTGCCGTCGCTTGTGCCGGTTGCCCGCAGCCACTTGGGCCGCAAGTACTCGTACATCCCTTCCCGGCCGCCCTCACGGCCGTAGCCGCTTTCCTTGTACCCGCCAAAGCCCGCCGCCGCGTCAAAGAGGTTGGTCGCATTGACCCACACGACGCCGCAGCGGATCCGGGAGGCGACGTCCAGCGCCAGGTTGATATTCTCCGTCCAGACGCTGGCCGCCAGGCCATAGACCGTGTTGTTGGCCAGCTCCACGGCTTCGCCGGGCGTGCGGAAGCTCATGCTGACGAGCACCGGCCCGAAGATCTCCACCTGCGCCACGGTGGAGGCGGGCGAGACGTTGGTCAAAAGCGTCGGCGGGTAGAACCAGCCGTCCTTGGGGCACGACCACGACGGCTGCCACACGGTGGCGCCTTCTTCTTGGCCGCGCCGCACGAGTTCTTGAATCCTGGCGAGCTGCACCGGGGCGACGATGGCGCCGATGTCGATGCCCTTGTCCAACGGATCGCCCACCCGCAGCGTTTCCATGCGGCGGCGCAGCTTGGCCAGAAATTCCTCCTCGATGCTCTCGTGCACCAAAAGCCGCGAACCGGCGCAGCACACCTGGCCCTGGTTGAACCAGATCGCGTCCACGACGCCTTCGACGGCGCTGTCGAGGTCGGCATCGTCAAACACGATGAACGGCGACTTGCCGCCGAGCTCCAGCGTCAGGCTCTTGCCGCTGCCCGCGGTGCGCTCGCGGATGACGCGCCCCACCTCGGTGGAGCCGGTGAAGGCGATCTTGTCGATGCCCGGGTGCTGGACGATGAGCTCACCGACCTGGCCGTCGCCGGTGACGATGTTGACGACGCCGGGCGGCAGGCCGACCTCCCGGCACAGCTCGGCGAAGTACAAGGCCGTGAGGGGCGTGTACTCGGCCGGTTTCAAGACGACCGTGTTGCCCGCGGCCAGGGCCGGCGCCACCTTCCACGCGAGCATAAGGAGCGGGAAGTTCCACGGGATGATCTGCCCGACGACCCCTACGGGTTCGTAGGCCGGAAACTCGGTCTCCATAAGCTGCGCCCAGCCGGCGTGGTGGTAAAAGTGCCGGGCGACCAGCGGGATATCGATGTCCCGCGTTTCCCGGATGGGCTTGCCGTTGTCCAGGGTTTCCAGCACCGCGAGAAACCGGGCGTGCTTTTGAACCTGACGGGCGAGGGCGTACAAAAACCGGGCGCGAGCATGGCCCGGCAGGGCGGCCCACCCGGGCGCCGCGGCGCGAGCGGCCGCGACGGCGTCGTCCACGTCCTGCGGGCGCGCCTGGGTCACCTTTGCCAAAACCTCGCCGCTCGCCGGGTTGTGGGTCGGGAAAGTTTCCGCCCCGGCGGGCTTGCGCCACTCGCCGCCGATAAAAAGACCAAAGCCGTCCCCGTGCCGGGCCAGCCACCGGCGCACGGGGCCGTCACTCTCGGGGGAAGGGCCGTATTCCATCGTTTCCAGGATGCGTGCGATTTCCATGGCCATCGCCTCGCTTTCGCTGCCTGCCTTACCCCATCGGGTGCCGGTGGGCCGCCGAGTAGCGCCCCGTTACATGATGCTCGAGCTGCCGCTCGATGTCGGTGAGCAGGCCGCTGGCACCGAGCCGGAACAGGGCAGGCGTAAGCCACGCGTCGCCGACTTCTTCCTTCATGAGGATCATCCAGTTGAGGGCGTCCTTGGCCTGGCGGATGCCGCCGGCGGGCTTGAAACCGACCCGGTAGCCGGTGCGTTCCATGTACTCCCGCATGGCCCGCACCATCACGAGGCCGATGGGCAGGGTGGCGTTGACGGTTTCTTTGCCGGTGGACGTCTTGATGAAGTCGGCGCCGGCCATCATGCACACCAGGCTCGCCCGGTACACGTTGCGCAAGGTGGCCAGCTCCCCGGCGGCGATGATGGTCTTGATGTGCGCCGTGCCGCACGCTTCCTTAAAGGCTTGCACCTCGTCGTAGAGGGCCCGCCAGTCGCCGGTGAGCACGTGCCGGCGGGAGATGACGATGTCGATCTCCTCGGCGCCGGCGGCCACGCAGGCGCGGACTTCTTCGACCCGCTGGGCCAGCGGGTTTAGACCTGCGGGGAAACCGGCGGCCACCGCGGCCACCGGGATGCCGGAGCCCCGCAGCGCTTCCACCGCGGGCGGCACCAGCACCGGCCACGTGCAGACGGCGGCGACCTGAAGGGGCAGGTGGCCGACGCCCAGGGCGTCCAGGAGGTCCTGGCGCACGGGCTGGCGGGCCTTGGCGCAAAGGCGCCGCACCCGGCCGGGGGTGTCGTCGCCGTTCAAGGTGGTCAAGTCGATGAGCTGCACGGCCCGCAGGAGCCACGCCGCCTGCCACGCCTGCTTGACGCTGCGGCGGGTGGGCAGCGTCGCAGCCCGCCGCTCGACGGCCGATCGGTTGACGCGTACGCCGGCCAGCCAATCCAGGTCAAGGGGAATGCCGGGGTTGTAAGGGGCCTCGATGGCGCCTAGGCCCGCAACGGTGACGCTCATGGCGCCCACCTCCAGGGATCCAGCCCAACGGCACGCCGCGCGGCGGTCGCTTCGCCTGCTTGCGGCATGCCGCGATTCCGCAGGAAGCCTTCGGCCCCGCACCGGACGTCTCCTTCACGGCGGCCGGAGCGTCGCTCCATGACGATTCTCAAGAGGACTTCAAGACTTTTCGGACCGGGGCCGTTTTGGTATTCTGGCTAGGGTGAATCAAAAGGAGTGCGATCGCGCATGCGGCGGCCTGTTTTCATCGGCATCGCCGGCGGCAGCGGCTCGGGCAAGACGACGGTCACACGCGCCGTCGTCAGCCGGGTGCCCGAAGCCACCGTCGCCCTCATCGAGCAGGACTCATACTACAAAGACCAAAACCACCTGCCTTTCGAAGAGCGCCTCAAGATTAACTACGACCACCCGGCAGCCTTCGACACCCCGCTCCTGGTCGCTCACCTAGACCAACTGGCCGCCGGCCAGCCCATCGAGAAACCGGTCTACAACTTCAAAACCCACACCCGCGAGCCCCACACCATCCGGGTCGAACCCAAGGACATCGTCGTGCTCGAGGGGCTCTTGATCTTGTGGGAACCCGAGATCCGGAGCCGGCTGGACATCAAGCTGTTCGTCGACTGCGACGCCGACGTGCGGGTGCTGCGGCGCCTCGAGCGGGACACCCGCGAGCGGGGGCGGACGATGGAGTCCGTCATCAAGCAGTACCTCGAGTCGGTGCGGCCCATGCACCTGGAGTTCGTGGAGCCTTCCAAGCGCTACGCCGACATCATCATCCCCGAGGGCGGCTTCAACGAGGTGGCGGTCGATATGGTCTCCACGAAACTCGCCGCGACCCTGCGGGAGCGGCTGGGGCGGTAAGCGACGCGGCGGAGCGCCGGGCGCTCCCCCTTTGACTATAAGGGGCTTTCAGCTTTCCGGGAAACCACCGGGTGGATTGAAATCACCCGCGAGATAGGTTTCGATGAACTCCGGAAGCTGCATGACCGCCACACGCCCGGCGAGGCCCCTCCGGCGCACGCCGGCCAGCATCTGCAGGTGGCAGCCGGGGTTGGACGTGACGATGGCGTCGGGCTCCTCCCCGCCGGCGGCGATGGCGTCCATCTTGCGGTCCAGCACCGCAGCAGACGTTTGCGGGTGCAGCGCGTTGTAGATCCCCGCCGAGCCGCAGCAGGAGCCGCCGTCGGGTGGAAGCGTCACGGAAACTCCCGGCAGTGCCTTCAGCAAGGCCAGCGGCGCGTCCTTGACGCCGCAGACGTGGGTCAAGTGGCAGGAGGGCTGGTAGACGACCCGCACCGGTCGGCTCCGTCCCGTGCCGCCCGGCTGCCAGCCCCGCTCGACGAGAATCTCCGAGAGTTCTCTTGCCCGCGCCGCCAGCTGCTCGGCCGCGGCCCGCTCGGGCGTGCCCGGTTCGAACACCGGCGCGGCCTCCTTGATCCATGCCAGGCACCCGCCCGCGTTGAGCACGACCACGTCGGGCGGCTCGCCGCCCAGGAAACCGAAGGCCTCCAGATTGCGGCGCAGGAGAGAGCGGGCATGCTTTACGTCGCCTTGGTGGCGGTGGAGCGCGCCGCAGCAGCACTGCCCGGCCGGAGTTTCCACCGTGAAACCCGCCGCGGCCAGCAGCCTGGCCGTGGAGGCGTTGACCTCGGGGAAGAGCCCCTCCTGCGCACATCCGAGGAACAGCGCGGCCCGGGGCCGCTCGCCCGCAGGCAGGGATGCCGGTGCGCCGGCCAGGCCATCCGGCGCAACCGGTGGGTGGCCCGTCCCCGGCGTGGGGCCCGGCTCCGGAGATCGGAA
>CALFSR010000010.1 GCA_937916565.1 uncultured Bacillota bacterium | reverse complement strand
GGGGCGGGCCGCCGCCGAGCACCGGGCGTGAGCCGCCGTCGCCACGCCTGCGGCCCGGTTCCAACCGTTGGACCGGGTTACTGCCCCTCCGCCTGGCCGTACAGCACCGTGAGGTCGTCGAAGTAGAGGACGCCCGCGCCCTGGCGCCGGGGCTCAAACTCCACGACGTAAACCCGCTCAAAGCTGATGGGCAAAGGCGCCTCGGGGTCCACCGGCGCCTCCACAAAGCGCCATCCGATCCAATCGAGGCCGCCCACGGCGGTAAAGTCCATAACCCGGCGGTTTCCGTCGCCGTCGATGTAGTTGCCCCTCAGCCAGTGGCCGCTGCCGTCGCCGTAGACCCATACGCCGATGGCCCGCGGGCGGCCCGGGAGCGGGATCGGCGCGGGCGCTTGGACGTACGCCGCTGCGGTGCCGGCTCCTCCCGTGCGCAGGTCGTAGGTGAGCTTTGCAGCCCGGGTTCCCGAGTGGACGGGTTCGCCGTCCGCCGACAACGCCAGCGCGGCCCGAGCGCGCACGGCGCTCGCGTACCATCCGCCGGCCTCGTCGAAACCCCAGACCACCTCGGGCGCCCGATCCACCGTAATATGGGCCGTTGCGGCGACATCACCGAGCTGAACCGTGATGGTTGCTTCGCCCTGCTGCACGGCCGTCACGTGCCCTCCGGCGTCCACCTGCACGGCGCCGCCTGCCGCGCTCCAGCGAAACTGCCAGGCGTTGACCCACACCGGCTGCCCGTCGCGGTCGAAAGCGTGCGCCTGCAGCGTCATCGACTCGCCGCCGGCAAGGCTCACCGTGTCGGGCGACACAAGGATGGACGCGACAGCGTCAACGACCGTCACTTCCGCCGTCGCCCGCGCCGGGCCGGCCGCGGCTTCGATGGTGGCCGTGCCCGGGCTGCGCGCGGAAAACACGCCGGCCGCGCCTACGCGGCCGGCGTCTCCCGTCACCGTCCACGTTACTTGGCTTGACAAAACCGTGCGCGGGTTGTTGTGCTCATCCTGGCCGAGGACCTGGATAGGCATGAGGCTGCCGACGTAGGCGGCCGGGGCGGCGGGGTGCAGGATGAGCCTCGCCAGGGCCGCCGGGGGAGCGGTGCTGGTGACGAGCAACGCGTTGCCCACCGGCCGTTCGCTCCCGTCGGACGGCATGTTGACCACGAGGAGGTCGCCCGTCCCGGGCGGCCGGACCACCATCGTCGTCGATCCGCCGCCGTCCAAGTTGAGGGCTTCCGTGGCACCCAGCGTGAGCATAAGCGCCTGCAGCTCCCGGAGCGTCATGCCGTCGGCCTGTCCCTGCCTGCGGCCGTCCACGGTCACCAAGAAGATCTCTTGCCCGTTGAAACCGATGGCGGTGCGGGGGTGGCGCTGGCTGACGAGGCTATCCCGCTCGTTCAGCGGCACGGCCTTGCCGCCGGCCACGAGCACCGGATGGCCGGACACCGCATTGGTGACGCCGTCAAAGGGAGGGGCGAGTTCGACGCGCAAGTAGACCGTCGCACCCATGGGCAGCATGTCCAGAAACTCTTCCGCGGGCCCCCGGGCGGCCAGCACGACGCCGCCTGGGGGAATCTCAAGGACGACGGGCGCCGATCGGCTGCCCCACTCTCGCGCCGCCACGGTGCCCGAGTACGTTTCCCCGGGCCGCAGGGGCCGATCCACGCCCGTCACGACGACGGCGGTGCCCTCGATGGGCGGGGTGGCGGCGCCCAGGCGGGGCGTGTACAAGGCCAGCGCCAGTCCCGAGAGAGGCCGGTTGATGGTCTCGACGGCCCACGACGCGGGTACGCCTTCGAAAAGGGTACCGGGCCCGGCGGCGCGGGCGGCCGTTTCATGGTCGAGCCAGACGGTGGCCTGCATCTCAGGCACTCCGATGACCGGGCGGCCGTCCCGGTCGATCCCGAAGGCCGGCCGGCCATTGGGGCTCGTCACAAGCTCGCCGTCCTGGATGTGCAGGCCGACGGGGAGCCCGCCGATGGGGGTGGACGAGAAGAAATCCGCGTTGACGGCGGCGACGACCGCGGTGCCGGGCGCCTGGCGGGCGGCGGCCTGGGCGAGAACGGTGGCCGTGCCCCCGGCGGTGCCTTGTCCGAGGGCGGCTTCGACATGCGCGAAGGGGTTGCCCCGGTTGATGCGCACCACGTGCACGGGCTGGACCGCGTCGCCCGTTTCCAGCGTAAACGCGGCGTGGTACGTGCCCGGGCCGATAGGGTCCCACACGGGCGCGCCGCCGGCGGCCAGGGCGAAAGGCCCGACGCCCAGCAGCAGCGCCAGTACGAGTCCAGCGGCAAGCGCCCCCCGTCCGGCCATGTTACGCGCGCATAGCGCCAATCTTGACGCAACCATGCCTTAGGTATTGGCTGCCAACGGGCGACTTCCTCGCTGGCGGCAGCGGGCGCCGGGGCCAAGTCGCGTCGCCTTGGGATTTGCAGAGATTTACCGACACGAAATTCACAGAAAATATGAAGAAGGATTGCAAATAGTTCGGGCAGAATATACCGCCCCAGATGAATGGAACGGGAGGTCAGCCTGCCTCCTTGGCAGCGGGCGTTGGGGTCTCGCGCGCCTCTCGTCCCGTCGTTGAATCCCGACTTTGCCCATCTATGATGGGTTATTCATGCGTCTGGCCCTGCCGGCGCGGGCTCTAGCCGCCGGCTGGGGCGCTGTCTGACCGCCTGCGCGGCCGGCGTGCGAAGCGGCGCCGGAGGTCTGCGCGGTGACGGCATGCCGGAGGCAGGGGCTCAAGGAAAGGCCGGGTTGGCAGGAGGGATTGAGGTGCCAAGCGGTGTGCGGATCCTGCTGGTCGAACATGATGACAACGACCTGCACCAGATCGTGCAGCAACTGGAAGGCGGCGGCTACGATGCCGTGCACCGGCCGGTTTCGGGCGGAGCCGAGTTCGAAGCAGCCCTGCGGGCCGGACCGTGGGACGCGGTGGTTTGCGCCGACGCCTTGCCGGGATTCAGCCTGCAGCTGGCGATGGAGGTCGTGCAGGACGTCGACCCGGACATGCCGTTCATCGTCGTGTCGCACAATCCCGTCCCCGAAACCGCTCCCACGCCCCTGGGCGCCGTAGACGCCTGCATCTGCAAGGCGCAGCTTGAGGACTTGGTGCCGTCCATCCGGCGGGCGCTGCAGGTGGCGGCCGTTCGCCGGCAGTGCCGTCAAGCCGGGCTGGCAGGCGTGCGCGTCCTGCTCGTCGACGACAACCGGGACCTTTTGGCCATCATGCGCGAGGTGCTCGAACTCGAAGGCTGCTCCGTCGCGGCCATGGCGTCGGCGGAGGAAGCCCTCGCCCACCTGCAGGACAACGAGCCGCCCAACGTCATCGTGTGCGACTTGAGCTTGCCGGGCATGGATGGGTACGAGTTCCTGCGGCTCGCCCGGCAGCTTCCGGGTATGGACGCGGTGCCGGCTCTGGCCATGACGGGCTGGGGCGACGCCGCCGTCCGCAGCCGCGGGGAGGGCGGCTTCATGGCACAACTCACCAAGCCCGTCCCTTTGAACGAGCTGCGGGAAACGCTCCTGCGGGCCTACTCGGCCTCCCTGTGCCAGCAGGCGGAGAAGCTCGCGACCGGGTAACTGTCCACCCGGGAGGAAGTCGCGCCGCCGAGCAGCTCCAGCGCTCTTCGACCGGGACGGATGGCCAGTGGCAGCGTGAGGTCGTCGCCTCCGTGGGCAAACAGGCACAGGTGCCCCTCGATGAGGGTCCACCGGATCCGCTCGCCTTCGCGCCAGACGAAGCACGCGAGTTCCGCTCACGCAAAGATCACGTAGCGCTGCAGGAACGCCTCAACCGACCTCCAAAACGCGGCGATGGTCTCCGGTTTGCGCCAGCCGTGGCCCTCGCCCTCGTAGACATGGTATTCGTGGGGCACGCCCCGGGCCCGGAGAACCGCCACGATGGAATCGGCCTGCTCCTTGGGAACGACCCGGTCGTCGGTGCCCTGAAAAACGGCGATCGGGTCCTGGATGCGGCCTGCGTGGAACACGGGCGATCGCTCCCGGTATATGGGCGCGGCATCGGGCAAGGGTCCTACCAGTGAGTCCAGGTAGCGGGCTTCGAACTTGTGGGTGTCGGCCGCGAGGGTAAACAGGTTGGATACCCCGAACAGGCACAGCGCGGCCCGGAAAAAGCCAGGGTGCTCGATCAAGGCTTGGAGCACCGTGTAGCCGCCGGCGCTCCCGCCCATGATGACGAGGCGCTCGCCGTCGGCCAGGCCGGCTTGGGCGACGTAGCGCCCCGCGCCCACGGCGTCCTCCACGTCGAGCACGCCCCAGCGGCCCTTGAGGGCGTCGCGGTACGCCCGGCCGTACCCGGTGCTTCCCCGGTAGTTCACCGCCACATAAGCGTAGCCGCGGCTTGTGAAAAACTGCGGCCGCGCATCGAAGCCGGGGAGCGTCTGCGACGTGGGCCCGCCGTGGATGCTGATGATCGCGGGCGGCCGCCCGCTCGCGGCAAAGCCCGGGTTGACGGGCGGATAGTACAGCCCGTGCACGGTGGTGCCGTCCGGCGCCGTCCACCGGATGGCCTGCGGGACGGAAATCATCTCTTGTGGCAGCGTCTCGGCCATGCTGCGCCGCAGCACGCGAACGTTGGGGAGATGGGAAGGCCCCGCGGGGCTGGCAGGCCCGGGAGAGTCCGCGCCCGCCCCGGCGGCCGGTACGTCGATTACGATTACCCGCGATGGAGTGCGCGCGCCGGAGGCGATGCAGGCCACCTGCACCGCCGCATCGCCGGCCTTTTGCGAAGTAGCGCGGGCCGGCCGCACCGCGATCTGCTCGTACACCGCGTAGCCCTCTTCGGCGCCGCACACCGGCGTGTGGACGCCGCCCGGTAAGCTCCAGCGCCACAGGCTGTGGAAGCCCGCTTCATTGCGAACGTAGAAGAGCGATCGCGAATCCTGCGCCCAGCCAAGGACCCGCACGCCCTGCACCCAGGCCGGCCGGCCGTGTTCGCAAGGGTAGTCGGTCACCTGTCGGCGCGTCCCGGTTTCCAGGTCGTATAGGTATACCTGCCACCAGCCGGTTTCATCGGATACGTACGCGAGCCACCGCCCGTCGGGGGAGAAAGCGGGTTGCAAGACGGAGATCGTCTCGCCGCCGGCCAGTGCCGTGGCCGTGCTTGCCCGCAAGGCGTCGCCCGCTTCCTCGAGCTCGGCGATGTAGAGCGTCGTACCGTCCCACGGCATGTTGGGGTGGTTCCAGGCGATGTAGGCAAGGCGGCGGCCCGACGGGTGCCAGCAGGGCTGCATGTAGAAGTCGGCGCCTTCCACGAGCTTTTGCGGCCACTGGCGGCCGGAGCTGTCCACCACCGCCAGGCAGTCGTTGTGGCCGTCGCTGTGGACGTAGACGACCCAGCGCCCATCCGGGGAGACGGCCGGCGACGCCGCCTGCCCAAACTCGGGCGTGAGCGCCCTGGGAAGGCCGCCGCTCAAGGGTTGCCGGTACAGGCGCCCGCCGCGGGCGACAAAATAGACGTGGCCTCCCGCCACGGCAAACGCACCGCCGCCGTAGCCGACTTGAGCCCGCACCTCCAGATCCGCCGTCAAGTCGTTGGCCGCGCCGCCTGATGGGTCCGCGGCCACAAGCACGCCCCGGCCGCCGCGGGTCTCAAGCCACACAAGCTGCCCGGTCGCGTCGTCCCAGCCGACGTCTTCGAGCCCTATTCCCTGGGCGATCACGTTAGGGCCGATGGGACTTGACCACAGGCCGTAGGGGCGGGATTCGCGGCGCTCGCTGGTTTCCTCGGGCGCACCGTGTGCCATCTCACTTGTCCTCCTCCGCACCGTCCTCTTGTTCTCGAAGTCCTCATAGGTTGCCTGCGGACTTCGGGGCGTACGCGCGCGATCCCTGCCCCTTCTGCGGCACGGAGGGGGCCGGCCGGGCTGCGGCGAAGAGGGCACTATGCGCAGCGTGAGCACCGGGAAAGCCGTCAACGCCGGGAAAGCCAAGGGCGAGAGCAGCGGCAGCACCATTCGCGACGGCCGCGTCGCTGGTGCCGCCGGCGGCAACGCCGAAAGCGCGCCGGTCGTGGCCATAGGCGACGTCATGCTGGACATTTTGATCAAGCCGCGTGGGGAGATTCGCCCGGCGTCGGATACCGAGAGCGCCATCCAGCTGGCTGTCGGCGGCCAGGCGGCCAACGTGGCCACCAACCTGGCCCGCATGGGTGTGCCGGTGCAGCTTGTGGCGCGCATCGGCGACGACGCCTTGGGCCGGGTCGCGTCGGCGTTCCTCGAGCAGTCGGGGGTTCGGTTTCCGGGCGCCCCCGTGGCGGGAGAGCGCACCGGGGCGCTGGCCGTTCTTGTCGACGCCGACGGCCAGCGCACCATGTTCCCTCAGGTGGGTGCCAACGCCCGGCTTGACGCGGCGTTCGTCCGCCGCTACTGGCCCGAGGAGCTGCGGGCGCTCTTTGTGTCGGGCTACGCGCTCCTCCGCCCGGCCACCCGCCCGGCGGCCCGGTGGGCGATGGAAAAGGCGCGGCGCAGCGGCGCCGTCGTCGCCGTGGATCCGGCTTCGTATGGGCCCATCGAGGACGCAGGCG
>CALFSR010000009.1 GCA_937916565.1 uncultured Bacillota bacterium | reverse complement strand
TGCCCTCCTAGCGGAGCCCCGGCGTCGCCTCCATAGCTCGGCAGGATGAACAAGTCAAACGACGCGGAGCCAAGGATGACGTAATCCGTCGGCTGCGACACCATCACCCGCTCGGGCGGCTCGTACTCGGTACCCCAGCCGGTCCACCGATCGTCGGCGGCCTCCTCCGTTTCCGACTCCTCCCGCGGCAGCCCGTCGCCTTCGGTTTCCGCGACGCTTTCCGTTTCATCGCCGGCGGCGAAATCCTCCAGCCACGTGTCGCGGGACGAGTAGAACTCGGCGACGATCTCATTGTTGCGCTCCCGCCGCACGAATTCCTCGATCAGGCGCTCAAGGCTCTGGCTGTTTTCGTCCAAGAGCTCTTGGACGTCCTCCTCGAATTCCTCGTCCTCCTCGAAGGAAGACTCCTCCCAGCCGCCGCCCCGCACGACGACCGTCACGGGCCCGGGACTCGCGTCCTCCGGCACCGTCAGGATAAGTTCCTCCGTAAAGGCCTCACCCCGGAACGGCCGGACCCTGACGCTGATCCGCACGGACTCGCCGGGGGCCACCTCCGTCGCGGAAGGCTCCGCGTCCTCGATACGCGCCGTCCAACGCCCTTCCTCGACCTCAGCGACGACCTGGATGCGCGTGATGGTCACCGGAGCGAACCGGTTGTTGGCCACGAGGTCGACGGCTTCCAGGACTTCGATCAGCGTCGCGGCGGCGACGTCAAATCCACTGTACCACATGTTGTCCCGGACGAGCGGGCGCGGCATCCCCTCGCCGCGGATCTGGAAAACCACCCGGGAAGTGCCGGGACCAAGCCGGTCGAGGCTGCGGTCCAGGGCCGACAACGCGCCGGAAATCGCCAAGTCCACCAGCACCCGCTCGTCGTTGACGATGGAGAACTCGGTCGTCCGGCTTATGCCCCGATCTTGGTCGTGCACGGTGACGCTGACAGGCACCATATAGGGCAACGGGCCGATCTCCCCGGCGATGGCCGCTCCCCGGTCCTGGAGCAGCGAGCCGACCGGTGCCGTCGCCGAGCCAAGCTTGAAGGGAAGGCTGACCGAGGGCACCACGTAGTGAATGTACGCCCCGGTGGTCAGGTAGTCGACTTTGCCGAGGTTCGTAAACGGATGGCCGAACGCCGCAAACCGGTTTCCGTCAACGTACGTCACCGTACCGATGGCCGTCAACGTCACGTCGCCCGTCATCAGCTGCACGCCGAGGGCGCTCCCGGGCTCAAGGGAGACGTCATCCACGGCCATCGACCCGCCCGCGCCCTGCATGGGCACGAGGTTGAGGGGTGCAAGTCGCTTTCCGAGCCGCTCGAGGGCCCGGCGGCTGAACCCGCTGGCCAGCACCGGCGTCTGCACCGGTACCATCACCCGCACGTCCTCAGGCAATGCGGCCGCGAGCCGGGCAGCATCCGCGGGGCTCTCGGCCATCACCGCGAGACGGGGCCGGGACCCGGCCGTTTGGATCCGGTCACCGGTCCATTCCCCAAGCCCACCGGCCCCGGCCAGCTCGCCGCCCGCTTGGATCAAGTCCATGACCGCCACCATGTCCTGGATTGGCGTCACGAGGCCGATCCGGTGATCGGCGAAATCGTAGCCGTAGCCAATGGCGCCCACCAGCTTGTCGCCGATGTACACGGGGCTGCCGCTCATCCCGGACGCGATGCCGCCGGTGCGGTCGATGACGTCGCCGCTCACTCGAATGAGGATCAGGTCGCCTGAGGGGCCGGCATTGGGCAGCACCCCCAGAAACTCGACCTCGAACGACTCCACATCCGTCCCGCGAACAACCGTCTTGCCCGTACCCCGCAGGCCGGGCTCGAGTTCCTCAATAGAAAAAAAGCGCGCCTCGGCAACGCCACCCAACATGACCGCGACGACCCAGGCGAGCAAAAACAAGCGCAAACGTGGCAACGGCGTCCTCCCTTTCCCCGCGCACCCAACCGCGCATGAACGGCTACATTATTCCCCTGCCCCCGGGGATGTCCTTCCTTGGCCACCCGTGTCGATGTAGCGCGACATCTGCTCATACACCAGGTCCGCGAGCCCCAGCGCCCCGGTGCCGGCCATAATCCTGGCCCGCTCCTGGTCCAACATTTCCTCAAAAAGCTGCACACCCGGGCCGTCGAGCATGCCGCTCTTCATGACGGTCCGGCGCATGCCCCGCCACAGCTGTTCGAGAAACAGCGCCTCAAGCTGCTCCGCAGCCCACCTGAGCCGGGCCGCCTCCCCGGCGCTGGCCGGCGGCTCGTCCCATCCGGGCGTGAAGGCTGCACCTGTACTCGTGCCCGTCCGCACAGCCGGTCGCGGGGTAGCGCGGGCCGCCAGCTGCGCCGCAAAGGCGTTCGGCCCGCCCGCAGCGCCGGGGCCTTCCTCATGCCCGCGCCCGGCGGCGTCAGGCCCCTTCGCCTGGTGCGGCCGGGGCGCCATCGCGCCGGTCGCCAATCCCGCCAGCGGCTTGATCATCCCGCTTCACCCCCTGACGCCGCCATTCGCCGACGCCGGCCGGTTTTCCTACAGGATTTCGAGGTGCGCGTACAGCGCCCCGGCGGCCTTGATGGCCTGCAAAATCGCGATGATGTCCCGCGGCGTGGCGCCGATAGCGTTGAGAGCCTGCACCACGTCCTCCACGCTCGCTCCGCTCTCGAGCACCACCGTGCGGGCCCGATCCTCCTCAACTAACACGGTCGTCTGCTCCACGACGACCGGCTCGCCCTCGGGCGAGGCCGAAAAGGCGACCATGGGCTGGCTCTCGACCCTCACCCGCAGGCTCCCGTGGGCCACCGCCACCGTCGCGACCCGCGCCCGGTGACCCATAACGATGGTGCCCGTCCGCTCGTTGATGATAACCCGGGCCACCGCGTCCGGAGTGACAGGCAGCTCCTCCACCGCCGCGATGAACTCGACCACGCGTCCGGCAAAGGCCTGCGGGAGGTGGAGCCGGATAGCGCTGCGGTCCAGCGCCTGGGCCGTCGTGGGGGTGAATACCTGGTTGATCACGTCCGCGACCCGGGCGGCCGTGGTGAAGTCGGGCTCGGTCAAAAGGAGCGTCAAGTAGTTTCCGTCCTGCACGACGGTCGTCGGCACGTAGCGCTCCACAATGGCGCCGCCCGGAACGGTGCCCACCGCCGCGTGGTTGCGCTGCGCGGCGCTCCCTCCGGCCCGCACGTTGAAACCGCCGATGGAGACCGGACCTTGGGCCACGGCATATACCTGCCCGTCGGCCGCCTGCAGCGGCGTCTGCAGCAGGAAACCGCCCTGCAGGCTGCGCGCATCGCCAAACGAGGAGACGGTAACGTCAATGCGGTCGCCGGGCCGGGCAAAGGCGGGCAGGTCGGCGGTCACCATCACCGCGGCGACGTTGCGCAGCCGCAGCGCTTCCCGGTCCACGGTGATGCCGAATCGCTCGAGCATGTTGGCCACCATCTGCACGTTGGCCTGGCTTCCCCGTCCGTCCCCGGTGCCCTCAAGGCCGATGACGAGTCCCATGCCGTAGAGCTGATTATCCCGCACGCCGTCGAAGCGGGCGATATCCTTGATGCGCACCGTCGGCTGGTGGGTGGACTCCCCGGAAACGATCACCGCCGGACTCAACTCGAAGGAGGACTGGCCGTAGACCGGCGCCCCGGCGCTGCCCCACACCAACAGGCCAATTATGGCTGCCCACAGAACCGTACCGCGTGCGCGTGTCCGCATGCTCACGCCGATGCCCTCCCTGTCTTAGAAGAGCCAGTTGAACAGGCGGGTCAAGAGGCCCGGCTCCTGCTTTTCGCCGATGGACCCGCTGCCGTGGTATGTAATCGTCGCGTCGGCCACGAACGTGGACAGCACCGTGTTGTCGGGAGCGATGTCCTGCGGCCGGACGACGCCGCTGACCACGATGACCTGTTCCTCGTCGTTGACCACGATCGTCTGCCGCCCCTCGATGCGCAGGTTGCCCGTGGGCAACACTTCGATGACCTGCGCCGTCATGCGGGCGTTGAGCGTTCCGCCGCGCGTCGTGCTGCCGCCTCCCCGGAAGCTGTCGCCGCCGCCGGCGCTGAATCCGGGAACGAGGGGCAGCGAATCCCACAAAATCGGACCGAAGCTGACCGAAGAGTTGGCGCCGGTCTGGGTTTGCGTCGTGCTTGTGGCCTGCGCCCGCTCGACGATAATGATGGTCACCAAGTCGCCGACCTGCCGCGCCTTGTTGTCGGTGTAGAGGCTGCCCGAACCCGTCCACAGGGACGTGGCCGCGGCGTCACCGGACGCCCATGCGGCCAGAACGACGACGACCGCCCATACCACAAGCAGCTTGCTCAGCCCTTTCGGCTTGCCGCCGCTGCACCGTTGCTTCCGGCACGTCACGCCGCTTTACCCCCTCACGCCTCTGGCAACTTATGGAACCAGGACCTCGACCGCGTCAACGCCGACGACGCGCGCCTGCACCACATTCCCGGACAAGCTGCTCTGCACCCGGACAACTTCACCCAAACGGCCGTCCTCCAAGGCGACGCCCGGCGCATTCACCCACACGGCGCCAGCCTGAGCGTTCATGCTCACCGGGCGCCCTTTCCAAACGAGGGGCACCCGCTCCACCGCCCCGGCGGCCAAAATCGTGCCAGGCGGGAGCGGACGCACAGCCCGCCATCCCGACGGGTCTTCGCCCGCGGGCACAAGCCCGCGAGGCAGGGCCGAAAACTCCCGCAGCTCGAGGGCAA
>CALFSR010000008.1 GCA_937916565.1 uncultured Bacillota bacterium | reverse complement strand
CGCGGCCATCCGGTCCCCCGCCCAACCTGCGCGCGGACAAACTGCTGGGCGCCTGGGCAGCGCTGCTCGGCCGGCGGCCGCTGCCGCCACCGCCGCCGCCCGTACCCCGGCCGGTTAACCTGCGGGCCACCATGGGACGGTTGCTGCAGGCACTAAGGCGGGCGGGCGGCCGGCTGCGCTTCCGGCAGCTTTTGCACCGCCGCGCGTCCCGTTGGGACTGGATCGCCGCGTTCTTGGCCCTGCTTGAGCTTGTGCGCCTCGGGCGCGTGCGCGTTCACCAGCCCGAACCGTTGGCGGACCTAGACATGGAGATCGCCAGCGGGGCGCCGCCGGGCCCGCCGGAAGTTCCGGTGCAGGAGGGAGAGTCGTAGCGTGGAGCAAACGTTTATCCCGGAGACGCTGGAACAGCTGGTCGCAGCTCTTGAGGCGCTGCTTTTCGCCAGTCCTGATCCAGTGTCCACGAGCGGCCTGTGCCGGCTGACGGGTTGGGACGAGGCGGGCGTGCAGGCGGCGCTGTCCCTGCTGGAGGAAGGTCTTCGTTCCGGCACTCGCGGCGTTTGCCTTCAAAAAGTGGCCGGAGGGTGGCAGCTCGTGACGAAGCCGCAGTTCGCGGATCTCATCGCCGCGGCCGGGGCGGCGCGCTCTCCAGCCCCCCTCTCCCAGGCCGCTTTGGAGACGCTGGCCATCGTCGCCTATCGCCAGCCTGTCACTCGCGCCGAAATCGAGCAACTCCGGGGCGTCAGGGTCGAGTCGGCCCTGCAGTCCCTTTTGGATCGCGAGCTGATCGAGGAAGCGGGGCGGGCCGACGCCCCCGGCCGCCCAATCCTTTACCGCACGACGCAGCGGTTTCTGCAATGGTGCGGCCTCAACTCGCTGGCCGACCTTCCGCCACTGCCCGAAAGCGAGCCGCCGCATAGCCAACCCGCCCCCGGGTCAGATTAACGCGCGACATCTCGCCCGGGGGGAGAAGCGGACGTGAGCGAGCATCATCCCATCGAAGGCCTCATGCAGACCGCCATGGAAAGCCTGAAGGCCATGGTGGACGTCAACACGATCCTCGGCGATCCGGTGGAGACGCCTGACGGCAGCGTGATCGTGCCCGTGTCCCGGGTTTCCTTTGGCTTCGCGGCAGGTGGCACCGAGTTCGAAGTCGAAAACCGCCGGGACGGCGGCGGCTTTCCCTTTGGCGGCGGCAGCGGCGCGGGGATCTCGCTCCAGCCGGTGGCTTTTCTCGTCGTCGGACAGGGGCAAATCCGCCTCTTGCCGATCGAGGGTAACGCGGTCGTGGACCGGCTCCTCGACATGGCACCGAAAGTCATGGAACAGCTGCAAGGCATCTTGAGCAACGGCCGGCGGGCGACGATGACGGCCTCAGTGCCCACCAACGTGTAGCCGCCCCACACCCGAGCCCCGCCCGCCTGCCAAGGTTCCGGGGGGGGTCGGAACTGGGTTCGGAGCGCCTGCAGAAGTTTATGGCCCGCTGCGGGGTCGCCTCCCGGCGGGCGAGTGAAGAGCTCATCGCGGCCGGCAAGGTGCAGGTGAACGGGCGCATCGTGCGGGAGCTCGGCGTGCGGATCGACCCGGACCGGGACGAGGTGCGCGTCGATGGACACGTCGTGCGACCGCCTGCCGCTTGCCGCTACATAATGCTCCACAAGCCCGCCGGGTACGTGACGACCGTTCGGGATCCACAAGGGCGTCCCACGGTAATGTCGCTCGTGCCCCCGGGCGAGCGGGTGTTTCCGGTCGGGAGACTCGATCTGGACACCGAAGGGCTGCTTCTCTTGGCCAATGACGGGGCGCTGGCGCACCGCCTTACGCATCCGCGCTACGGCGTGCGCAAGCTTTACCGGGTTACGGTGGCGGGCGTCGTGGAGCGGACGGCCCTGGAGCAGCTGGCCCGGGGGGTCGAGCTGGAGGACGGCGTTACCGCGCCTGCCCGGGTAGTCCTTGTGCGGCAGGACGCGGGCGCGGCGGTGCTCGAAATCGAGCTGCACGAGGGGCGCAAGCGGCAGGTGCGGCGCATGTGCGCCGCGGTCGGGCATCCCGTGCTGCGCCTGAAGCGCATTGCCTTTGGCCCCTTGCGTCTTGGGCGTCTGCCCGCCGGGGGATGGCGGCCGCTTACGCAGGCAGAGGTCACGGCCCTCCGGCGGGCCGCCAGACTAGATTAGACGCGTTCTCCAACTACTCTAGCCCGTTTACAACTTGCATCCCCCGTGTTAAAATGTCACCAACGTTTGGCAGGACGGCAGGACGGCAGGTGCGAAGCAGGCCTCCCATGCAAATCTTCTTGCATCACCGGCGTTCGGCGTCATTCCATCAAAGCCTCGTGACGGTGACCGATGCCACGCACGGTTTCGGGGGACGGGTGCGCCCATGAACCCTTCGCCAAGCCGGCAGGTGGCCCGGGCAGCACTCCTTATGGCCTTGACTAGCGACCACGCCGGCGAACAGGCGCAGAAGAGGTCCTTGGCCGCCGTAGACATCCGCGCCACGGCGGTGGACTTCGGCGGCGAGTTTGCCGCGTCCGTGCGCCGCATCGTCGAGCGGGCCGTGGTCGCGGCCAAGCGCGAAGGCGTCATCAGTGCCACGCACGCCGAAGAAGGAGCGGTTGCGGGCGCGGCCCACGAGGCGCTGGTGCAGATCGGGCTTAAGGCCATGGGCTTAAGCGTCGGGGGAAAGATCGGCATCGCCCGCAAGGACGACCATATCGCCGTCGCCATCTTCTTCGGCATCGGCCTCCTGCACCTTGACGAGGTGGCCGTTGGCTTGGCCCACCGGGCCGTCTCGTAGTTTCTCCGACACAAAGGGGTTGAATCGACATGGCACAGGCGGGAGTAAGGGGGTTGCGGGGCGCGACCACCGCCGCGGCCAACACCCCGGAGGCCATCGGTGCCGCTACCCGGGAACTGGTGCAGGCGCTGTTGGCCGAAAACGGGATTGACCCGGCGGACATCGCAAGCATCATTTTCACCGTCACGGCCGATCTGAACGCACAGTTCCCGGCGCTGGCGGCGCGCGAGCTTGGGCTGCAGCAGGTGCCGCTTTTGTGCGCGAGAGAGATCGACGTACCCGGCAGCCAACCCCGCTGCATCCGGGTGCTGATGCACGTCAACACCACCCGGACCCAGGCGGAAATGCGCCACGTGTACCTCGGGGAGGCCAAGGCACTGCGTCCGGACTTGCCGGGCAACGGGCCAGCGGGCTCACCCCCGAGCGGCAAAGCGGGGGCCGGCGCCGGGAACGGCGCAGGTCCGGTTTCCCAGGAATCCTCCGGCGACGCTTTGCTTGAGCCCCGTCCGCGGCGTGCCGTCTCGGCCATTGAGCCCTACGAGCCAGGGAAACCCATCGACGCGGTGCGCCGGGAGCTCGGCCTTACCGACGTGGTGAAGCTGGCTTCCAATGAGAATCCCTTGGGACCGTCGCCCCGTGCCGCGGCGGCCGTGAGGGAAGCCGCGGCGCAGTTGCACTTGTATCCGGATGACGCCTCGGTGCACTTGCGAAAGGCCCTTGGGCGGCGGCTTTCCCTGCCGGTGGAGCAGTTGATCGTCGCCAACGGGTCCGACGGGATCATCAAGCTGATCGCCGAGACTTACCTCGAACCCGGCGACGAGATTGTGTGCGCCGAGCCCACCTTTAGCCAGTACGCCTACGCCGCGCGGCTTATGGGAGCGCGGGAAGTGACCGTCCCGCTTAGGGACATGCGCCACGACCTGGAGGCGATGGCCGACCGCATCGGGCCGCGCACAAAGGCCGTCTTTGTCTGCAATCCCAACAACCCGACGGGCACCACGGTCACCCGGGCCGACTTCGCCGCCTTCATGCGGAGGGTGCCCCGGCACGTCCTGGTTGTCTTGGACGAGGCGTACCAGGAGTACGTCGACGATCCCGACACGGTGGCGGGCCGAGAGTGGGTGGACGACCCCGATCACCGGGTTCTCGTCCTGCGAACGTTCTCCAAGATCTACGGCTTGGCCGCCCTCCGGGTCGGCTACGCCATGGGCCCCGCGGGCGTCATCAAGGAACTCAGGCGGGTCCAAGCGCCGTTTCTGGTCAACGCCTTGGCGCAGGCAGCCGCCGTCGCGGCCCTGGAGGACGAGGAGCACGTGGACAACAGCCGGGCAGCCAATGCGGCCGGCAAGCGGTACTTCTACCGCCGGCTTGAGGAGATGGGCCTTCGTTACGTGCCGACGCAGGCCAATTTTGTTCTCATCGACGTTGAGCGCGACAGCCGCCAGGTGTTCGGCAAGCTCCTGGAGCACGGCGTCATCGTGCGGGCGGGAGCGGCTTTCGGGCTGCCGACCCACCTCCGGGTGACCATCGGAACACAGGCGCAAAACGAGTGGTTTTTTGCCGCTCTGGAGGCGGTGCTGGCCCAGGTGGCCGCGGGCGTCCAGGCGGCTGGGAAGGAGGACTTGCACCGGTGATCGTGGTAATGCGCAAGGGAGCCAGTGAAGAAGACGTACAGCGAATCACGGAGCGGCTGCGGGAGTTCGGGTTTGCCGTTCATCTTTCCCGCGGCGTGGAGCGCACGGTGATCGGGGCTATCGGTGACAAGAAGCCCGAACGGGTGCAGCAGATCGAAGCCATGGACGGGGTGGAGAAGATCGTGCACATTCTCCAGCCCTACAAGCTCGCCGGGCGCGAGTTCCGCCCCGAGCCGTCCGTCGTGTCCGTGGGCCCCGTCCGGGTCGGCGGGGACACCTTGACGGTTATCGCCGGCCCGTGCGCGGTGGAGAACGAGGAGCAGATCTTAAGCGTCGCCGCGGCCGTCAAGGAAGCGGGGGCCCAAATGCTGCGCGGCGGTGCGTTTAAGCCCCGCACTTCGCCCTACTCATTCCAAGGGCTGGCCGAGGAAGGTCTTAGGCTCCTGGCCTTGGCGCGGGAGCAGACGGGGCTGCCGGTGGTGACGGAGGTCATGGACCCCCAGCACGTCGAGCTGGTCGCGGCGTACGCGGACGTCCTGCAGATCGGCGCCCGCAACATGCAGAACTTCTCGCTGCTCAAGGAGGTCGGCCGCGCCGGCAAGCCGGTGCTGCTCAAGCGGGGGCTTGCCGCCACCGTCGAGGAGTGGCTTATGGCGGCGGAGTACATCATCAGCGCGGGCAACCCCAACGTCATCCTGTGCGAGCGGGGCATCCGCACGTTTGAAACCGCGACCCGCAACACGCTGGACTTGAACGCGGTGCCCGTCGTCAAGAGCTGGAGCCACTTGCCTATCATCGTGGACCCCTCCCACGGCACGGGCAAGTGGCCTTACGTGACCCCGATGGCCCGAGCCGCCATCGCGGCGGGGGCCGACGGCCTCATCGTGGAAGTGCACCCGCGGCCGGAGGAGGCTGTCTCCGACGGGCCGCAGTCGCTGAAACCCGACAAGTTCCGGGAGCTCATGCGGGAGGTGAGCGCCATCGCCGCGGTGCTGGGGCGCCAGTTGACGCCGGCGATGGCCTGAGGTGGGCTTTTCCGTCGCGATCGTTGGGCTTGGTTTGATGGGCGGGTCGATGGGAATGGCCTTGTGCCGGGCGCCGGGCATAGGCCGTGTCTGGGGTGTCGCCCGCCGGGCGAACACGGTGGCCGAAGCGGTGGCTTTGGGGGCAGTGCACGGCGGCACGACCGATTTGCAGGAAGGCGTGCGGGGCGCTGACATCGTCGTCTTCGCCACGCCGGTCCGCACCATCCCCGCCCTGGTCGCGGAGGCGGCACCGGCGCTGGCACCGGGAACTCTGGTGACCGATGTAGGCAGCACAAAGGCGGAGCTCGCACGGGTCCTGCCGCCGCTGCTCCCTCCGGGGGTCGAATACATCGGCGGGCACCCCATGGCCGGCTCCGAACGGACGGGCGTAGGCGCGGCCGACCCCTACCTTTATCAAAACGCAATCTACATCCTCACGCCCAATGGTCCGGACCAGCCCGGGCTTGACCGGGCGTTGGCCCTGGTGGCGGCGGTCGGCGCCCATCCGCTCATCATGGACCCCGAGCAGCACGATACGGCCGTGGCCGCCGTCAGCCACCTCCCTCACATGGTTGCGGTCG
>CALFSR010000007.1 GCA_937916565.1 uncultured Bacillota bacterium | reverse complement strand
GCCATTTCATGGCGGACCTCGTTCTCCACGGCCTTGAGCAACTGCTCCCGGGCCTCCTCGGCCGTCAGGCCGCTGACCCGCTCGAGTTCGGCCCGCTGGCGTTGAATCAGCTCCCCGACCTCGGCCTGCATGCGCTCAAGTTCGTGGGTTTGCCGGTTCAGCGCCTCTTCCTTGCGTTCCAGCTGCGCCAGGCGGCGATCCAGGTTTTCCTCTTTGTGGCTCAAGCGGCGCTCCAGGCGCTGCAGCTCCTGGCGCCGTTCCTTGAGCTCCTGCTCCGCCTCCTGCCGCAGGCGTACTGCCTCTTCTTTGGCTTCCACCAAGGCTTCCCGCACCTTGGCTTCTGCGTCCCTCGCGGCCTGCTCCAGGATCGCGGCGGCTTGCTCCTCCGCCGAGCGCACCTTGCCCTCGGCCACGAAGCGCCGCGCCGCGTAGCCGAGCAGTCCTGCAAGCACAGCTGTCAGGACGTACAGCAGAACTTGCGGCGTCTGCTTCACCTCCCCTCGATTGTCAAGGTCCCTCGATGTCAGACTGCGTAGTGTCGGTCGGGAACGTGCAAAGAAGGCCGAGACTCGGCTCGGCCACACAACAAACACTGTCGGACCTACGTACCCGCGATCATTTTAATGGCTTTCGTAATCACTGTCAACTTCGGCCAACGCCCACTGCACCAGCGCGGACGGAAACCCCCGCCGCAGCAGCAGGGTGCCCAGCCGGCGCCAGCGCACCTCCGGCGGCAGGTCTTGGAGGCGGGCTATGTGCCGCCGGGCGACCGCCAGGCAAGCGGCTCGCTCGTCCGCTTCCGGGAACAGCTCGTCCAGCTTCTCGCGGGCCAGGTCAGGAGCGACGCCTTTCCCACGCAACTCATACATGACCCGCCGGCGCCCGCCCGCCTGGGAGGACGCCCGGGAGCGGATCCACTCCTCGGCAAACCGCGCATCGTCGAGGTAGCCCAAGCCCCGGCACCATGCCAGCACGTCCTCCACGACAGCCGGCGGGAATCCTTTGCGGGCCAGTCGGCGCCCGAGCTCGGCCTCGGATCGGCCGCGGGCCGCCAAAAGGCGCAAGGCCGCGGCTTTGGCCGCGGCCAGGGCGTCTGGTTGAACCTCCCCGGAGGACGACCGGTCAGCGATCGCCTGTCACCACCGCGGGAGCGTTGTCCGTCGCCTGGGCCGCACCGGCGGGCGAAAGGCCCGCCGCTTCCCGCACTTTGGCTTCGATCTCCGCGGCCACCTCAGGGTTGTCCTTGAGGAATTGCTTGGCGTTCTCCCGGCCCTGCCCCAGGCGCACGTCGCCGTAAGCGAACCAAGTGCCCGTCTTGGTGACGATGTCGTACTTCCCGGCCATGTCGAGAATGTTGCCCGTCTTGGAGATGCCTTCCCCGTACATGATGTCGAACTCGGCTTCCTTGAAGGGAGGCGCCAGCTTGTTCTTCACGATTTTAACCCGGGCCCTGTTGCCGACGATGTCCGTGCCCTGCTTGATGGAGTCCATCCTCCGGATTTCCATACGGATGGATGCGTAGAACTTAAGCGCCCGCCCGCCCGGCGTCGTCTCGGGCGAGCCAAACAGCACGCCCACCTTTTCACGGATCTGGTTGATGAACACGACCGTCGTGCGGGACTTGCTGATCGCGCCGGTCAGCTTGCGCAACGCTTGCGACATGAGCCGCGCCTGCAGGCCGACATGGGCGTCGCCCATTTCGCCTTCGATCTCCGCCCGCGGGACGAGTGCCGCCACCGAGTCGATGACGATGACGTCCACCGCACCCGAGCGAACCAGGGCCTCGGCGATCTCCAGCGCCTGCTCGGCGGTGTCCGGCTGGGAAATGAGCAGGTTATCGATGTCAACGCCGACCTGCTGCGCGTACGCCGGATCCTGCGCGTGCTCGGCGTCAATGAAGGCCGCCATGCCGCCCATCCGCTGCGCCTCAGCCATGATGTGCAGGGCCAATGTCGTCTTGCCCGACGATTCCGGCCCGTAGATCTCGATGATGCGGCCCCGCGGGACGCCACCGACCCCAAGGGCGATGTCGAGCGCCAGGGAGCCGGTGGGAATCACCTCCACCCGCTGGGCCGACGCTTCGCCCAGCCGCATGATGGAGCCGCGACCAAACTGTTTCTCGATTTGAAACAGCGCTGCCTCCAGCGCCTTTTGCCGCTCAGGAGTCGTCATGCGCATCCCCTCCATTGTCCTCAGGGCTCCCCGGGCGCCTGCAAAGCGACGTGGCCCATCCGGCTGTAAACCGGCCCCCGGGGAGTCAACCGGCTGGCCATGATGTCAACCCGATCAATCCGGCAACTAGGAAGCCCGCTCGGCTTGCCGGCCACGGCGGCTCGCACCCGCTCAGCGCCGGCAGGTGTGCGCCAGCGCCCGACGGTCAAGTGTGGCCGGTAGGGGCGTTCGTCCAGGCGAAACCCTGCATCGAGCAAAGCGGCGGCCACGGAGTTTGCCAGCGCCGTCAGCTCCGCCGCGCCTTCCTCAGCGCCTATCCAAAGCACCCTCGGCGCGTGCCAGCCGGGAAACACGCCAAAGCCCCCAAAGTGCAACGTGATCGGAGGATGTCCCGCGCTCCCGCGGGCGACCGCCGCTTGGACCCGGGTCACATCTTCTGGCTCCAAGTCTCCGAGGAACGCGACCGTTAGGTGCAGGTTGTGCGGCTCGACCCACTTGATCCCGTCACCGGGTGCCGCAAGGCGCTCCTGCCAGCGAGCGACGGCCTCGCGCACCGGCGCGTCGACGGGCACGGCCACAAACGTGCGGACCAACGTGTCCTCGCCCCCTTTGGACGGCGGCCGGCGGCCGCGAACCGCCATACGTCTTCGACGGTCGTCGCACGTTTCCTCTGGCTAGCGCGCATATGTTCGGACTTTCCTTCGCACCCTCCCGCTAGTCTCACGGGGCGCCGCTCGCGGCTTGCGCGTGGCGACGAATGAGGTCCAGCGCCGCTTGCGACGTGTGCCAGCGAATTCGCTCCCGGTCCCCTGCCGACTGCAGGCGGTGCACCTCGGTCCAGCCGCCGCGAGCAAGGCCGATGTACACTAGGCCCACGGGCTTCTCCGCCGTTCCTCCGCCGGGGCCTGCGATGCCCGTCACCGAAACCCCGAGGGTTGCTCCGAGCCGATCTTTGGCCCCGATGGCCATCGCTTCGGCCACCTCGGCCGAGACGGCTCCGTGGGCGGCGAGGACGTCGGGGGGAACGCCCAGGAGGGCGACTTTGGCGTCGTTGCTGTACGCGACGACGCCGCCGCGGAAGTAGTCGGAGCTGCCGGGAACGTTGGTGATGCGCCCCGCAATCAGTCCTCCCGTGCACGACTCGGCGAGGGCCAGCGTCCAGCCGGCTGCTCGCAGCGCCCGGCCCGCGACGGTTTCCAGAGTGTCCTGGTCGTAGCCGTAGAGGTACGTCCCGACCCGGCGCCGGATCTCCTCCTCGACGGGGGCGAGCATCGCCTCCGCCTCCCCGGGCGTCTTAGCCCGGGCCGTAACGCGCACCCGCACCTCCACCCGCCCCGCGTACGGGGCCACCGTAGGATTTTCCATCTCCAACAGGTCGTGCAGCCGCTCGGCCAACAGCGACTCGCCGATCCCGTAAAAGCGCAGCACCCGGGAATGCAGGCTGCCGCCCGTGACGTAATGTTGCCGAAGGTACGGGATCACCGTCTCGTCCATCATGGTTTCAAGCTCATAGGGAACGCCCGGCAGGCAGATGACGGCTTGCTTTCCCCGGCGGGCGATAATGCCGGGCGCGGTGCCGCGGGGGTTGGGGATGACGGTCGCTCCCTGGGGGATGAGCGCCTGCTTGCGGTTGGACGGCGACATCGGACGGTTAATCCGGCGAAACCAGTTTTCCACATGCTCCCGGGCGGCCGGATCCTCGACCAGCGGCATGCCGAGCACGGCCGCGACCACTTCCCGGGTCAGGTCGTCCTGGGTCGGCCCGAGTCCGCCGCTGGTAATGACGATGTCGGCCCGGGTCAGCGCCTGGCTCAACACGGCTGCCATGCGGGTCCAGTTGTCGCCGACGGTCGTCTTAAAGTAAACGTGGATGCCGAGGCCGGCCAGCTTCTGGGCGAGCTTCGCCGCATTCGTGTCGATAATTTCGCCGAGCAGCATCTCGGTGCCAATCATCACGAGTTCAGCCTTGACCGGCGCCGCCAGGCCGGCTTGTCCTTGGGCGCGCCGTGCGCGCCCGCGCTTTGCCGTTGCTTCTCCCGGGGTGTCCGTCACCGTCTCACCCTCCGTGACTTCCATTTA
>CALFSR010000006.1 GCA_937916565.1 uncultured Bacillota bacterium | reverse complement strand
CGGAGCCGTCGGACCACGACGGTCGCGCTGCGGGCGCGACCGGCTCGGCGTCCCCGTCATGGTGGAGACGGTGCTGTGGGGGCTTGGCATTCCCGCCGACCGGCGCCATGACCCGGAGTGGGTGGCCCATGCCGCCCGCATCGGCGCGGAGCTCGGCGCCGACATCGTCAAAGCTCCTTACGCCCCGGAAAGCTTTCCGTCCTTGACGCGCCGGCTGCCGGTGCCCGTGCTCATCCTGGGCGGCGGCCGGATGGAGCGGGAGGAGGACTTTTACGGGACCGTGGCGCAAGCCGTCGCGGATGGAGCGGCGGGAGTCGCCATCGGTCGCAACGTGTGGCAGGCGGACGACCCGGCCAGGGCCGTGCGGCGCCTGAAGGAGATCGTCTACGCCGCAGGAGCGGCCGCTGGAAGCGTTTCTTCGCGGCCCTAGCAGGTCCCGCCGCTTGCCCGGCGGGCGAGCATGAGCAGGAGGTGCGGTGCAATGGCCATGGCACAGCCGCAAGCCGACGTGCAGCGGCTTCGCAACTTTATCAACGGGCAATGGGTCGAGGCGGATGCCGCCGGCACGGACCCGGTGTACAACCCTGCAACGGGCGAGGTTATCGCCCACGTGCCCCTGTCGGGCGCGGCCGACGTGGACCGGGCCGTGCGCGCCGCCGCGGCGGCCTTTGACCGCTGGCGCGAGACGCCGGTGTTTCACCGGGCGCGGGTCATGTTCCGTTTCAAGCAGCTGTTGGATGAGCACGCGGATGAGCTCGCCGCCCTCATCACCCGGGAGCACGGCAAGACGCTGGCCGAGGCCCGGGCGGAGCTTGAGCGGGGCGTCGAGGTGGTGGAGTTCGCGGCGGGCATCCCGACGCTCATCATGGGCAAGACGCTGGAACTGGTCGGCACCGGCGTCGATGCGGAGATGTACCGCCAGCCCTTAGGGGTGTGCGTCGGCATCTGCCCGTACAACTTCCCCGCCATGATCCCCATGTGGATGTTCCCGCTGGCCATCGCGTGCGGCAACACGTTTGTCCTTAAGCCGAGCGAGCGCACGCCCCTCACCGCGACGCGGCTCGCGGAGCTGCTGGCGGAAGCGGGCGTGCCCGAGGGCGTCTTCAACGTCGTGCACGGCGGCCGGGAAACCGTGGATGCGCTCTTGGCCCACGAAGAGGTGCGGGCGGTTTCCTTCGTCGGCTCGCAGCCGGTCGCGGCCTACATCTACCGTACGGCCGCGGCCTACGGCAAGCGGGTGCAGGCCCTGGCGGGCGCCAAGAACCATATGATCGTGCTCCCCGACGCGGACTTGGACTACACCACCGAGGCCATCGTCGCCTCGTCCTTTGGCAGCGCCGGCCAGCGCTGCATGGCGGGCAGCGTGCTGGTGGCGCAGCAGGATGTCGCGGACAAGATCCTCGAGCTCCTCGTGGACCGCTCGAGCCGCATGAAGATCGGCCCGGGCGATGAGCCCGAGGTGGAAATGGGTCCGCTTATCCGCGACCAGCACCGGGAGCGGGTCAAGGGATACATCCAGATCGGCGAGGAGGAGGGCGCACGCCTTATCGCCGACGGCCGCAAGACCCCCGTGCCCGAGCGCGGCTTTTTCCTCGGGCCCACCATCTTTGACGGCGTGAGCCCCGACATGCGCATCGCCCGGGAGGAGATCTTTGGCCCGGTGCTGTCGGCCGTGCGGGTGAAAGACGTCGATGAGGGGATCGCCCTCATCAACCGGTCGGCATACGGCAACGGCGCCGTCATCTTTACGAGGAGCGGCGCTGCGGCCCGGGCGTTCCGCCGCCATGCGAAGGCCGGGATGCTGGGCATCAACATCGGCGTGCCCGCGCCGGTGGCCGTCTTTCCCTTCACGGGCTGGCGCAACTCGTTCTACGGCGATCTGCACGCGAACGGCGAAGACGCCATCAACTTTTACACCGACCGCAAGGTGGTCACGACCCGCTGGCTGTAAGGTGCACGAGCACCGGCGTCCTGCCGAGGGGTCCTGTCCGGGCGTCCTGGATGACGGGTCGAACGAGCCGGGCTCGTCGCCGCCGCACGCCCGCGTCGCCTTGGATCGCTACGGAGCAGTTTCAGCACGAGCCGTCGCCGGAGGGGCTGTGCGGTCCCGCCGGCGGCGGCTCCTCGCTTATACCCAAAAGCTCCCGCGGGTTGTCCCGGATCATGCGGTACACGTCGGTTTCGGGCGTTCCCAATTCGAACAGGCCCTGGGCAAAGATCCGCAATGCTTCGGCGGGGTAGGGGTTGTGGCGCTGGCCGGCGTCGCTGGTCAGGACGCAGCGGCTCGCGCCCAGCCGCTTGACCGCGGCGGCGGTCTGCGCCATCGTGTTCGCGCTCCACATGGGCGACACGCTGCAGTAGGTGAACTCCGCGTACGCGCCTAGGCGCACCAGCTCAGCCACGGTTTCCAGGTCCAGCGCCGGCACGGTAAAGAGGGGATGGGTGAGGAGAATCTTCTCCACGCCCCGCCGAAACGCTTCCGGGACGAGCGCCGCAATCTCCTTGGGCGAAATGTGGCCGGTGCCCAGGATGGCGCCGTGGTCGGCGACGAGGTCGATTACATCGAGCACCTCCGGCCGTAGGCGCCCTGCCTCATCCAGCAGCGAGATGGCGGGCCCGGTTTCCCGGCCGCCCCGCTTGACACGGTAGCCGCCGGTATGCCCGTAGACCGCGGCGTGGTGGGCCGCGTCGATGGTCGGCATCCAGACTTGCACACCGCCCGTCGCCAGCGCGGCCGCGACGGCGCCGGGATTGATGCCGCCCACCGGGAGGTTGAGCACGATGCCGCCCAGCACCCGGATGCCGGGCACGGCCTTTTCGGTCAAGTAGGCGCGGCTTGCCGTACTCTCATGGTGGGATTTCAGCACGATGGCCGCGAGTCCCCGGTCCCGCGCGTGGGCCGCCGCCGTCACGTCATCCGCGAGGCGGGGGAACAGGCACGGGGCGGTGTGCACGTGCAGGTCGATGGCACCACGGATGTCGATCATGAGGGTAGTCCTCCCCGGGCAGGCCGCGTTTAGTAGTAGGTGCCGTGGAGGTCGCTGACGTCCTCCAGCAGCCGCAGCCGGCTGACGGTGGTTTCGCCCAAGGCCGCGGCGACCTCGTGCACAAGCACCGTGATGAGCGTGATGGGCGCGGCGTACGCACCTACGAACGATTCGAACGTCGCCGGAGCTACCAGGTCGACCGTCGCGAGCTCGGACAAGGGCGAACCGTACTCCTCGCTGATGGCCACGATGGGGTAACCGAGGGAGCGGGCGTAGGCCACCGTTTCGATAAACCGCCGGTCATAGCGGGAAAAGCCGACGGCTAGCACCACGCCTCCTTCCTGCAAGAGCGCAAGGTGGTCAAAGACGCTTGAGTCTGCCGCGGTGAAGGTGTAGACATGCGCGAGGAGCTTTTTCAGGTTGTAGCCGGCGTGAAGCGCGAGGGCGGCCGACGTGCGAAAGCCGAGCACCGTCACCGAGCGGCCGCCGCATAACAGGCGCGCGGCCCGCTCCAGGTCCTCGTGGCGGAGCTGGCGCGCAAGCAGGCGCAAGTTGTCCACTTCGGCGGCGATGATGCGGTCGCCCGGCAGCGTGGCCGCGGCCTGCCCCACCCGGTCGACGCTGGTCAAGTCGTAGGCCACGATCTGGCGCAGGCGCTGGCGCAGGTCGTTAAAGCTGGCAAACCCGAGCTTGGGCGCGAGGCGGATGACCGTCGCCTTGCTCACGCCCGCGGCGACCGCGATCTCGGCCGCGGTGCGAAAGGCGGCGTCCCGGTACTGGCTGGCGAGATAGTCGCACAGCTGCTGCTCGGTGCGGCTCGCCCCGGACTGGCGGAACGCCGTTAACCGCCGCAGCAAGTCCCGTTTGTACCCGCCCGGCAGAACTTCATCGGGCAGTGGATCCATACCCGGGATCCTCCTCTCCCCGCGCCCATGCCGCTACTGCCCCACGGCCAGCCGGCGGGAGGGCGGCCAACAGCCGTTGAGCCACCGGATGACGGCGCCCGACAGGGCGATGAACTGCGGATGATCAGCTTGCATGAAGTCGTTGTGTTTTCCTTCAATCCAGTAGGCGGTCTTTGGCTCCCGGGCGCGGGAGAGCAGCGCACGGGCCTCATCCGGCGGGTGAAGCACGTTGCCCGTGCCGTGCCCGACAAAGAGCGGCCGGGGCGCGATGCGATCCACGAGCGCCTCCGCGTCAAAGGCGAGCAGCGAGTCGGCCAGCTCCACGGCCGTCGGTGGACCGTAGCGGGGGACCGGCTC
>CALFSR010000005.1 GCA_937916565.1 uncultured Bacillota bacterium | reverse complement strand
CGACCTTGTGGCAGATCAGGTTGAAGGGGGCGTTGCAGGGGGTGATGGCCGCCACGACGCCGATGGGCTCCCGGATCGTGAAGCCGAGCCGCTTCTCCGAGCCCGGGACCAGGTCCAACGGGATCTGCTCGCCGGCGATGCGCACCGCCTCCTCGGCGCACATCCGCAGGGTGAGCAGCGACCGGTCCACTTCGACGCGGCTTCCCCGCAACGTCTTGCCGGTCTCCTCGGTGATGAGGCGCGCGAGCTCTTCGCCCCGCTGCTCCACAAGGTCGGCCGCCCGGCGGAGGATGGCGGCCCGCCGGTAGGCCGGCATCGACCGCATCTCGGCCGCCACCTCGTACGCGGCCTGCAGGGCGCGCTCCACCTGCGCACTGTCGGCCATCGGCATTTCCGACACAACGGCACCCGTATAAGGGTTGCGCACGGGCGCCTTGTTGGCTGACGTCTGCCACTCGCCATCGATGAGCATGCGTGCTTCGGTCGACATACGATCCCTTCCCTTAAGTGGCCTTGTCGGTTTCGGAACCGGCGCTGCTAGCGCCGCGCTCAGGGCGTACGCTCGACGCCCGGGGCGATCATGACCTTGACGGCTTCCCGCCGGCGAGCGAGTTCAAGCCCGGCAGCGGCTTCTTCCAGCGGCAGCCGGTGGGTGATGAGCCGCTCCGGATGCACACGCCCCCCCTTGATGAGGTCCAGCGCGTCCAGGAAGTGCCGGCGGACGCTGGCGATGACCCCGGTCCAGACCAAGTCCTTGCGCACGATTTGCAGGACGTCAATCTCCGTGTGCCGGGCGAGGCCCGTGCACACCAGCGTGCCTTTGGATCCGGCGATGTCGAGGGCCGTCTGCACCGCGGAGGGCGTCCCGGCCGCCTCGATGACCACCGGGAAACCATCGCCGCCGGTGACAGCGGCCGCGGCGCGTCTTGCCTCCTCGCCCACCGCCGCGGCTACGTGGTGGGCGCCGAGAGCTTCCGCAACGGCCAGCCGCCGCTCGTCGCCGGGCGTGCCGAGCACGAGGGCGGGGCCGAGGCCCGCCGCGAGAAGCACCTGCAAGTGCAAGAGACCAAGGGGGCCGGGCCCGACGATCGCGAAGGGCTGTCCGGGCATGGGCCGCACCCGCTCCAGCGTGTGCACCGCGACGGACAGCGGCTCAAGAAACGCGGCGCTCTCGTAAGAAACGCCCTCAGGCAGCACCACCAGCGACTCGACCGGTACCGCGACGTAGTCCGCTAGGCCGCCGTGGCGGGTCAGGCCGACATGGTGCCAGTCGGGGCAGAGGTTGTAGTTCCCGCGCTGGCAGTGGCGGCACGTGCCGCAGCCGGAGATGCTTTCCAGGCCGACCCGCGTCCCAGGCGCCGGCCCTGCCGTGTCCGGTCCCAACGCCACGACCTTACCCGCGCACTCATGCCCGAGCACGAGCGGGTAGGGGAGGGGGCGGTTGCGGCCTCGGTAGCGGTCCTCGTACACGAGGACATCCGTGCCGCATATACCGGAGCTCACTACCCGGACCAGGGCCTCGCCCCGGCGCGGCACGGGCGGATCGACCTGCTTGACCGCCACGTGGCCGGTGCCGGGCTGCTTCTTGACAAGGGCGTGCATCCTTTCAACCCCCATCCCGAGTCCACGGCCCCGGGCGCAGCACGTCCACGGCCGCTTCGTATGCGCGCCGGGCGACGGCGAACGGGTCCTGCTGCCAGTACGCCTCGCTCAATAGCTCCACGGTAATGAAGCCGTCGTACCTGATCTCGTGCAACACAGCCCCGAAGCGGCGCAGCGGCAGCGTCCCCTCGCCGGGGTAGACCCGGTACTTCCGGCATAGGCTGATGAGGTCCGCATCCAGGGCGGGCACGTCGTCTAAGTGGACGAGGAAGAGGCGCTCTTTGGGAAACGCGAGCAGATCCTCTTCTTTGGATCCGCCCAAATAGAAGTGGAAGCTGTCGACAAGGAGCCCGGCCGCGGAATGATCGGCGAGCTCGAGCATTTTCCGGGCGCGCGCCACATCCCGCACTTCGCCCCAAGGCAGGAACTCGTAGGCCACCCGCAGCCCCATGCCGGCCGCCAGCTCGGCCAGGCGCCGGAGATTGCCGGGGGCGACGTCCCAATCCACGGTTTCTTCCGGGGCGCTCGCGACCACAAGCGGCGAACCGAGGGACGCCGCCCGGTTCATGAGCAACTCGGCACGGCGCAGATACGCGGCCATATCCGCGCCGCGCAAGTTTTGCCAATCGGGCAGGAAGCACGCCTCCGTCACGGGGAGGTCGAGATGGGTCAAAAGATCCCGGGCCGCGGCCAGCGTGCCTCCTTGCGCCAAGTGCTCGTCGACCACGTCCATCCATAGGCCGAATCCCCGGAACCCTGCGGCCGCGGCAGCCCGGATCTGCGTCTCCAGGGGCGCCCTGCGCAAGGTGACACCATTGAGGCTTAGCTTAAGGTTGTCAGGACCGCTCACCCGCGTGCACTCCTTCCAGTAGGCGCAGGCCCGGCTGCTCCGGGGTCAGTAACCGAGCAGCTTCGGCAGCCATAGGGAAAGGGACGGAACATACGTGATCAGCGCCATCGCGATCAGCAGAGCGATGAGGAAGGGCCAGATGGCCTTGACGAGCCGTTCCACCGTCAATCCCCGGGTGATGGCGGTGACGATGAACAAGACGATGCCCATGGGCGGCGTGACCATGCCGATGCACAGGTTGATGATGAAGATGATCCCAAAGTGCGTCGGGTCGATGCCGTAGCGCATTGCGATCGGGGCGAGGATCGGCGCGAACACCGTGACCGCGGCGATGGTGTCCATGAAAAGGCCGATGATCAAGAGAAAAACGTTGACAACCAGCAGGAACACCCAGGGCGACGTCGTGAGTCCCGACATGACGGACGCCAGGTACGCCGCGGCGCCGTGGGTTGTCGCGATGGCGGCAAAGGAGGCCGCGGCTCCGACGATCCAAAACACCGACGCCGTCGTAATGCCCGCCTTTACGAGGATGTCGTACAACTGCCGCAGGTTCAACGTCCGGAAAAATACGAAACAGATAATGAGGGAGTAGAGCACCGCGATGGCGGCCGCTTCCGTCGGCGTGAAGGCACCGCCGTAGATGCCTCCCAGGATGATGCCCGGCATGAGCAGCGCCGCGACGGATCGCAGGAGCTGATCGCGGGTCAACTTTATGCCGCTCTCGTAAGGACTCTTGATGTCCATCCGCTTGGAGGTGTAATAGACGACGATCATCATCGCGAGGCCGAGGAGGGCACCGGGAACCACGCCCCCCGCGAAGAGAGCTCCGACCGACGTGTTGGTAGTCGACGTCGCGTACACGACCGCGACGATGCTCGGGGGGATGATGGGGCCAAGAATCGCGGACGCGGCGGTGACGGCGGCGGCATAATCCACCGGGTAGCCGTCCCGCTTCATCATGTCGATTTCAATTGCGCCGAGTCCCGAAGCGTCCGCAGCCGCCGAACCGGCGATGCCGGCAAAGAGCATGCTGGCCAGGACGTTGGCTTGGGCGAGGCCGGCCCGGACGCGGTTTAAGATGCGGCTCGCGAGGGCCAGGATGCTCTCGCTGATTCCGCCGCGATTCATCAGCTCGCCCGCCAGGATGAAAAGGGGCACGGCCATCAGTGGGAAGCTGTCGAGGCCATAAAACATGCGCTGGGCGAGCAACACCGGCGGCAGGGAGCCGACGAGCCAGACGAAAATGAGGGCTGCGGCGCCCATGGCAAACGCCATCGGCACCCCCAGAAACATTGCGGCGAAAAACAAGGCCATGAGCAGCAAGATTTCCACGATGAATCCCCCCGGCGGGTCCTAGTTGGGTCGGGTTTCCCCGGCGTCGGCTCCTGCGGGCCAGGAGCGGAGCTGTTGGACCGTCACGATGATGGTCTGCAGGATGCCTAAAGCCGCCGAGATGGGTATGGCGATGTAAATCAAGTTCATCGGCGCTCTCATCACGGGCGAGCGCTGGAAGGAGAACATGGTGGCAAACTCGTGCCCGTACCTGGCCAGGCCGGCGAGGAACACGATGACAAGGATGCTGTTCAGGATGAGCGCCGCACGCTGCATGCCCGCCGGGAGCCGGTCCGTGACCAGGGTGATGCCCACGTTCATCCCGTTGCGGATCGCCAGCGGACCGCCGAGAAAGGCCCCCCAGATCATGGAGTAGCGGGCCAGTTCTTCGGACCACGCCAGCGGGGCGTTGAGGACGTAACGAAAGTACACCTGCAGGATGACGCAGACGGTGGTCACCGCCATCGTCAGCGCCACCCCGGCCCGGAGCACGGCGAGCAGTGCGTTGTCGAGCTTTGCCAATACCTGCATGCGCTGCGCCTCCTTAGAGAAGGTCTGGCTGCCGTGGTTTTCTTACGACCGCCCCGGCCCCATGGGGCCCCGCGGCATGACGGCGTCAGTCCATCCACCAGCCGCCGTTGACGTCGATGACTTCTCCGGTGATGTGGCGGCCGCTCCTGCGCACAAGGAAGAGCACAGCCGCGGCGATGTCTTCGGGTTGCCCGAACTCGCCGAGGGGGATCTCGGCCCGCATCGCCTCATTCATCTCCGCCGACGTTTCCTTGGCCATCGGGGTTTCAATGCGGCCGGGCGCGACCGCGTTGACGGTAATCCCGTACGGGGCCAACTCGCGGGCGAGGGAAAACGTCAGGTTCATGAGGCCGGCTTTGGCCGCGCAGTAGTGAGCGCCGGAGGGGGTGGTCAACCCGTAGCGGGCGCCCCAGGGGCCGGACGCCCCGATCTTGGCCATGATGGACGTGATATTGACGATGCGGCCCCAGCGGTTGCGGATCATGTGCGGCGCGGCCAGCCGCGAGGTGTTGAACGGACCCCGCAGGTTGACCGCCATAACCCGATCCCACTCGTCCTCGCTCATTTCCAAGATGGGCACGCGCCCTCCGCCCGCCGTTTTTGGGGAGATGCCGGCGTTGTTGATGAGGATGTCGATGCGATCGAAGCGATCGATCGCCGCGTCAACGAGGGCGCGCACGTCCGCGCTGCTGGATACGTCGCCTGCGAATGCGAGCCCGTCCCCGCCTGCGTCGCGGACGGCGGCCAACGTCGCCTCCGCCGTCTGAAGGTTGGCGTCATTAAGGACGACGCGGGTGCCCTCAGCCGCGAGGGCGAGCGCGATGGCCCGGCCGAGGCCGCCTCCCGCTCCGGTTACAATGGCTACTTTGCCGTCGAGCTCCAAGTTGGGCTTCCCCCTCCGTGAATCGCATTGAATCGTGCGATACGCTTCTTGGCCAATGGCGCGGCCGCCGCAGCCCGCCGTCGCCGGTCAAACCTCCCGCACGGGCACCTTGCCCGAGGTGAGCAGGTCGGCGATGTCCCAGTAACCGGTGCGCGGCATCGGCAAGTCGCCGCGGGTGCGCACTTCCACGAGGCACGGCGCGTCCAGGGCCAGCGCCTCGGCAAGGGCCGGCCCGATGTCGTCGGGATCCTCCACCAGGCGGCTTTCCAATCCAAAGGACCTCGCGAGCAGCTGAAAGTCAGGATTGTACAAACTCCCATCGGGCCGCTGGAAAGCCGTGCCGTAGTTGCTGTCAAAGTAGGTGTTGCCCATAGCGAGAATCGTGGAGTAGCAGAAGTTGTTGAACAAAACCCAGACGACAGGCAGGCCATACTCGACGGACGTGGCCAAGGCGCCCACCACAGATGTGAGCCCGCCGTCGCCGACGAGGGCGACCACTTTCCGATCGGGGCGGCCGAGCTTTGCGCCGACCGCGGCGGCCGGGGCAAAACCCATGGTGGCCATGCCGCCGCTCGTCAGGAACGTTTGGGGGTTGTAGGTAGGAAGCTGCTGCCCGGCGCCGTTCTTGTTCCAGCCGACGTCGGTCACGACGATGGCATCGCGCGGCAGTACCCGGCTGATCTCATAGAGCAGCCGAGCCGGGTGAATCGGCCGGCCGCTGTCCTCCTGCTGCGGGCGCAGTTCCTCGAGCCACTGCCGCCGGCGCTCCTGGAGGGCGGCGAACGCCCGCGATGCCCGCCAGTCGCGGGCGGGCGCAAGTTCCCGAATACGGGCAAGGAGAGATGCCAGCACCGCTTTGGCGTCGCCCGCGATCCCGACTTCGACCGGGTAGATCTTGCCGATCTCGTGCGGATCGATGTCGATCTGGATGAGGCGCGTGGGCGGGATCGCAAAGGTGTAGCCCGGATGCCACGAGCTGCAGTCCGCTTCGCCGAACGCCGTACCCACGGCCAGCACGACGTCGGCATTTTTGGTCGTCTCGTTGGCGAGCCGCGTTCCCCAGATGCCTGTCGTTCCTAGCGCCAGCGGGTGGTCTTCGGGGATTACGCCTTTGCCCATGAGGGTGGTGGCGACCGGGATTCCCAGGTGCTCCGCGAGCGCCTGCACCTCTTCCCACGCTTCCGAAAGCACCACGCCGCCGCCCGCGAAGATGACCGGCCGCTCGGCGGCGACGAGCAGGTCTGCAGCCTGTTCAACGGCGGCAGGGTCACCGGGCGTCCGGGTAAAGCGGGCCCGCCTGGGCATGGTCGGTTGGGCACCGGCGCTGACCGGCAGCGACAGGACGTCCATCGGCAGGTCGATCAGGACGGCCCCCGGCCGCCCGCTGTGCGCGAGATTGAGCGCCCGCGCCATTACATCCGGAAGGTGATCCGGGTCGTCGACGCGCCAGACCCGTTTGCAGACGGGACGGAAAATGTCGCCCTGGGAAGCGTCCGCGTGAAAGCGGATGCACTGGTGGGCTTCCCTGGGGTGATGGTAAGAGGTCGTGTTCCCTGCCAGGACGAGCATCGGCGTGCAGTCCGCCGCCGCCGAGACGACTCCGGTGAGCGCGTTGGTCAAGCCGGGCGACAGGTGGACCAGCACGACCGCCAACTGGTGCGACACGCGGTAGTAAGCATCGGCCGCGTGGGCAGCCATCTGCTCGTGGCGAAACGAGATGAACTCGATGCCGGCCTTGTGCAGCGCGTCGATGAGGGCGTAGTTGGTATGCCCGCACTGGCCAAACACTTTGGTGACTTTCTCTTCCTTGAGCACCCGCGCGATATACTCGGCCCCGTTCAAAGGAACACCCCCGTGCGATCAACCTTAACCACTATAAGAAACATCGGTGCCCCACATGCCAATTACATTACATCCGGGCCTGTCGGTTTCCTTCCGTTCGAGACGCGAACATCCCGATAAAATGTGATTTGGTATGGAAGGAAACAATCGACCTGAGAAGAAACAACATACAAGCCGAATGCGGCTAACACTGTTTCTCTTATTGGCACTATTCCACGCCGCCCGCTACCGCTTCGCTTCACGGGGCCGCGGGCTGATGTCGCTAGGGGGTGGAAGGGGCGTAGGCATACGGGCGGACGGGGCAAAAGACGGTAGTCGCGTGACGATGCGGGGTTCCGCCGACCTCGTGAGAGCACACCTAGACGTCAGAGAAGGAGTGAAGTGCTGCATGAGCCTGAAAAGGACGGCCGTCGCTCTGTTGGTTCTGGTGGCTGTGATGGCGTTGAGCCTGGCACCGGCGTTCGCACAGGCGCAGTACACGATTCGCCTGGCCCACAGCGACGCGGGCGGCATCGAGGTGCCCAAGCAGGCCGGTTCTCTCGTGTTCAAGCACATGGTGGAGGCCGAATCGGGCGGCCGGATCCGGGTCGAGATCTATCCCGCGGCGCAGCTGGGCTCCGAGCGGGAAAACTTTGAGGCGGTTATGCTCGGCACCGTGCAGATGGCCATTACCTCCGACGGGCCGCTGCCGGGCTTCATCCCCGAGCTGATGGTGTTCTCCCGGCCTTACGCTTTCAAGAGCCGGCCTGTGGTGTGGGAGGTCCTGGACGGCTGGTTCGGCCAGGAGCTCGCGGACCTGATCCTGCAGCGCACGGGGGTGCGGGTTCTCGGGTTCGGCGACCTCGGTTACCGCAACTTCACGTCCAAAGGATCGCCGGTCGTGACGCCGTCCGACTTGGCCGGGAAGAAGTACCGCACCATGGAAAACCCGGCGCACATGGAAATGATGCGGGCCATGGGCGCCAGCCCGACTCCCATTGCGTGGGGCGAGACCTACTCGGCGCTGCAGCAGGGCGTCGTTGACGGGCAGGAGAACCCGCTGATCGCCATCCGCTCTTCCCGCCTCTACGAAGTGCAGGAGTACGTGACCTTGGACGGCCACATCTTCACGCCGCACTTCATCTTCATCAACGAGCGGTTCTACCGGAGTTTGCCCGCGGATCTGCAGGATGTCATCCGCCGCGCAGCAATCGTGTCGCAGCAGGTGCAGCGGGGCATCTCGGCAATCTATGAAGTGGTGAACGCCGAGTTCCTCGAGGCGCAGGGGATGCGCGTCGTCCAGTTGACGCCGGAGCAGATCCGGGCGTTCGAGCAGGCGACCGCCGGCCCCGTGTGGGACTACGTTGTCAGCCAGATCGGCACCGAGTGGCCGAGCAAGCTGGAGCGGGCCATCGCGGAGGCCGAGGAGAAGCTGGGCTTGCGGTAGCCTGTGGCCGGGGCGGGCGGCCGCCGACAAGGCCGCCCGCCCCGCACGGCGTTCGTCACCCGACACGGCTGGAGGACGGTCCTCGGGATCGTCCTCCAGCCATTTCTGCTGTCTTTCGCTCTCAGGTTATAGGCTGTGCCCGGCGGCCGCTAGACGTCGTTCAGGGGCCCGGCTGCTTGAGCAATCCCCTCGCGGCGCCCCGCGAGCAGGCCGGAGATCTCGTCTGCGGCTTGTTTCGTGGCCCGCTTCACCTGGGCGAGCCGTTCGCCGAGAAAGCGCTGGATTGGCCCGGAGCACGACAACGCGGCCAGGCACTGGCCGTCCGGGGTCAGAACCGGCGCCGCCACCGAGGCAATATCGGGATCCCGCTCGCCGAAACTGATGGCCACACCTTCGGCCCGGGCAGCGACGATCTGGGCTTCAAGCTCCTCGGGGCCCGTAGGAGTCGTGGGCGAGAACCTCTCGTAGTCAAGCTGCGGGAGCACGGCCGCCCGTTCGTGGTCCGGCATCCACGCCAGCAGCACTTTTCCCGACGCGCCGCAATGGAGCGGGAGCTTTTGCCCGACTTCCACCACTTGGTACACCGCACCCAACCCTTCGCTGCGGTGGACGCAGACCCGATGCTTACCCTCCCGCACGTAGAGGCTGACGGTCTCCTCGGTCTTGTCCCGCAGGCAGTTCATGGCACCGTCGGCGAGCTCGGCCAGCACCCGGTCGTAGCTGGCCGTGCCCGCGACGAACTCGAGGGTGCGGGGGCCAAGAACGTAGAGCGGCTCGCCGCCCATCCGCTCGACGACGCCGAGGTCCACAAGCACCCGCAAGAGGCGCCGGGCGGTGCTGGCCGAAAGGCCCGTCGCCTCCACGAGGCTGCGGAAGCTGACGCCGGACGCGGAGGCGATAAGATCGAGCATTTCCAGGGCGCGATCCACGACTTGGATCGAGTAATGCCGGGTCATACGATTCTCCTCATCTTGCCGGATGGTTTAACGGACGGTTTCCTTCCACTCGGCGACGGTAGCCATTATCTCAGCGGCGAGCTGGTCGATGCCGTGTGCCGCGATGCGCGACGCCGGGCCCGAGCAGCTGAGCGCCGCCACGCACGCGCCGTCCACCAAGATCGGCACCGCGATGGCCGTTACCCCGTGCTCCCGCTCGCCGGAACTGACGGCGTATCCCATCTTGCGGATGACGGCGAGCTCCGCGGAGAGCGTGTCCTTCATCCACGGGGTGTCGCCGAGCACTTCGTTTTCCAGGGCGGCAAGCACCGAACCTTGCTCCTTGGCGGGCAGCCACGCGATGAGCACTTTCCCCGCCGCGCCCAGGTGCAGGGGAAACCGGCTGCCCAGACCGATGACCCGCCGCAGGCTGCGCGGGCTTTCCTCCCGGTAGACGCACACGCGCCACAGCCCGGACCGGACGTAAAGGCTCACGGTTTCCTGCGTCTTGTCCCGGAGCCGCCGCACCACCGCCTCGGCGCGCCGGAGTTCAGGATGCTGCCACCGGTACGCCAATGCCCACGCGTAGGCCCGCGGCCCCATCTGGTAGCGCCGGGTGCCCGGCTCCTGCACGATGACGCCCCGGTCCTCGCAGGACCGCAGCGTCTTGGAGACACTCGTCTTGTTGATCTCGAGCTTGCGGGCGATCTCGGTGACGCCGCACTGGCCCTCCTGGGCGATCAGGAACATAATATCGAAGGCGCGGTGCACCGACCGCGTTCCGTCTTCTTTCATGCCTCGTCTTTCCTTTCCGTGGTGGTCGGGCTCGCTCGCCCCGATGGAAGCCTTCTGTGCGGTAAACACTGTCGCTCTACGTGGCTTCTTGTTCTCTTCGAAACCGGGAAGTCCTGGTCCGGCGGGGACCTCCGGTTGTGAGCGGCGGAGATCCGCGGACTGGCCAGGGTCCCCGCCGGGCAGGACCTCCACGGCAAGCTCACGAAACTCTACAACTCGAGAACAAATAGTTCTCAATATGGTTGGGACGTCCACCGCCGATATGGCAGGGGCGGCCTGGCACCACCAATGTTCCCGGGGGCCGCCGGCGCCGGCTCCCGGGGATGGCCGGAGGGAAGAGAATCGATGAAGCTAGAGGGTCAGCACGCCATTGTCACGGGGTCGACGTCGGGCATCGGCCGAGCCATCGCGGAGCTGTTTGCTCGGGAAGGGGCCCGCGTGGTGATCACAGGCCGCGACGCGGAACGGGGGGAGGCGGTCGTCCAGGACATCCGCTCCTTGGGAGGTGAGGCCCTTTTCGTGGCCGCCGACCTGACGCAGGAGGAGGACGCCGTGCGCTTGGTGGAGAGGGCGCGGGCCGCGTATGGGCCGGTCGATGTCCTCGTCAACAACGCCGGCGCCGTCTTCGCGGGGACGATCCCCGAGACCGACTTGGCCACGTGGAACCGCATCTTTCACACCAACGTTACGTCCGCGTATCTCATGTGCCGGCTCGTGCTTCCCGAGATGGTCGAGCGCGGTGCCGGCTCCATCGTTAACATCGGGTCGGAAGTGGCCATGAAGGGCGTCCCCAAGCGCGCCGCCTATGCTGCCGCCAAAGCTGCAATCATCGGTTTGACCCGGGCACTGGCGGCTGACCACTCCCCGCAGGGGGTGCGAGTCAACTGCATCTGCCCCGGTACCATCGAAACGCCTCTTGTGCGAGGTCTCATCGAATCGAGCCCCGATCCGGAGCAAATGCGGCAGCAGATGCTGGCCCGGCGCTTTCTGCCTTTCCTCGGTATGCCCGGCGATGTTGCGGCGGCTGCGCTGTACCTCGCATCGTCCGACGCGCGCTTTGTCACGGGCGCTGTCTTGACCGTCGACGGCGGCGGGAGCATTAAGTAGACCCGCCCGGGACGCCGATTGTCGCCAGCGGTGGCCGCGGGCTATACTTGACGAGGAACCGCCGCTTCCGGTCTTGCGCGTTCCAGCAACTATCGCACCGAGGTGATCGCACGTTGTACGACGTCATCGTGGTCGGCGGCGGCACGGCCGGCGGCAGCGCGGCCGTGTTTCTCGCCAAGGCGGGGCTCAAGACCCTCGTTCTCGACAATGACAAAGGCCAGACGCGCCGCGCTTGGATCGACAACCACTACGGGCTAGCCGAGGGCGTTTCCGGGCCGGACCTGGTGGAGGCGGGCCGGCGGCAGGCCGAGCGCCTGGGCGCCGAGTGGCGGGTCGGGCAGGTGACCGCGATCGAGCAAATCGACGGCGGGTTCGCGGCCAAGACCGAGCAGGGCGAAGTGTTCCAGGGCAAGCAGGTTGTGCTGGCCACCGGAGCCGCCATGTCCTTGGCCGAATCGTTGAATCTGGAGTTCACCGATGGGCGGGAAGCCCGCTACCCGCGGGTGGTCAAGGTGGACATCGACGGCCGCACCAGCCTGCCGGGCGTCTGGGCCGCGGGCATCCTCGCGGGGGCGAGCGCCCACACGATCATTACGGCCGGTCACGGGGCGCATGTGGCCGTTGGGCTCATCAGCGAGCTGGAGGGCAAGCGCCACGTCCAGCACGACGTGTTGAAGTAGCCCTGGTGCCGCTGCTTGTGGGACAATGAGCCTCTTGTGAGCGACGGGCTTGCCGGGAAGCGATTCCTGGCAAGCCCGTCCTTTTGTGCACTGGCATCCGCAGGCGGAAGAGCCTGCGCTTGGCCCCCGTGCGAGCGCTTTCGCTTGCCGATCTCCCGGTCAGTCGCCGCCCACAGCCCGAAGATCGTTCCTTGACATCGATTCGCGTGCCTTGCTATAATAATGCCCTTTCCTTGACAGCCACCGGGAATCGTGGTAAAATGCCGAAGGTACGAGTGTGCGCGAAAGAGGTGATGACCGGTGGCCGCCAACCGAAAGAGCCTCGATGAGATCAAGCGGGATCTCGAACTGTACGTAGGCCGGCGCGTGAAGTTGCGGGCAAACCGCGGGCGCCGCAAGTACATCGAGGAAGAGGGCGTCCTCGAACAGACTTACCCAAAGGTGTTCGTGATCCGGTTGGACAAGCGCGGTGGCGTGACCAACCGCATGTCGTACTCGTACGCCGATGTCCTGACGTCCACCGTTGAGGTGACCGTCGACGACAAGCAGATCGGGGTCGCCAACCTGTAGGCTCCGTTTCACAATATCATTGGCCGTGTCCGGCGCCGGGTTGTTGCATCCGGCCGCGACGGTGCTTTTCGCCCGGGGTTTGTGCCCCGGGCTTTTTGCTTTTCTCCGGTCTCTAAATCCTTCCCGTTTCCCGGGCGAAACCGGCGCTCCCCGCATAGCCTGATGGCGCCGGCGCTCCGCGCCGGGCGGGAGGGAGGGCATCGTCCGTGCTGTCGCAGCATGCCCAGTGGGTACACCGGTGGCGGGACCGCGTGCTCGGCCTGCCCAACGTCGTCGGCTGCGGGTGGGGGGAAAAGCGCGTCCGGGGACGCAAGACCGGCCAGCAGGGCATGGTTGTCCTCGTGCGGCGCAAGCTGCCCGCTCACGCCCTGGCCGAGCGCGAACGGGTGCCGTCCGTGCTGGGCGAACGCCCGACCGACGTCGTGGAAGTCGGCGACTTGCGCCTGTTGACGGCGCCCTTGCCTGACCTGCGCACCGTGCGCACCCGGCCCGCGCCCCCGGGGGTCAGCATCGGCCACGTCCGCACGACCGCCGGCACTTTCGGCGCCGTGGTGCGGGACGCCGCCACGGGCGAGCGGCTGATCCTATCCAACAACCACGTCCTCGCCAATCAGACCGACGGGCGGGACGGCCGGGCGGCCGCGGGGGACGCGGTGCTCCAGCCCGGACCTTACGACGGGGGAAACACGGCGCAGGACGTCGTCGGGCACCTGCTTCGATTTGTCCCGGTGCGGCCGGTGGCGGCGCCGCCCGGCTGCCCCATAGCCCGGCACGTCGAGCGGGCGTTCAATGCCGCGCTGCGGCTGGTGGCACCGGGCTACCGGATGCAGCTTTGGCGTGAGGAGCCCGCCGACAACCTCGTGGACGCCGCCGTCGCCCGGCCTGTCAGCGACGGCGCCATCACCGAAGCCATCCTCGGCATCGGACCCGTCAAGGGTGTGGCCGAGGCCGAGCCCGGCATGATCGTGAGGAAAAGCGGGCGCACCACCGGCGTGACGACGGGCGAGGTAACGGCCGTCGGCGCCACGGTGACGGTGGGTCTCGGCGGGGGTACTGTGGCCCGTTTCAGCGACCAAGTGGTCGCATCGCCCATGGGCAAGCCCGGCGACAGCGGGTCCCTCGTGCTCGACGCCGCCAACCGGGCGGTCGCCCTGCTGTTTGCGGGATCGGACCAGGCGACGCTGTGCAACCGCATCCAAAATGTGTTGGAGGCCCTGAACGTTCGCTTCTAAGGCACGGGCAGTTCTCCCCGGAGGCTTGCAGTTCTGCGGCCCGTCATGCCTGCCCCAGCCGCCGCATACATTCCCCCACGGTCGATTCATGCGAGCATCGATCCTCGCAAGGCGGAGGGGCGTGCCGGCGTGCCCTGGTCGAGCGTGGGGAAGTCCGGCGCAAGGAGCGCCTTGCGCCCGGGCAGCCGCGGCGCCCTGGTGGAGCGGCTGCAGGAGCGGCTGCGGGAGATGGGCTATGACCCAGGCCCCCAAGACGGCGTCTATGGACACCAGACGGCCGAAGCCGTCCGCGACCTGCAGCGGGACTTTGGCCTGCGGGTCGACGGCATAGCCGGCCCACAGGTAACCGCGGTATTGGACGATCCGCACCTCAAGAACTTGCGCCGGCAGCATACGGTCGCGCCCGGGGAGTCGCTGGCCGACGCGGCGAGACATCTTGGCGTCTCCCAGCAACTGCTGCGCCGGGCGTGCGGGCTGCCCGCCCGGCGGGCGCCGGCGCCCGGGCAACGGCTCGTGCTCTGGGAGCGGATCGTCGTCGGGGAAGTGAAACCCGGTGCCGGACAGGCGCAGGGCCTGCGCACGCTGGAGCGGCGCGGGGGGCTTGTGTCCGCGGCGGCGGTCGTCGCCGGCGGCGGGCCCGACGAGGACCCCGCCGCCCGCAGCGCCGTGGAGAGCGCCGCCGCGTTTGGGCTGCCCGTATGGCTAACGCTGCACGGCCGGCCGGCGCCCGGGCTCTTGCCGGGGACGAGCGAGCCCGGCGGCACCCAGCGGCGACTGCACAGCAGGCGCGAACGGGAACGGTTCGCGGCCCAGGCGGCGGCGTGGTGCGCCGTGCCGGCGGTTGCGGGCGTACACCTTGACTTGGGGGCGCTGCGCTTTGGCGACGGGCCCCGCTTCGTCGCGCTCGCGCGTGAGCTGGCCGAGCTCACCCGGGCCGCCGGCAAGCAGCTGCTCGTGTCGGTGCCGCTGGCGGGTGACGGCCGCCCCCTTGGCCCGTCCTCCTTTGGCGTCGATTGGGGAGCGCTGGCCGCTTGGGCCAGCGGTTTCGTCCTCGTCCCGCCGCTCCTCCGGGCCCGGTCGAGCCCGCCACGGCCGCTTTCCCCGGCCGAGATTCGCCCCCTGGTGCGGGCCGCCTGCCGGAGCGTGCCTCCATGGCGATGCCTGTTGGCCGTGCCCGTGGGCGCGCTGGTCGTGCCGGCGAAAGATGCGCCCGGCGCCGCCGGCGGTGCGACCGGCGCGGCCTGCGGTCCGTCTGACCTCGACGTTATCACCTATACGCAGGCCTTGAGCTTGGCCCACGCCGCCCGGACCCGGCCCCGCTGGGAGGAGGCGGCGGGACGGCCCGCGTTCCGCGTTTTACGAGGCGAGCGGGAGGAGATCGTTTGGCTTGAAAACCGCGCGAGCTTTGCGGCCAAGTTGGACGCGGCGGAAAGCTGCGGCCTCGCCGGCGTCTACCTCTCGGCGGTGGGGGAGGAGGACGGCCGCCTCTGGGCGGTTTTGGCCGAACGGTGGAAAGTGCACAAGCCGCACGCTGCGGGATGATGGCAGCGGATGCGATCGGGTAGGCTCGCCTGCTTCCGAAACGGCATGTTTCATTCCGGACCGGAATATGGTTTGGCAGGATCCCAAGAAGGGTTTGACAGGATCGCAGGACCGGGTTCCCGGGTTCGATCGCGCCGGCGAAGGGGGAGTCCAGATGAACTTCAAGTTCGAGCCCAGGACGGTGCGGATGGAGCGGCTCATCGGCACCGCCAGCCAGCAGGCGGTCACTGAAGGATCCTTTGATCTGCCGGCCAGCCTGCCCGCCATCACCCGGGTCGTACGGGTGGAAGCGCACCCCGTGGTGACCGGGTGGGAAGCGCTGGAGAACCAAGTCGCGGTGCAGGGAGCGGTCGATCTAGTACTTATCTACGCCCACGAGGAGGAGGCGCCGGCTAGCCCGGCCGGGGCGGGCGACATCGAGGCCGAGGCGGGATTTGACGAGGACGACATCCTGGCCGAGCCGTCCCCGCCGGAGCTCCGGGAGGTCCTTTACCGCCACCGCTGGCGCCGGGCGGCGTCGTTCGAGGTGCTCCTCGAAGTTCCGGGGGCCGGCCCGCAGGCGGCCGTCGAGGCGTGGGCCGAGCCCGAGACCGTGGACGTGGAGCTGCACTCGTCGGGCCGCCGCCTCGACGTGGAGGCGGTCGTCACCGTGGGCGCCCGGGCGACGGAAGTCGTCACCGCCACCGCTCCGGTCAAGGGCCGGGCGTTCCCGGCCGATGCCGGTGCGTCCGAAGCGTTGGTGCTGGTGGAGCACGTGGCGGGCCGCTCCGCGGCCAGTGTGTCCGTGGACGGCGTGCTCGCCCTGCAGGGCGACGGTTCGTGCCGGAGGGTGCTCGACGTCCAGGCAACCGCCCGCGCGACGCAGGCCATCGCCGCGCCGGGCGAGGTGACCGTCGCCGGCGTCGTCGACTACCGGGTGCTGTACGTGGACGGGGCCGGGGAGCTGCGCACGGCCGCGTGGACCGAGCAGACGCCCTTCGCGCACACCTTTGCCCTGGCCGGGGCCGGTGAGGGGACGCCGGTCCGCACAAAGGCCCGCGTCAGCGGTGTGGATGCGCTGGCCAGCGACAGCGGGCGCGAGATCCGGGTCTGGACCGACGTGGAGCTGTCGGTGGCGGCGGCGCGCGTGGAGGAACTCCCGGTGGTCGAAAGCTTGAGCGGTTCGGAGACGCTGGAGGTGCGCTACCGCACCGCCCCGTTGAACTTGGAGGAGTGGGTTGGCGCCGCGACCCACCCGGCGGAGGCGCAAGGCGCGCTGGAACTTCCCCAGGGCCATCCGCCTATCGACCGGGTGCAGACCGCCTTCGCCCGGGCGCGGGTCGACGACGTCCTGGCCCTCGAGGGCAAGGTGGTGGTCGAGGGGCGCATCGACGTGGACGCCCTCTACACCGCCCGCGGCTACGGGCAGTCGCTGCACGCGGTGAGCTGGACGGGGGCGTTGCCGTTCACGGTGGAGGTGCCCTTGGCCGGCGCCGAACCGGGCCTTGAGGCCGAGGCGTTTGTCCAGGTCGAAGAAGCGGCCCTGGATCTGCTCAACAGGGAGGCCGTCGAGGCGCAGGTGCGGCTGTTGGCCGACGTGCGCCTCACGCGCCCGGGCGCCCGTGAGGCGGTGGTCGAGGCGGTGGCGGTTGCCCCGCCCGATCCCGATCCGCCTACCTGGACCTTTGTCGTGCTGCAGGAGGGCGACACCCTGTGGAAGCTGAGCCACCGCTACCACACGGACGTCGCGAGGATCGTCGCCGCCAACCCGTGGTTGGAGGGGGCCGACGGGCCGCTGCCCGCGGGCCGCAAGCTGTGCATTCCCCGCCGCAGCCCATCCGCCCCGGCGAGCGCCTGAGGCGGCAGCCCCCTCCCTGCGCCGCCGGGCCTGCTCACCGGGGGAAGCCCGGGTACGCCACGTACCAATCGGCCGGGGCATCCGCGGGCGAGTAGGAGTGCGAGGCCCGTGCGAACCACGGCCGCCCGTGCTGGCCGGCGGCGTCCGCGAGCGCCTTGAGGCGCCCGGGCATGTCTTGCGACAAGAACTTTTGCCGGGCGGCTTCGTCCGTAATCTCCACCGCTTCCCGCCAGATGGCGCGGCCGGCCACGAAACCCGACGCGCCCGCCCGGCACGCGGTTTCCAGCTGCCGGAGGTAGGTGGCAAAGTCGACGCCGGCCGAAAGCAGGGCCCACGGCACCCGGCACGCCTCGTCCAGCCGCCGGCACGCCTCGTCCCACAGTCCCGGGTCGTCGCCGCCGCGCGGGTGGACGGGGAATTCCATCTTGAGCAGGTCCACGGCGAACTCGCTCATGTGCTCCGCGGTTTCGACGACCAGGTCGGGCTTTTCCCGGACAAAGGATTCCTCGTCGCCGTCCCGGGACGGGTACGTGACGGGCTCGAGCATGAAGGGGATGTCGTACGCTTGGCATTCCCGGGCAACTTGGGCGACCAGGTCGCGCTGGTGCGCTGCGGCCGCTTCCCGCCGGGGGTTGTAGTAAATGAGCAGCTTGACCGCGGCGGCCCCCATGGCCTTGATCTTGGCCACGCTCCAGTTTTCCAAGAGCCGCGTCAGGCGGTCGCCCTCCCGATCTTCATAGCCCGTCTCCTCCAGCGCCACCACAAGTCCGACCGGCCCCGGCAGGGCGCCCCGCGCGACGAGCTGGGCCGCGCCGTACTCGGGGTCCAATAGGACGCCCGTAGCGTGGGGAGCGAGGGGGGCGACGATGTCGTGCTTCATCTGCACGACGGCTTCATGATCGATCGGGGACCGCCCGGCCTTTTCCATCATCCGCTTGAGGGCGCCCCGCTGGTCGCATGCCAGGATGGCAAATATGCCTTTCTCGGTGGAAACCTGCTGCAAGCCGCGCAGCTTGCCCATGGACAGCGCCATGGCCGCTCACCTTCCTTGGTGGCCGCCGCCCGGCATGGCCGTCGCGTCCGTGCCGGCGAGGCGGTGAGTTCATATGCCACATCACCAGTTTACCGCGAGAGGGGCAACTCCTGCACCTGTCGCGCGAGGCCCCCTCCAAGGGCCGCCCCCCGCCGCCGGGAGAGGCGCTACGGGCGAATCTCAACCGGCGTGCCCGGTACAACTCGATGAAACACGTACTCTACGTCCTTGTTATAGAGCCGGATGCAGCCCGGGGTCGCCGCCGCGCCCACCAGCCACGGCTCGTCGGTGCCGTGGATGCTGCACAGGTCCGGGTGCAGCCGGATCCAGCGGGTCCCCAAGGGCGGCCCGGGATGGGGGATGAGCTCGGAGACGGCGAACCGGCCCACGGGCGAGGGCGCGTCGGGCCGGCCGACGGCGGCTGGAAACGCAGTGGGCCCGCCTGGCCCGTGCACGA
>CALFSR010000004.1 GCA_937916565.1 uncultured Bacillota bacterium | reverse complement strand
CTGCGATCCTGCCGGGACGCCCACGCGCAGTTGCGGTGCGGCGCCCGCTTGGGCGAGCACCCGCTCCACCCGGGCTGCCCACTCCTCCTGGCCCGGTGGTGTGTACAGCTCCACTTCCACCCCGGCCAGCGTTGCGGCGGCGACGGCGCTCAGCAGGAGATCGGCAAATTCCTGTTCCTCGGCTAGCTGCGACCTGACGCCCGCCAGTTCATCCCTGAGGGAGCGGTTTTCGGTGCGCAACACCATGAAGCTGGCCTCCAGCCGCTCGGCCAAGCGCTGCTGCTCGGCCTCGAGGGTACCCGCGCCGGCGAGCTGGGCGCCGATGAGCATGCCGAGCCCAAGGGCGAGAAACACGCCGACGAGGGACGCTAGGTGCCACCGGATGTCGATGAGCAACGGCGTCACCACCCCAGCCAGACGCGGGCCTGCAGCCAAGCCAGGCGAAAGAGGTCCCGCAGCGTCGCACCTAAGGCGATCACGATCATCACGGGCATGAGGGCAGCCAGGGCTATCTGCACCGGGTAATGGGACCGCGGCCGTCCCCGGTAAAGCTGGCTGACGCCGCGGGCGTCCACAAGGCGGGCCCCGACCTTGAGGCGCACGAGAAAGGTGGACGCCATGCCGCTTCTTCCCTTTTCGAGGAAGTCGATGAGACTCGAGTGGGTGCCGACGGCCACGATGAGATCCGCGCCGCCCTCGTAGGCAAGAAGGAGGGCAATGTCTTCGCTCGTTCCCGGGGCCGAGAGCACGTGGGCGGGGACACCGATTTCCCGCACCCGCTCGAGCCCCGGAGCCCGCCCATCCGGATACGCGTGCACGACGACGTCCCCGGCGCTGCGAAGCGCCTCGTCGGAGACGCTGTCCATGTCGCCTACGACGATGTCGGGCCGCAGCCCCGCCTCAACGAGGGCGTCGGCGCCGCCGTCCACCCCGATGAGCACCGGCTGCATCTCGTGGATGTAGGAGGAAAGGACGGCCAGGTCGGCCCGGTAATTGTGCCCCCGTACCACGACGAGGGCGTGCCGGCCGTGGAGCGATTGGCGCAGGGGCGGCACGGGCAGCGGCGTGACGACGAAGTCCTTTTCCCGGCGGGCGTACGCCAGCGTATTGTCGATGAACCGCTCGACTTCCGCCGGCAAGTTGCGCCGGGCCGCCTCCAGGCGACGAGCGACCTCCTCCTGGGTCAGCCATATGCCCCGCGCCAGCCGCTCCTGGTCCCGCAACACCCAGCCCCCGTCGTCCACCGCGATTGCCTCGCCGTCCCGCAATAGACCCGCGAGCTTGCGCGGCGCGTCCAAAAGCGGGATGCCGGCGGCCGCGAGCAGTGATGGACCGAGATTGGGGTAACGCCCTGTGATGGAGGGAGACAGGTTGATGACAGCCCGTACCCGGGCTTGACGCAAAGAGTCTGCGGCGACTTCATCCAAGTCCGGATGGTCGATGACCGCGATGTCGCCGGGCACAAGCCGGCGGATGAGGGCCTTTGTGCGGTGGCCCAGCCGCGCCGTACCGCGTATCACACGGCTAGTGTTTCCCCGGCGGCGTCAGCTGACCCGCACGTCGAGGCGAACCTGGTCGGCCAGGCGCGCGATAAAGGAGCTGTTGGAAGGCTTGCCTTTGCCCGCGTCGACGGCGTAGCCAAAGACCCGCTGGATCTCCTCAAGATTTCCCCGGGTCATCGTGACCTCGATCGCGTTGCGGATGGCGCGCTCGACCCGCTGCGGGGAGCTGCCGTGCCGGCGAGCAATCGTGGGATAGAGATACTTGGTCACGCCGCTCAGCATGGCCATATCCTGCACGACGATGCTGATGGCGTCCCGCAGATACTGGTAACCCTTGAAATGCGGCGGCACGCCCAGCTCGGCCAGGCGACGGGTAATCTCTTTCAGGATCGCCTGCTGCTGCTCGTCAAGGTCCGGTCCGGACGCGGCGCCGGGGCGCACCAGCTGCCGGACACGGTCGAGCAGTGTCCTTATATCGAAAGGCTTGATGACGCAGTAGTCGGCGCCGAGCAGAAGCGCTTGGCTCAGCAGGTGCTCGTGGGCGGCCACGGTCGTCATGAGCACCCGCGGCCGGATCAGGGTCGGGTCCGCGTTAAGCCGTTCGAGCACGCCAAAGCCGTCGACGACGGGGACGAACAGCTCGAGCACTACAGCCTGGGGCTTGTGCTGGCTGATGAGCTGGAAACCGCGTTCACCGTCATGGGCAACGGCGACGACATCGATGTCGCCCGCGTGGCGGGCTTCTTCCTGAATCGCCCGGCAAAAGGAGGCGTTGGAATCGATGACAACCAAACGCACCATGGCAAAAGTCTAGCTTCTACTGACAGCAGGCGATTCCTCCCCGGCAAGCGGAGGTTCCGGGATGATCCCGGCTTCATAGGCCATCCATTCCGCCAGGATGCCGTAACCCCGGGTCGGGTTGTTCACGAACACATGTGTGACGGCGCCCACGAGCTTGCCGTCCTGCAGGATGGGGCTGCCGCTCATCCCCTGGACGATCCCCCGGGTCATGTTGAGCAGCCGCTCGTCGGTGATTTCGATGACAAGCCCGCGCCCGTCGGCCCGGCGGTTCGGGTGCACCTGCACGATGCGCACCGCAAACGATTCGACCTGCCGGCCGTCGACGACGGTAAGCATCTCGGCCGGACCCGGTTTCACCTCGTGGGCGAGCGCCACGGGGACCGGGTCCGTGTACAGCCCGTGGCGGGGCAGGCGTTCGAGGCGCCCGTAGATGCCGAACCGGCTGTTTTTCTCGATGGTGCCCATGTCGCCGGCGTATGCCTCGAACACGCCGATCTTCTCGCCGGGAAACCCACGCGCGCCTTGTTGCACCCCGCGGATGAGCGCCTCCACGATGCGCCCGTCGTTAACCTCGACGCGGTTGTTGAGGCCGTCGGTGATCATGTGACCGAGACCGGCGAAGCGCATGGTTAGGGGGTCGTAAAAGGTCAACGTCCCGATGCCGGCGGCCGGGCTCTCGAGGCGGAGCCCGAGGCGGTAGCGCACGGCGCGGCCTGCCCCCTCCTGCACTTCCACGGGAACGGGCTGGATTGTGCGGGTCAGAAGCACACCGTTGCGGGCCACGGTGATTTCCAGGGGCTCGCCCCTCCGGCCGAAACGTTCGACGAGTTCGTGCACTTGGTCGACGGTGTACAGGGGAGTGCCGGCCATTTCCACGAGGATGTCGCCCGCTCGCAAGCCGGCGTCGCGTGCAGGAAACCGGGCTACTCCGTCCGTGTCCACCAGTTGCATCGTCTGGGCGATGACAAGCCCGCGTGAACTCACCATGACGCCGATGGCCTGGCCGCCCGGGACGACCGATAGGCGGGGCACGACGCTTACCTGCACCCGGCGAAGCGGCAAGATCCCCAGCAGCCGAACCTCCACCCGGGCGTCGCCCATGTCCGCGGCGCGGATGGCGGCGGCCCCGGCTCCTCCCGGCACGAGCCAGCCGCTGGCGGAGACGTCGACCAGCGTCAAAAACCGGCCCAGGTCCATGCTCAGTTCCTGGCCGGGCAACAGGCGCACCTCGGCCGGCACTTGCCATGCGCCCCGCACCTGCAACGAGAGGCCGAGCACGAGCACAAGGGCGAACATGATGAGCAGAGGCCGGCGGCGCAGTTGGCTGAAACTCACGGGCGTCTCACGCTCCCCAAAGAAAAAAGCAGCGGCAGCCGCTGCTTCCTAGGGTGCCCGGGACGTCCCGGCCGATGAAGCTAGAACGATGGAACGGGCCGAACTAGCTGGCGGCGCTGGCTTGCTGCGCCATGCGCAGGAGCTCTTCGGCGTTTTGCAAGGTGTGCTCGGTGAGCACGCCAGCCAGCATGCGGGCGACTTCCTCCACCCTTGCCCGGCCGGCCAAGGGTGTCACGCGTACGGTGGTCCGGTCGCCCTCCACGATCTTTTGGATGTGCAGGTGGTGATGGGCGGCGGTGGCAATCTGCGCGAGGTGGGTCACGCAGACGACCTGCCGCTCCCGTGCCACCGCCCGCAAGCGCTGGGCGACCGCTTGCGCCGTCTGCCCGCCGATCCCGGCGTCCACCTCGTCAAAGACAAGCACGGGCACGGCGTCTATCTCGGCCAGGACCCGCTTTATGGCCAGCGCCACACGGGAGAGTTCGCCGCCGGAAGCCACCTTGGCCAGGGGCCGCGGCTCCTCCCCCGGGTTGGCGGACAGATAGAACCCGACGCGATCGATTCCGGCCGCCGTCGCCGCCAACCGGCTGCCGCCCACGGGCAGCCCTCCCGGGTCCGGTGCCTGCTCAAGACGCACCCAAAACCGCCCGGGCCCCATGTGGAGGCCGGCCAGCTCCGCGGCCACCGCCTGCTCGAGTCGAGCGGCGGCAGCCGCCCGGGCGCGTGAGAGCGCCGCGGCAATGCTCGCCGCCTCTTGCTCGAGGGCGGCGAGCTCCTTTTCCAGGGCTCCCGCCCGCTCCTCGCTCCGGAGCAGGCCATCAAGCTCAGCCCGCAGCGTTTCGGCAAAGGCGAGGATTTCACGCGTATTGGCCCCGTACTTGCGCTTGAGGGTGCCGATAAGCGCGAGGCGTGCTTCAACCTCCTCCAGCCTACCCGGGTCCGCGTCGAGCCTGTCGGCCGCGCGGCGAACGAGCGCTGCCGCCTCGCCCACGTGCACGGCGGCTGTTTCCAAGAGCTTGGCCGCCTCGGCCAAGTCCGGCTCCACGTCGGCGAACGGTTCGAGGGCCATCCTCGCGTCGGACAGAACATCGGCCGCGGCCGGCGCCTCACCGTCGCCCTCATACAGGTTGCGGTACACGCGCGCCGTCTCGGCCCGCAACCGTTCGATCTGCGCGAGCAGCCGCCGTTGCCGCTCGAGTTCTTCCTCTTCGCCGGCGACTAGGCGCGCCTGGTCGATCTCCTCCACCTGAAACCGCAACAGGTCGATGCGCCGCGCCCTTTCCCGCTCGCCCGCCACGATGGCCGCCAGCTCCCGCCGGCCTTGGACGAGCCGTTGCCACGCCGTGGCAAACTGGTTGGCCAGGGCGAGAAGTTCGGGTCCCCCGTAGGCGTCGAGCAGCTCCAGTTGCTTGTGGGCAACGAGGAGCGACTGGTGCTCGTGCTGGCCGTGGATGTCCACGAGCTCGGCACCGATCGCGGCGAGCTGGCTCACGGTGACAGGGTGGCCGTTGATCCAGCCGCGGGAACGCCCCGTCTTGAGCACTTCCCGGCGCAGCACGACGGAGTCGGGGTCGTCCGGATCGAGCACCCCCATCTCCTCAAGAAGGGCTGCCGCCCGACCGGCCGGGGACACGCGGAACACAGCCTCAATGGTCGCGTGGTCGCGGCCGGTCCGCACGAACTCGGCGCTCGCCCGCCCGCCAATCACCGTCTGCAGGGCGTCGATGACGATGGACTTGCCCGCCCCGGTTTCCCCGGTGAGCACGTTGAGACCGGGGGCAAACTCGATGCGGAGCCGGTCAATGAGGGCGAAGTCGCGGATGTGCAGTTCAAGAAGCACGCGTCCCTCTCCCCAATCGTCGTCGCTTCGCCCGGGCGCCGCGCCCGGGCGCTCGCCGCATGCGCCGCCGTTGCGGGTTCAACCTCCCCGCAACGTCTCCAGGAGGCGCAGCACCTCCGCCACCTCCGGGGCAGGCGGCTGGTTTTCCCGCGATCGGACGAGGATGAGTACGACGTCATCGCCCGCCAAGGTGCCGAGTACCCCCGGCGGCGCGTATTCATCCAAAGCGGCCGCCACCGCATGGGCCCGGCCGGACAACGTGCGCAAAAGGACGAAGGGGCCGCTGTAGTCCACGCCGACGACGTACTCCCGCAGCGCCCAGCGGGTCCGCTCGAGCACCTCGCTGGCGGGCGGCTGGGCCGGACGCGTGTAGTAGCTCTTGCCGTTGCCGCCCCGCACCTTGATGAGGCCGAGCTCCGCAATGTCCCGGGAGACGGTGGCCTGTGTCGCCACAAAGCCCGCTGAGCGCAGCCGCTCCAGCAGTTCAGCCTGGGTTTCGATGGCATGCTGGTCGATGAGCCGCAAAATCGCTTGCTGGCGTTGCTCCTTCATGGCGATCCCGCCTCGCTTTCCGCCGCCCGGCCCGCAGGCCCCCGCTGCCCGAGGCGGCTGCGCAGCTCCCGGTAAAAGCGATCGGGACCGAGACGCACGAGCCGCACCCGGTGCCGGGCCCGGCCGACCCGCACGGTATCGCCCGACTGCAGCCCGCAACCGACCTGGCCGTCCATGGTGAGCATCATGTCGGTGTGGAACGCCTCGACCCGGATCCGCACCTCCTCGTCGGCCCGGGCCAAAATCGAACGGCTTGACAGCGTATGGGGGCAGATGGGGGTCAGAAGCAACGATTCGATGTGGGGATGTACGATGGGCCCGCCGGCGGAAAGCGAGTAGCCGGTGGAGCCCGTAGGCGTGGCCACGATGATCCCGTCCCCCGAGTAGTCCAGCACCGTCTCCCCCGCGACGCGGACTTCGATGCGGATGATGCGGGCAAACGTGCCGCGGGTAATGACCGCGTCGTTGAGCCCGTCGACCCGCCAGACGATCCGGCCTTGCCGCTCCACGGTGGCCTGAAGCATCATGCGCTGCTCGATCTCGTAGCGGCCCTCCAACAGGCGCGCCAAAGCTTCGTCCAAGGCGCTGTGCTCCACCTCGGTCAAGAACCCAAGGCGGCCGACGTTGACCGCGAGGATGGGCACCCGCCGGGGACCGAGCAGGCGGGCCGCCCGCAGCACGGCACCGTCGCCCCCCAAGACGACCACCGCGTCCAGGCCGCGCCAAACGGACGCGGGGAGGCCAAGGTCCGGA
>CALFSR010000003.1 GCA_937916565.1 uncultured Bacillota bacterium | reverse complement strand
CGGGCGGCTCGGGAGAATGGTGGGCGACGCGATCGTTTGCCCGCATGTTCCACCCGGCGGCCGCCAGGGCGGCCAGGACGAGGACGATGGCCACGGCGGCGACGGCGGCGCGCGGGATTTTCATCTTTAGCATGGAGTTGCATTCCTCCTGCGCGCCCACAGGGGGCGCCGGTTTCCTACTCGATCTATCACACAGAGCGATTCCCCGGGTCAAGGGGCGCTCCTGCAAGCAAGTAGCGGCAGGATAGGCACCGCCGGCCGGGCGGGCCACAAAGTGGATCTCGCCGCTCGCGCCGTGCTATACTGAACGCAGCCTGGGCCGCGCACAGGTTCGGTCCTGCTTGGCCGGCCGGCGCGGGCGATACCGATCAGCCGGGAGCGTGGACCATGTCTCAGGAGCCGATGGATCGGCGCGAAAAGCTCGTGCTCATCGACGCGTACAGCCTCATCCACCGGGCTTACTACGCCCTGCCGAGCCTGACCACGTCCCGCGGGGAGCCCAGCAACGCCGTCTTTGGCTTTGCCCAGATGCTGCTCGCGCTGCTCGAGGCCGAGCGGCCGGACTACGTGGCAGCCGCCTTTGACCGCTCCGGGCCCACGTTTCGCGACGAAGTGTTTTCCGAGTACAAGGCCCACCGGCCGTCTATGCCCGAAGATCTCCGTCCCCAGATCGCCCGGGTCGAGGAGCTCTTGGGGGCGATGAACCTAGCGGTCTACGGCATCGAAGGGTACGAGGCCGACGACATCATCGGCACGCTGGCCCGCGCCGCCCGGGAACGAGACATCGACGTGGTGATCGTGACGGGCGATCGGGATCTCCTGCAGCTTGTGGATGATCGGGTGACGGTGCTCTTGACGCGCAAGGGCATCCGCGACATGGAGCGCCTTGACCCCGAAGGCGTCGAGCAGAAACTGGGCGTTCCGCCGGAGAGGGTGCCGGATCTCAAGGGCCTCATGGGCGACAGCTCGGACAATATCCCGGGTGTCCCCAAGGTCGGGCCCAAGACCGCGGTCCAGCTTCTCAAGCAGTATGGCACCCTGGAGGACGTGCTGGCCCACGCGGCCGAGGTCAAGGGCAAGGTGGGCGAGAACCTCCTGGCCTTTCAGGACCGGGCCCGCATGAGCAAAGAGATCGCCATCATCCGCACCGACGCCCCCGTGGAATTTGACGCCGACGCCCTGCGGCGCCGGGGGCCGGACGCGAGGCGCTTGGCGGCGCTCTTTCGCGAACTGGAGTTTAAGGGGCTGCTCGACCGGCTCCATAAGTCCGGCGTTCTGGGCGGGGCCAGCGGCCAGGAAACGCCGGGCGGTGCGGCAGCGGATAGCGCCACGGGCGCGGCCGCCGATGGCGCCGGCCCGGGCGACGATGCCGCCGAGGGAACCGCCGCTCCGGCGGGCGGCGAGGAGGGCCCAGCCCCAGCGCGGCGTGAGGCCGGCGAGGGGCAGGCAACGCTGTTTCACCTTGAGACGCGATCGGGCGCTCCGCCCGCGTCCATCGTCCGCACCCGCCAGGCGCTGGCCGACGCGATGGCGTCGCTGGGCACCGCCGAAGCGACGGAGCCGCTCGTCGTCGGGCTAGCGGCAAGCGGACCGGATCGCATGCAGGCCGCGATCGTGGGTTTGGCGCTGGCCAGGTCAGGCAACGTCGTGTACGTGCCCACCGGCCACCGGGGCGGGGCCGCCGGGGAGCAGGTGCCGTGGGCCGAGGTGCGGGACGCCGTCGCGCCCATGCTGCGGGATCCCGCCATACCCAAGTGGTGCCACGACGCGAAGCGGCTCCGGATCATCCTTCGCCGCCACGGCGTGGACCTGGCCGGCGTCACCTTTGACGCGATGCTGGCGTCCTATCTCATCAACCCCGAACAGGGCGACCACTCGATGCCCGACGTCGCCATGAAGTTCGCCGACCGGTACCTGGTTTCTTGGAAACAGCGGCTCAGCGACGCCGGCGCCGGGCGAAAACCCGTCGAAGTCGAAGAGCTCGACCCCGCCGCGGCCGCGGAGCATCTGGCCCAGGAGGCGGCCGTCATCCGCGAGCTCGGTCCGAAGCTCAAGGAGCGCCTGCGCCAAGACGGGCTCTGGGAGCTGTACCAGGGGATGGAGCTGCCCCTGGTGGACGTGCTGGTGGAGACGGAGATGAACGGTGTCCGCCTTGACACCGCCTACCTGGCAGACCTGTCTCGGGAAATGGAGGGGCAGGTCGAACGGTTGACCCAGGAGATCTACCGGCTCACGGGCGAGGAGTTCAACATCAACTCGCCCAAGCAGCTAAGCCGCATCCTGTTTGACAAGTTGAAGCTGCCGGTGCTTAAGCAGACCAAGACGGGCCCTTCCACCGACCATGAGGTTCTCGAGGCGCTCGCGGCCGAGCACGACGTGGTCAAGCTGCTGCTCGACTACCGGCAGGTGACCAAGCTCAAGAGCACCTACGTGGACGCGTTGCCCGCTCTCATCCACCCCGAGACGGGGCGGGTGCATACTACGTTCAACCAAGCCGTCGCCGCCACCGGCCGGCTGAGCAGCACGAATCCGAACCTGCAGAACATCCCCATCCGGACCGAAGAAGGCAAGCGCATCCGCAAAGCCTTCATCCCCCAGGGGCCGGGCTGGGTGCTTTTGACGGCCGACTACTCCCAGATTGAGCTGCGGGTGCTCGCCCACATCTCCGGCGATGAGGTGCTCATCGACGCGTTCCGCCGCGGCCAGGACATCCACACCCGCACCGCGTCGGAGGTGTTCGGCGTCCCGCCGGAGCAGGTGACGCCGGATATGCGCAGCGCGGCCAAGGCGATCAACTTTGGCATCGTATACGGCATCAGCAGCTTCGGCCTGGCCCGGGGAACGGGCTTGAGCCAGGCGGACGCGCAGCGGTACATTAGCGACTACTTCCACCGCTATCCGGGCGTCCGGCGCTATATCGACACGGTCGTGGAAAGCGCCCGGGAGCGGGGCTATGTGACGACGCTCTTTGGCCGGCGCCGCTATCTCCCGGACTTGCGCTCCCGCAACTACGCCCGGCGCAGCTTTGCCGAGCGCACCGCCATGAACAGCCCGATCCAGGGTACCGCCGCGGACATCATCAAGCTCGCCATGGTAGAGGCGCACCGGCGGCTCAAAGAGGAGGGGCTCCGGGCCCGGCTCGTGCTGCAGGTGCACGACGAGCTCGTCTTGGAAGTGCCGGAGGAGGAGCTTGTTCCGACGGCCGCGCTGATCCGGGACTGCATGGCCAACGTGGTCTCCCTGGCGGTGCCGCTCGTCGTGGACGTGGAGGCGGGCCCCAACTGGCTGGACACCGAGCCGGTGGCCCTGGAGGACGCTAGCCGTGCCTGAGCTGCCGGAAGTCGAGACCGTCCGCCGGCAGCTCGCGGCGGCTCTGCCCGGGCGGCCCATCGCCGGCGTGCGGGTGCTCCTCCCCCGGATGCTCCACGGCGTAGGCCCAGAGGAGCTGGCTCGGCGGCTGCTGGGCCGGCGGTTCACGGCGGTCGAGCGGCGGGGCAAGTTCCTTTTGCTCAAGCTCGATGACGGGGCGACGCTCATCGTTCACCTGCGCATGACGGGGCGGCTTACCCTCTCAGACGGTCGTGAGCGCGGCGGTCCCTACACTCGTGCCGTGATCACGTTCGCGGGCGGCGGGGAGCTGCGCTTTAGCGACCAGCGGACGTTTGGCACGTGGCATTACGTGGCCGAGGGCGCCGGCGCACCGCCCCCGGGCCTGGTGGGCATGGGCGTCGAACCGTTGTCCGACTCGTTTACGCCGGAAGCCCTCGCGCAGCTGGCTTTCGGCCGGCGGACGCCCATCAAGGCGCTGTTGCTCGATCAGCGCCGCATCGCCGGCGTCGGCAACATCTACGCGGACGAAGCGTTGTTCCGGGCCGGCGTTGATCCCGCCCGGCCCGCCGGCTCTCTCACGGCCGCGGAGATCGAGCGGCTGCACGGGGCCATCAGGGCGGTGCTCGAGGACGCGCTGTCCAAGGGCGGTACGACGGTCCGGGATTACGTCAACGGGGAGTGTACACCGGGAAGGTTTCAAGACTTTCTCCACGTCTACGGGCGGGCCGGACAGCCGTGCCAGCGCTGCGGAGCGGCCATCGCCCGCCGTAAGCTGGCAGGCCGTGGGACGCACTCCTGCCCGCGGTGCCAGAGGTAGGGAGCCGGGGAGCACAGGCTCAGGGGGGGAACCGCGATGGGCGAAGGTGTGCGGGGCATCGTCATCGGCTTGACGGGCGGCATCGCCAGCGGCAAGTCGACGGTGGCCGCCATGTTCGCAGAGCTCGGCGCCGCGGTCGTGAGCGCGGACCAGATCGCCCGCGACGTGGTGGAGCCCGGCGAGCCGGCTCTGGAGGAGATTCGCTCCGCCTTTGGCCCCGGGGTGCTCTTGCCCGACGGGCGGCTCGACCGGCGCCGCCTCGGCGAGATCGTCTTCGCCGACCCAAAGCGGCTCCGGCAGCTCGAGGCGATTCTGCACCCGCGCATTCGGGCACGCATGCGGGAGCAGATCTCGGCGGCGTCCGCGGCCGGCCGCCCGGTGGTCGCGGAAATCCCGCTGCTGTTTGAGAGCCCGGCCAGCCGGGACCTCGTGGACGTCACCGTCGTCGTCTACGTGGAGCGGGAGCAGCAGCTTGGGCGCCTCATGCGCCGGGACGGTCTAAGCCGGGAGCAGGCGGAGGCGCGGCTCGCCGCGCAGATGCCTCTGGACGAGAAAGCCCGCCTCGCGGACTACGTCGTTGACAACAGGCACGATCTCGCCCGCACCCGCGAACAGGTGCGGCAAGTGTGGGAGGAGTTGACTTGTGGTGCGCACCGTCGCGTTGATCGCCCACGACCGGAAGAAGGACGACATGGTTGAGTTCGCCCGTCGCCGCCGGGATCTTTTGGCCAAGTTCCGGCTCATCGCCACGGGCACGACGGGCAAGGTGATCGCGGAGGCGACGGGATTGGCCATCGAGCGCATGCTGTCGGGGCCGTACGGCGGTGACCAGCAGATCGGCGCCCGGGTTGCGGCCGGGCAGGTGGACGCCGTTCTGTTTTTGCGGGACCCCCTGACGGCTCAGCCCCATGAGCCCGACATCACCGCTCTGCTTAGGGTGTGCGACGTGCACAACGTGCCGCTGGCCACCAATCTTGCCACCGCCGAGCTCATCATCGCCTCCCTCGCGGGAGAATAATCTGACGCCAGGATGGCAGCCCCGGGGAGGGTGCGCTCCTTTGTCTAATCGAGGCAGCGCCAGCCGGCTCTTATGGCTGGCTCTGGTGGTGGTGCTGCTGGCGGCGGCCGCCGGGAAGCCCGTGTTGCGCCGTCTCTTTCCAATTCCCTATGCGCGTGAGATGGCAGCCGCGGCCGGCGCTCACAATCTGGATCCGTTCCTGATCGCGGCCCTGGCGCGCGTCGAGAGCCGCTTTAACCCGCAAGCGGTTTCCCCCCGGGGCGCTCGGGGCCTGTTGCAGGTCATGCCCGACACCGGCCAGTGGATCGCTAGTCAGCTGGGTTGGGACGCCTTTAACCCCGACTGGCTCTTTGATCCCGAGATCAACTTGCGCATGGGGGCGTGGTACCTTCGGGCGCTTCTTGATCAGTTCGGCGGCGAGCCTGCCATAGCGCTGGCGGCCTACAACGCGGGGCGGACCCGGGTGCAGGAGTGGCTCGCCCAGGGGCGGTGGAACGGCCAGGCCGAATCCCTCGACGACATACCGTTTCCTGAAACCCGCAACCATGTCCGGCGGGTGCTCTCGACCTTGGACGCGTACCGTTGGCTCTACGACGGCTCCTTCGAGCAGGTTTCACCCGAGTTGAACCGAATGTAGAAGCGATTTTCCAAAGGGAGGGCCCGTCGTGGGCTGGAGACTGTGGACGCTGGAGGATGTGAAGAACTGGGCGGTCGACGGAGCAAGCCGGTTTCACTCGGCGACCCATGAGGAGATCGCCGCTGCTGCCACGACCGACATTTACTTCATCAAGACCATGGAGATACTGCGCCACTTAGGGCTTGAGGACAAGCCCGTGGTGGCGGAGATATTCCCCCGGCAAGGCGGCGTGCTGTGCGGCGTGGAGGAATGCCGGCACCTCCTCAAAGACCTGGGGGTCGAAGTGTGGGCGTTGCCCGAGGGCGCGGAGTTTGGGCCGAAGGATGTCGTCATGCGCATTATCGGTCCCTACGGGCGCTTCGGCGTCTACGAAACCGCCCTGCTTGGGATGTTGGCCAGCGCCACGGGTTGGGCCACCGCCGCCCGCCGGGCCAAGCAGGCGGCCGGGGGCAAGCCCGTCATCTGCTTTGGCGCCCGCCACGTACACCCGGCCGTCGCACCGGTCATGGAGCGGGCAGCGCTGGTGGGCGGCGCCGATGGGGCCGCGTGCGTGCTGGGGGCCAAGCTGCTTGGCCGCGAGCCCGTGGGAACGATGCCCCACGCCATGCTTCTCATCATCGGCGACACGGTGGAGGGAGCCCTCGCGTACGACGCCGTCATGCCGCCGGATTCCCCCCGCACGGTGCTTGTGGACACGTTTAAGGATGAAGCGGAGGAGAGCCTGCGGGTGGCCCGGGCGCTCGGCGAGCGGCTGCAGGGCGTGCGCCTGGACACGCCGGGCGAGCGGGGCGGGGTGACGGCGGGGCTGGTGGCCGAGGTGCGCGCCCGGCTCGATCGGGCTGGTTTCCGGCACGTGCAGATCTTGGTTTCGGGCGGGCTGAATCCCGAGCGCATTCAGGAGCTGGCCGCGGCCGGGGCCGACGCGTTCGGCGTGGGCAGCTACATTTCCGCCGCCGCGCCCATCGACATGACGATGGATCTCAAAGAAATTGACGGCAAGCCGGTGGCCAAGCGCGGCCGTATCCCGGGACCGACACCTGCGCCCGGACTTGTGCGCATCCTGTAGAGGGGCGTTTGGGAGGAGTCGCGTCCATCGGCGAGAACTCTTCCTGATATAGCCTGAAGGAGGGACGCCGGTGGCCCCCCTGTTGTCCGTACGGAACCTAAAGACGTACTTCCAGAGCGAAGACGGCCTCGTTCCCGCAGTCGACGGTATCAGCTTTGACCTGGAACGGGGCGCCACCTTGGGAATCGTGGGCGAGTCGGGCAGCGGCAAAAGCGTCACGTCGCTGTCCATCATGCGCCTCATCCCGAGCCCGCCGGGCCGGATCCTGGGCGGCGAGATCCTGTTTGAGGGGGAGGACCTCCTCAAGAAGTCGCCGGCCGAGATGCGCCGCATCCGGGGCAACGAGATCTCCATGATCTTCCAGGAGCCCATGA
>CALFSR010000002.1 GCA_937916565.1 uncultured Bacillota bacterium | reverse complement strand
GAGATGGCGCAGTTGCTGGCAGGGCCGGCGGGGCTCGTGGACGCCCACGAGTTCGCAGGCCGACCGGCCGGGCTCACGTTTCCGGCCGGCGCGCCCAGCGCCCGCATCGACTACGTCCTGGTCTCGGCGGACTTAGCGGACCGGATCGTCGCCGCACAAGCCCATGCGGCGGACGCCTCGGACCACTTGCCCATCGTCGTCGAGCTTGCCTGGCCGTGAGCGGGCGCTTCCGGGCGAACCACTGTTTCACGTACCACTTGATCGCGCCGCCGCCCCTCGGTTGCACCCCTGCCCGCCAGCGTGCGCCCGGAGCCGGCGCTCCCCACGAGGACAGGAAAACGGCGCCCTGGCGCCGAACCGCTCATCGATCCAGCCGTGGGGTGACAAGATGAAGCCGCTCCCTTCGCGGCGTGACGGCCGGGAAACCCGGGCACGCCTCCTGCACGTGGCGCAAAAAACCTTCGAAGAGCGCGGCTACCACCGCGCCTCGGTGGCGGAAATATGCCGGCGCGCGGCGGTCGCCAACGGCACCTTTTACCGCTATTTCGACGACAAGGACGCTGTGTTTCTCCACCTCGCGGAGCGGCTCGGCCAAGGGCTCGAAAACATGCTGGCCGCGGCTCTCTCCCGCCCCGGCACCCGTGAGGAAAAGCTGCACAGGGCTCTGGCTGCCTTCTACGACTACATCGGCGAGCACCGGGCGCTCTACCAGATCTTCCGGGAAGCGGAGTTCATCCGGCTGGAGCTGCCGGTCAGCGTCTACCACCGCCTCGCCCGGCGGCTGGAGGAGCACCTGTTTTCCCCCGGTGACCGGGCCGGCGCCGCCGCCAGGGCGGCCATCCCCTTCGCGCTCCTCGGCTGCGCCTACATGCTCGGCACCCGCTACATCATTTGGGACAACCGCCCCGTCCCCGGCGAGGCCGTCGACGGGGTCATCGACTTCGCCGTGCGGGGCCTGAGCACGGGCGTTCCCATGGAGCCGCTTCCCTGGCCTCCGGCCGCAGGCGCCGCGGGCGATGACGTGGCGCCTTCCCGCGACGAAACCGTGGGCGAGCGCACCCGCCGGCGGCTTTTGGCCGCGGCCGAACAGTGCTTTGGCGAGCTCGGGTACTTCGGGGCGCAGATCGCCGACGTCACGCGCCTGGCGGGCGTAGCCCAGGGCACGTTTTACGTGCACTTCCCCGGCAAAGTGGACATCTTGCGGGAGCTTGTCCGGGACATCAACCGCCGCCTGCGCCGCCGTCTCCGGGAGGCGACGGCCGGAGCCTCCGACCGCCGCCACGTGGAGGTGCTGGCGCTGGCCGCGTTCCTCGACTGGCTGCACGGGCGGGGCAGCATCTACCGCATCGTGCGTGAGGCCGAGTTCGTGGAGGAAGACGTCGCCCGCTGGTATTACACTCGCCTCGCCGAGCCGTACGGCCCGGCCCTTGAGGCGGCCGCGGCGGCGGGCACGGTGCGGCCGCTGCCCGCCGAGCCTTTGGCCTACGCCTTGCTCGGCCTTGGCCACATCAGCGGCTTGCGCTGGGTCCTGTGGCCCGGCCCCGGGCCGGATGCGGTTAGCCTTGAGACTGCGGAAGTGGTAAAGGCCCTGGGAGCGTTTTTGCTGTACGGCATCGACGGGGTGCGCCGCGGCGCGGCGCTGCCGTTGGTTTCCGTGTAAGAGTGAGAGATGGGTCGGATTTCATTATCGCGCTGAGGCGCCAAGGAGGTCTTCGATCATGCCCAAAGCCCGCGTCGGCGACATCGAGCTCTACTACGAGGTGCACGGTGAAGGCACGCCGCTGGTTCTCATCACCGGCCTCGGCATGCCGGCGACGACTTGGTACCACCAGGTGCCGGCTTTCGCCGCTCATCACCAGGTCATCGTGCTGGACAACCGGGGCGCCGGCCGCTCGGACCAGCCTTACGGACCCTACACCGTCGCGCAGATGGCCCAAGACGTGGTGGGCCTGCTCGACCACCTCAACATCCCGCGCGCCCATATCGTGGGCTTGTCGCTGGGCGGCCTCATCGCGCAGGAGTTGGCCTTGAACTGGCCCGACCGGGTCTTTGGCCTCGTGCTGGCCAGCACCCATCCGGGCGGCCCCGAGTACTTGCAGGTGACGGGCGAAATGTGGAAAGAGCGGCTCAACGTCGCCGGCCTCAGCCTCGAGCAAGTGTACCGGATCGCCGTCGAGTGGGGCACCACCGCAGCCTTTCGCGAGCAGCACCCCGGCGAGGTGGACCGATTTGTGCAAGCGCGCCTTGAGCTGCCGGGCAGCGGGCATGGGTTCCAAGGGCAATTCCAGGCCGGCGCCGCCTTTGACGCCCGGGACCGGCTCCCCCAGATGCGCTGCCCCACCTTGGTGCTGCACGGGACGGAGGATCAGGTCGTGCCGCCCCGGTTCGCCGAACAGCTGGCCGGCCTAATCCCGGGGGCGCGCCTGCAGTGGATCCCGGGCACGGGCCACTTGCCGTTCCTGGAGAAGCCGGACGCGTGGAACGCGGCGGTACTTGGCTTCCTGGCCGGGGTCGAAAGCCCGGCGGCCTTCGGCGAGCGGGCGCTCTTGGGCAAGGTCGCCCTCGTCACCGGCGGCGCCCGGGGCATCGGCCGCGCCATCGGGCAAGCCTTGGCCGCCCAGGGAGCGTCGGTCGTCGTCAACGACCTGCAGGCGCCGCCGGACCTCGAAGATCTCCTGGCCTCCCTGGCCAAGCACGGGGGCACGCCGCGTTTTCTCGCCGCCGACGTGAGCCGCTACGAGGAGGTCGAACGCCTGCGGGACGAGGTGGTCGCCGCGTACGGAGGGCTCGACATCCTCGTCAACAACGCCGGCATCACCCGCGACGCGTTCTTTACTAAGATGACCCTCGAGCAATGGCACGCGGTCATCGACGTCAACCTGCACGGCGTGTTCTACTGCTGCAAGGCGTTTGTCGACGCGATGATCCCGCGCGGCTCCGGCCGCATCATCAACATCTCGTCCATCGTCGGCCAGACCGGGAACCTCGGCCAGGCCAATTACGCCGCGGCCAAAGCCGCCGTCATCGGCTTGACGCAGACGCTGGCCCGGGAGCTTATCCGTTACGGGATCACGGTCAACGCGGTGGCGCCGGGGTTCGTCAACACCGCCATGGTCGCGACGATCCCGGACAAGGTCAAAGAAAAGATCTTGGCCGGCATTCCGGCGGCCCGCCTTGCCGAGCCCGAGGAGATCGCCGCGGCCGTCGCCTACCTGGCGTCGCCGGCGGCCGGCTACGTTACCGGCCAGGTGCTCGCGGTGAACGGCGGCGCCAGGATGTAGGCCTCTAAGGCCGCTCGCCGGAGCCGGGAGCGAGAAGGCGCGATAGCGAAGGAACAATAGCGCAAGCCCGCAGGCCCGGGCGGTGAGTTCGCCGCCCGGGCCTGTTCATTTCCGTCACCCGGGCGTCAGCGCCGCGCCGGCGCTCCCCCGGCCGGCCGGCGCACCAGCCAGTCGGCGACGCTGCCGACGATGCCCTTGGGCAGGAAGATCACGATCACGATATAGATAAGGCCGAAGACGAGAAGCCAGTGGCGGAAAAAGCTGCTCAGCACGGTGTCCAGCACTTCCACGACGCCCGCGCCGAGCACCGGTCCCACGAGGGTGCCGGCGCCTCCCACCATGGTCATCAGAAGCACATCGATGGTCGTCAGCGACGACAGCAGCGACGGCGACACGTAGCTGAAGAACAGCGCGTTGCCCATCCCGGCCACCGTAGCCAACAGGCCGGCCAGCACCATGCTGACCAGCTTGTGGGCAAACACGTCGTACCCGAGGGCCGCTGCCCGGGCCTCGTTTTCCCGGATCGCGATCAACGTCCGCCCGAAGGGCGACGCCATAAGAAGCCGCAAGCCCAGGTACACGGCGACGAGGACAAGGAGGGCGAAGTAATAGAAAGACGTGCGGTCACCCAGCCAGGCGGGCGCCGGAATCCGGGTGATGCCGTCTTCCCCGCCCGTGAAGCGACTCAGCTTGATGGCGAGCACGTGGACGATCTCCGCAAAGGCCAGCGTGACCATGGAAAAGTAGACGCCCCGCACCCGCAGCGATAAGCTCCCGAGCACCAGGGCCGTCACCACCGACAAGCCGATGCCAAGCATCACCGCAGCGCCCAGCGACCAGCCCATGCGCACCACGGGGATGGCGACGGCGTAGGCGCCGAGCCCGAAAAACAGAGCGTGTCCCAAGGACAAGATGCCCGTGTAACCCAGGAGCAGGTTGTAGCTGAGGGCAAACACCCCGTAGATAAAGGCGTCGATGAGCACCGCCAACGTGTAGCTGCCCGCAAAGAACGGCAGGACCAGCATGATCGCCACGACGGCCGCGCCCCAGCCGAAGGCGCTCGGGCTGAGCAGCACCATGGCGGCGA
>CALFSR010000001.1 GCA_937916565.1 uncultured Bacillota bacterium | reverse complement strand
CTTCCCATCGTCTTCTCCAGCAAAGAGAGCTGGGCAGCGCAAAAGGCGGAATACGTGTCAACGCCGAAATGATGTTCCTCAAAATCGTCGGAGCAATGTTCCTCGCTATCGCCGGCCGAAAAATCCTCACCCCAGGGGTCTAAGTCTGTGACTCTATGCGAACGGGTGGCACAATGTCCCCGAGAATCCCGGCTCTCACCTTCTCTCTTAGGCGGTAACTGGGACCGCGAATGTTGAGCGTGATGGAATGGTGGAGCAAGCGGTCAAGGATGGCCGCGGCGATGACATTATCGCCAAAGATGCTCCCCCAATCGCCGTAGCTCTTGTTGCTGGTGATGATGATGGACCCTTTCTCGTAACGCCTCGAAATGAGCTCAAAGAACAGGTTAGCCTGGAGGCGGTCCAACTGGGTGTAGCCCACCTCGTCGCAAATCAGGAGCTTCGGTTTGACGTAGACCCTCAACTTGCGGGCAAAACGCCCCTCGCGATAGCTTTGCGTGAGGCGCTGGATCATGTCCTCGAGGCGGATGAAATAGACGCTGTAGCCCAGTTCAATGGCCCGCATGCCCAGGCCAACCGCGAGATGGGTTTTGCCCACGCCCGGCGGGCCCAGCAGCAGCACGTTGGTGGCCCGTTCCACGAACGCCATCGTGGCCAGGTCTTGAACCGCTTTCCGGTCAACACCGGGCTGGGCGTCAAAGTCGAACTGCTCAAGGGTCTTGCGGAAGGGGAAATGGGCCAGCCGGGTGCGGGTTTCGACGTACCGTTCGTACCGGGCTGCCAGCTCCTCTTCCACCAAGGTATGCAGGTAGTCCAGGTAGCCCATGTTGGTCCGGGCGGCTTCTTCAGCACGGTGGGCAGCCACTTGGGCCATGTGAGTAAGTCCCAGCTTCTCAAGTCCCGCGGCAAGTTCCGCCATGCGCAAGCCGGTCATGCTCATTCGCCGACCCTCCCAAGAGAGAAGGCCTCGTAAACCGCCAGCGGTCGTTCCTCCACCTCAGGGGCGGCCACTGGACTTGCCGGGCTTTTCGTCTCACCTTGGGGCACCTCATGGTGCGCCGGCTGCAGCACCGGCCGAAAGCGGGCGCTCTCAGGCAGCATCAAATGGCTCGCCACCAGCTTGTTGCCGTCGACGATCTCCAGCCAACCGTTGGGGGTTTCCCGTACCGTGACCCACTGCCCGGCGTAGTTCCATGGGACGGAGTAGCGATTGGTGCGTACCACCACATAACCGTCCCGGGAGACCTTGCGCCGGCTGACGATGGACGTGTCGTACGGGGGAACCGTCAGCGCCCGCAGCTCAAACCGTTCTCGCTCTTGCCAGCGGAGCAAAGGAACCTCATGGGTGGTCCCGTGGACGCGGACATTGGCCACCTGGTCCAGCCACCGGCGAGCCTGGCTGTTGAGGTCCTCCAGGCTGTCGAACCGGATGCCTTGAAAGAAGTTGCCCTTAATGTAGCCCATGGGTCGCTCGATTTTGCCCTTGGTTTGCGCCCGGTAGGGGCGGTGAGTCCTGGGCCTGAACCCGTAGTAGTGGGCAAAGTCGAGAAACTGGGGATTCCACTGAACCTGGCCATTCTCCAGGCGGCCTATGGCCACGGTCTTCATGTTGTCGTAGACAATCCGCCGGGGCACACCGCCAAAGTATTCAAACGCATGGATGTGGCACCGTTGCAGGATGGCCTCGTCGGTCTCCCAGACAAACTCGATGTAGAGCATCCGAGACCAGCTCAGCACCATGGCGAAGCACCACAGCTTGCGTTGCACACCATGGATCACGTGGGTCCCGAAGTAGCTCCAGTCCACCTGGGCTTCCTCACCGGGCTCGGTCTCGTAGC